>JAYVNB010000145.1:0-5416 GCA_043759365.1 Bacteriovoracaceae bacterium | reverse complement strand
GGCTGTTGAGAAGCGACCAAGACTCGGGCGTCATCCCGAGCAGAACCTTGATCGCATAGGCGCGAACCACGAAGTTGGTCCAGAACGGGATGACCACTCCGATGAGAATCCAGGGACGAAGCCTCAAGGAGGCGGTTGCGCACCAATAAGCGAGCGGATACCCCAGAAGAAAGCAAGACACAGTGGTCAGGACCGAGAGCTCTACGCTGTTCCACAACACCCGCAGGTAGAGCGGATCGAATGCACGCAGGTAATTACCCCACTGGTATTCGAAGAGGACTCCGCCGTAAGTTCCGCGTCGGGCAAAACTGTAGATCCCCGAGATCGCGATCGGCACGACGAGAAACAGACCCATCCAGACGACTCCTGGAAGAGCGAACAGCCCAGACACCCGCGGTTCGGAACGGTCTCGATCAGCTTGAGAGCGCTTGCCCATTCTCTCCCATCAAAACGCAATCCGCAGGGTGGAATCCGAACTGAACCGCTTGCCCCACGTTGTGAGAAGAACTCTCTACCGTCACGATCCAGGGTTTCTGGGACAATGCAGGGGCGTTGATCACGAGGCGAGTTACCGGACCTTGGTAGAGTATCTCCCCAATCGTGCCTTCGAATCGGTTCCAACCCTCTCCAGTCAACTCGCCGATCCGCACTTTTTCAGGACGCACCAGCACGCGAACCCGTCGTTCAGCGGACCCCGACTGAACGGCCGCCCGCTGTTCAGGAGTGGCACTCACTTCGAGCGATCGGCCATCTCCCAGCCTGAGGCGAACGTGACTGAATCGACTCCCTTCCAAGCCTGAATCTAGCTCAGGCCATGAGGCCTCCAAGGTATTGATCGTCCCTATGAATCCAGCAACGAAACCCGTCGCAGGTCGCTTGTAGATTTCCTCGGCCGGCCCAACCTGCTCCAAGCGACCCTCGTTCATCACCGCAATGCGATCCGACATCGTGAGAGCTTCTTCTTGGTCATGGGTCACAAAAATGAACGTGTGCCCAAGCCTCCTCTGCAAAGCCAGCAACTCGACTTGCATCTGCTCGCGAAGTTTCAGATCGAGGGCCGAGAGCGGTTCATCCAGCAAAAGAACTTGGGGCCGGTTAACAAGGGCCCGAGCCAAAGCCACTCGCTGGCTCTGCCCCCCGGAAAGGGTCTTGACGGAACGATCTCCGAGTTCTTCGAGCCTCACCAACGCCAGCGCTTCTTCGACCCTTCGGTTCACTTCGATTCGCGGAACGCGCTTCACTTCCAGTCCGAACGCTACGTTTTGTCGGACACTCAAGTGGGGAAAAAGGGCATAGCGCTGAAACACCGTATTGAACTGCCTCAAGTGGGGAGGGAGCGCGTCCACCCTTCGACCTTGATGGAGAATACGCCCTGAGGTGGGACGCTCGAAACCTCCGAGCATCCGAAGCAAACTCGTCTTGCCGCAACCACTGGGTCCGAGAAGCGAGAAAAACTCGCCCTCCTGAATTGTGAGGCTGACCTCACGAACTGCATGGACAGACCCATAGTTCTTCGACAGACCTTGAATGTCGAGCATCTTCCCTCAAATCTTGCCTGAAGCTTTGAGCTCCGCCAAGACTTTGAGGATTTCGCCGGAAGAACGATAAGTCAACGCGACCGCTTCGACCTGCTTATAGAGCACCGTTCCGTCGCGAGCGATGATGACATTGGCTCGGCTCACCGCTCCGAACATGAACTTAGAAGTCAGGCCCAAGGATTTTGCGAGGCGTTTTCCCGGATCCGTGAGGAGTGGAAACGGAAATACATACTGAGCCTTGAACCTCTGGTGCTTCCCGGAGTCGTCAGCACTGATTCCGACGACCTGGACTCCGAGCCTCGCGAACTCATCGTGGCCGTCTCGGTACCCGCAAAGCTGCTTCGTGCAAACGGGTGTGAAATCGCCCGGATAAAAAACGAGGAGCACAGGGCCGGCCTGCAATGCGGTGAGGATCGAGAAAGCGTCACCCGTCTCCGTCATCAAAGTGAATGCTGGCGCCTTCTGCCCGACTTCGAATGCCATGGACTCCCCCGGTCTGAAAATGAAGAAGCCCGCTCCCCAGGCAGGGGAACGGGCTTCAAGAATCGAAAACGCTTCGCTAAGATTAGCGGACTGCGTCTTTGAATTCACGACCTGGGCGAAACTTAGGAACGTTCATCGCCGGGATCTTGATTTCTTTGCCGGTCTGAGGGTTGCGGCCCATGCGAGCTTTACGCTTGCTCTTGGTGAAGGTGCCGAAACCGATGAGGGTGACATCCTCACCTTTCTTCACGCTTTTCTTGATCGCATCGATCGCGCTGTTCAGGCACATTTCAGCGTCAACTTTGGTGACTTGTGAGGCCTTGGCGACTGCTTCGATCAATTGAGCTTTGTTCATCGATATCTCTCCTTAAATTCGTGGGCCGTTTTAACGGGCCCGTTCCTCGCCGCCTGTACAGCTACGGCGTCATTGTGACAGCGATGATGGCTAAGCTTCGATTCACTGTCAATTCCGATTCAATTTTCGCGGACGATTTTCACGTTCTCGATTCGAATTTCTTCGCGCGGACGATCTTGTGCACCGGTAGCTGCATTGCCAATCGCACTGACGATTTCCATTCCTTTGACTACGGTTCCAAACACCGAGTGCTTGTTGTCGAGCCAAGGAGTGGGAACGAGAGTGATGAAAAACTGCGAGCCGTTCGTACCTGGACCAGCATTGGCCATCGATAGAATTCCTGGGCCCGTGTGTCGGAGCGTGGGATGAAACTCATCCTTGAAACGGTATCCGGGTCCGCCGGTGCCTTGACCCAAGCGGTCTCCGCCCTGGATCATGAAGTTCTTGATGATCCGGTGAAACACGGTTCCGTTATAGAAAGGCTCTTTCGAAGCCTTTCCCGACTTCGGGTCCGTATATTCTTTTTCACCGGTCGCCAAGCCGACGAAGTTCCTCACAGTCTCTGGGGTCTTCTCCTCCTCGAGCTTGACGGTGATTGCACCTTGGTTGGTGGTGAGCACCGCATACAGACCTTTTCCAAGGCCTAAATTCTCTTCATGGATCGCAGCCATTTCCGTATCCTGCCTTTCGTTCGGGTGAGTTTGCAGGAATAGCGTAAGGCTAGAGGAGAAGTCGAGGGGAGTTCTAACTAAACTTCGCGATCAAGCACTCGAGGGCCTGTCTCTGCGATTCATGTGGAACCCACGCGAGCGCCCGCGTTGCATCCACCCATTTCCAATCCATGTGCTCGCTCGGGTCCAGGACTGGAGAGAAAGCCGAAACGTTTGCAGCAGCTGGGGCACGCAGCTCGAACACCGCTTCCCGAGCGGGTCCCCACCGACCGGTAAAGTCGAACTCGAGGTTCAATGCGTGAGGTTCGCCTTCAAACCGCCAGCCAGTTTCCTCCTCGGCCTCCCGCTGGGCAGCCTTAGCGAGAGGTTCGCTCGGGTCAACCCATCCCGTGACGGGCTGCCAGAGCTTGCCGCGCTCCGCCGTTGTCTGAAGAAGCAGGACTTCGCACTCCCCGCTTTCGAGAGGGCAACGGTGGATCCAGACTTGGACTTTCCAAAGGACCGGCTTTACCTGTGAATTTTTTGAGTTCATGATCGATCGACACCTCCCCCATTCCATACACTTGGCCCGGAAAGATGAGGGTGGATTTCAAACTCGAATCACTCTATAAACAAACCCTCTGTCGATTTCAGGCGCCGATGTAGCTCAGTGGTAGAGCAACGCTTTCGTAAAGCGTAGGTCGCCGGTTCAATCCCGGCCATCGGCTCCAGTTTCAAAGTCTGCAAGGGTTCGAAGTCTAACGATAAACCCTGTGAAGCCGACAAAGAGTGGTAGCCGTCAGACTCCCACCCAAATCAGGCTCTTCCCCACAACGAGGGGCACGACGATTCTGCATTGAATCAAATCCGATGTGTGAATATTCCATTCCACACACACAGTGCAATCACGCGAAGCCGGTAGTTCTTAAAATTCCTAAATCCATAGGCCCGCCGACTGATCACTTCCATCTTCGTGTGGAAGCCTTCGGTGATGCCGTTTTTTTAAAAGAATCTCCACATCCGCACGATCGGCTTAAGCCACGACCTGAGGGTCTTGCCGAACGTTTGGTGGGCCTCCCACGGCTTCGGGATCCCCTTTCGAGCGGTGCGTCTGGTTCGAGCATTTTTCTCCCTGAATGCTGACGCTCGGATTGCCGGGATCCTGATTTTGGTCATCAAAGCCCGGAGTTTTTTCCTCCTCGCGTTTCGGGCGAAAATTTTTCATCGAAGCCAGACTCTCGATCAAGGGGCCGTCCACCGTGAAGTGCACGTGCGATAATAACTTCTCGGAGCGCGCGAACTCCACGACCTTCTCAAAAAACTTCCGGGCCACTTCATGCTCAAGCAGCCGCTCACGGTTCCTGGAAAACGTCGAGTGATCGATCGACGGTGCGTCGAGATCCATGTCTAAAAACCAGCGGTAAAGCAGGTCGTGATCCAGCTTCTCGCAAAACTGACGATCCGAACGAACGGTTTAGAGCGCAATCAGGAGCTGGGCCTTCAGGAGCTGCTCAGGCGGGGTCGAAGGTCTCCCGAGCTCCGCATACATTGCCGTGAAGGTACGACTCATCGAGGCGAGTATTTCGTCGGCGTGAATTTTCACCTGCTTGAGCGGGTGATCTGCTCGGATCCGATCCTCGACATGGAACATCGCAAAGAGCTGAGGGGCTTCGTTAATTCGTCCACGCATCGACTGAAAATACTGATCCAGCGGACTTTATCAGCGGCCAGTTATGAGAAGATTCTAGGAAAACGGCCTGAGTTGGCGGCGGCCGCCGAACTCTGGATTTCTTCCCACCCAACGGCAATGACTAGTCTCCTCAATCCCTTGCCCTGCAGCGGTTGCGAGGAGTATCGAGCGCGGTACTCCGCAATCACCCGAACTTGAAAGTCCGGAGTAAAAAATGGCTTAAAAATGACTTCGCTCCTATCTCTATTTTTAGCCAGTTCGAGAGCATCCGCTTCAGCCGATTCGTTTCCTTTTTTTCTCGCCGCCGTTCCTCCCGGTCCCGGGCAGTCGGTTCGGTAAATTGGCGCATCGAGACCTAACGAACCTGGTGGTTGATACAGTTCCAAAGCGCGCTGATCGCAATCAGGCGTGCACTTCAGGCACCTCATTTCTAATTTTTCGCCGGTTGACCCCGGACCCAGAACTTCAGGAGTGCTGAACCAGAGGGAGAAGCTTGGTTGAAACTTTTTTCCTGCTGAAGCGCCGCTCCTGGGAGATGCTGGACGAATGAGTGCAGAGGATCTCACTCAAAAGCATATCGGAGCGCTCTTACTCATACCGACTCCCCCTATGTCAGGAAAGATGTCGCACCTAGAAAGTTAAGAAACCCAGGGGCGACAGGACAATTTTCCGATGATTATTCGTTCAGAAGAGTTTCGAA
>JAYVNB010000144.1:0-5421 GCA_043759365.1 Bacteriovoracaceae bacterium | reverse complement strand
CGGGTGGCCGGGTCGAGTGCCTCGCGATTGCGGGCGGACTCCATCCGATTGCGGATCCATTCGCGCGCTGTGTCGTCCATGATGTGCATGAACTCGACTGCGACGGTTCGGCAGTAAGTGTCGCGCAGAAGCGCGAGGATGTCAGAAAGTTTTGCGTGGTCCAGCCCGACCAGACGGCCCGCTGCGAACGACTTGGACAAATCGGCGTTCGTCAGTCCGAACCGGGCGAGTTCAAGGGAGGGGTGGGTGGGCGAGGTCGAGCTGAGAGGATCGAGATGAGCCAGGAGACCGCCCCGTTGTCGATAAGCGAGGATCAGTTCAACGACTCTGGATTCCGCGATCCATTCTTGGGCGACGCTTCCAGCGCCCGGAGTAATCGCGCTCGAGGTCACGGGAGTCGAAGGAGCTGAAACGGCGCCCTCCGGATCCGTCCCCACTCCGAGCTCGATCCCTTCGAAAAAGTACCGCCAGGAATCATCCACCGAAGCGGGATCCTGGGAGTAGCGTGCAAAAAGGTCGTCGATGTAGTCGGCGTTCGCGCTTCTGAGATAGCTGAATTTTTGCAAAGAGGTCACCTATTCACAGGGATGTCGGGGGCACTCTGGTTGTAGGACGTCGGCCGTCCGGGCGTCAAGGTGTTTGCCCCTTGTTTTTGCACCAGATAGACTTGGTCCAGCCCTGGAATTCTCTTCCAGATTCCGTATCCAAACTTTCTCATGAAGCCGTCGATGTCGCGATGCTTGAATTCGATTTCCTCGAAGAGGACGATGGGATGCTTTTCCCGGATGAACCGTTCCCGGGCTCTCTCGTCCGAGTCCCGCAGGAGGCCTGGCCAGAGCACATAGATCGGTCCCGGGTTGGCCAGGTTTGCCGCGAAACCGTTGAAGAGGGCGTGAGGGCCGTGCGTCAGGATGGGGGTGTCGGGATGTTGGCTCTCATACTCGCGCACTGCGTTCCAGGACTGCGTATAGATCTCCACCTCGGATCGCGCCGCCCAAAGTCCCGATAGGACGCTCCCTTGCGGCATCGGAGTGTCGGCAGCCTGGAGTTTTACGCTTCCTTGCTCCAGTCGCTCGATCAGTGCGGGCGCGAAGAGCAGGAGCAAGGCTGCGGCGGTCCATCGTGGCGCCGACTTCAAATAAAAATGAAACAGGTACACGAAGGCCCCGAATGCCGGTCCGATGGACCAGAAAATATGGAGCTGGCAAGGCACGGGGAAATACTGTGCCCAAGACGCTGCGCCGAGTGCCGCCGATGCGATCGCGGCCCGTTGCGGACCGGAGATCGCGGATCCGGCATTCCACTTTCGGAGCGCGAGGACGACCCCGATGACGAGCGCCAAAAAAGGCACAACTGAAGCCCAACCCCCAGTACTCATTTGCAACAAGGTCATTCCGGTCAAAGGGATGCGGGCCAGAGCCGCGACCGTGAACCCGATCGCACCCAGTGTCCAACCGAGGCGTGCCCGGTCACCGATTTTTCCGCGGTTTTTGAGGGCAGTGGGCAGAAACACGAGCACCAGCGTGACGAGCAAAGCGATGCGGGTATCTCGGTAGGGAAAAAGGTTTCCGATCACATTGAGGGGGGAAGTGGCGTAATCGGTGGACCATCGGGCGGGCCAGGTCACGGTTTGGTAGAAAGCCTCAGAAAGGTCGCCGCGAAAGGCGAGGAATACGACATATCCCCCTACGACTGAAACTGCTCCCGCCAGGTAAGCGCCCGTGGGTTTCCAGCGGCCTTGGGCGGGGTGGGGCCAGAGGAGGACAACCGGCAAAAGTGCGATGCCGGAAAGAAAGCCGACGGGTTGCCGAGAAAGGAAAGCGAGCGCGATTGCCACACCTGCTCCAGCAAAGTGGAGGAGGGGACGCCGCTTGGGATCCCGTTCCCAACCTGCGCGCAGAAAAAGCCAAAGTGCCAACCCCTGGAAAACCAGACCGAACGATGAGGACCAAGGCAAGAAATTCCAGCTTCCGCTGAAGAAAGGTGCGCAGAGGAACCATCCCCAGATCGCGACCAGGCTCAAGCCCACCGAAAGGAAGGAGCGCCAGGAAAGGTAAAGGAAGCTCGCCGCTGCTCCATAGGCGAGAGTCGTCGCGATCCGGAGGCCGAGGAGCTTCGGACCCAGGATCAGGATCGCGCCCGCTTGCAGGTAAGTCGAGAGGGGTCCGTACTGGGTGAAGGTTTCGCGGAACAGGGTTTGCCCCGCCGCCACGTCCAGCGCGGGTTTCAACATGATGCCGTCGTGGTGCATGTCGATCCCCAGACGGCTGAAGATCCCGTACACGATGACGAAAGTCAGGAAGATCAGGAACGGCATGAGGTTTCGATAATAGCAGAGCGGCAGTGGATAGTCTTCGACAGCCAGCGGGTGCAGTCCCTATAAAGGGAGAATGAGACGTGTGGCCGCCCGCACTTTGGATGCGCTTTCCATCGCTTGCGCTTCGATCTGGATCGCGGGTGGAATTCCCTGGGGAGGGAGGCGACTCCTGAGTCACGGAGCCGATCCGCGGCGAGCCGCGATCGTGTTAGTGCTTTTGGCGGCGGCTATTCCGGCGTGGGGTGAGCTGAGCTGGGGGGTGCAGGGTGCGCGAATGGCCTGGAGGGCGCTTCAGCTTCCGAAATGGAGATGGCGCACCCTGGCGTTCGTGACCGCTTGGGCCTGCGGACTGGGGGTCTTGCAGGCTTTGGGGCTGTCTTATCCGATGTACGATGTGGGCATCTTCCATCAGATCCTTTGGAGCCTCAACCATGGGCTGGGTTTCTGGAGCTCGATGAGCGGAGCCGGAAACTTTCTTTACGATCACCTCTCTCCTACATTGTTGCTATTGGCGCCTCTTCACGCCCTGACCGGAGGCACTCCTGTCTTGCTCCCACTGCTCCATCCCCTGATCCTTTTTGGCGGAGTCGCAGGATGGATCCGACTCGCCGAGCGGATGCCGGGAGCGACGGTTGAAGTTCGCTCCCGTCTGGCGGCCGCCACTTTGGTATTCGGTCTTAGCCTGGATAGCCTCTGGGGAAACCTTCGTTGGGGTTTTCACGAGAACTCGATCGCATTTTGCGCCTTTTCGTGGACGCTTTGCCTTCTCTTCACCGCCACCGGGTCGGCAGTATCGCGCTGGGCGCGCATCCTTGGCCTTCTCGTTTTGAGCGCGCTTTCCAAGGAGATCCTTCTCGTGAATGCGGCGTTCGTCCTGATCGCTTGGATCCCGATCAAGCGTCCCCCGCTGAAACTTGCCTTAAACCTCGCACTCGGGGCGGCGCTTCTGATCGTCGGCTTCGCCTATTTCCAGAAGCTTCCCCATCCCGAGAACAAGAACTACTTTCTTCGCTACTATTCGTATCTGGGCTCCGGCTTGGGTGGATTTCTCGGAACGCTGCTCGGTTCGCCGGGCAAAGTGATCTCCGCCATCGGTTGGTCCGAAATCCTGAGGTACCTCCGGGTCCTCCTGCTCCCCTTTCTCGGGATTCCGCTCTTCTTCAGGTCGGGGCGTGCTTCCTGGCTCTTGCTCGGGGTGGTGCCTTCTTTCGCTTCCGCACTTCTCTCCACTTATCCTCCGCTTCGTGGCTCGGGATTTCATTATGTCCTGGAGATTTTGCCAACTCTGGTCGCAGTCACTTTGTTCTTTCTCGTCCAGTACCCTCGCTGGATCGGCCCTTGGGCGGTCGCGGGACTCCTCCTGCTCGCTCAGGATCCCTGGGGGCAGGCTCGCAACTATGCGGGCCGAGTGCAAAATCAGTCTGAAGCCAGGCATGCGCTGAGTGAACGGATTCCCGAGGGAGCGGCGGTGGTCTCGGACGAACTGGGGGGGGCATGGGTCGCCAATCGCCGGTTTGTAACCCGCTGGCCGGAGCTCAAGCTTTTGCCGGCGGAGTGCCCGGATTATGCTTTCCTCAAACTCGACGAAATCGAGAATGAACCGGGCTCACCTTGGCGGAACCTACTGTTGAAATGCACCGTGGGGTGGCCGTCGCAAACCGTATGGACAGGCGAGGGCTGGGTGATCGAGAAGCTGATTCATTGAGTCAAGTGCGGACTGCGGGAGTCGGTTTTTTCCGGAGGCCCGCGAAGCCGATCGCGAGGTAGTAGACGAGAGCTCCTGCGAGATAGACTGTGACCGTGCTCGGACGCAGGATCGCTGTCAAGGCCATGGCCAGCGCGAGGGCGCCGAGGCGGATCGCCGCCATTTTCCACTGTCCTTCGGCGCAGCGGAGCTGGATCTTTTGCAGGTTGCTGTAAAGAACAGTCATGGCCAGGCAGGAAAGCACGACCCAGGAGCGTTGCTCACTCAAATCAAAACCGAGGAAACGGGCGGTGAACCAAGGGGCGATCCAGTACAGGGACAATGAGCCGATGAAACAAATTCCGAGCCCGAGGATTTCGAGGCGCTTGACCTGATGATGCGCCTCTGGAGTGAGGGAGCCACGGAGTCTCCGGATGTGGAAAGGGAGCGTGATTTGCAAAAGCGTCAATGCCCCGAAAAAAACTGCCTTGGCGAAAAGCGAAGCACGCGCGAATTTTCCCAGTGCCTCGGCATCCTGTGCCCACTTCAGATTCAGCAGATCCATCTGAGGAATGAGGGCGATGGAGAGGGCAAGAATGCAGGCGCCGGCCACTTCGGCGCCAAGTTTCCTCCCGGCAGGGGACGCGATGTGGCTCGACCATTTTCCTGAAGCGCGGGCGCTCAACAGGCAAACCCCCTGAACCGCGACAGTTCCGGAGAGAGACAGTGTAGTGGCGATCGCGAACCAGCTCAAATCGCCCCCGGATCGAATCAGAAAGATCCGGATTAGGGACTGAACGAGTCCCGTGAAAGCCAGCCAAGAGAACAGTCCCTGCCCTTGCAATTGCCCTTGCAGAAAATTGAAGGTCGCTCCCACCGTCACTGTGAGGATTGCGAGGTCCCAGCCTGGCGCGGCTCTTGAGAGTGGGCCCATGAACAAATAGGCCGAGGCGAAAATCCCGAGCAGCGTGGCGAGCGTACCGGTGGCGCCCAGGCGCGATCGCGGCAACGGAAGGAAGTTGGAGAGGATTTGGGCTGCCGCCCCGAGAGCAAGGCCAAGACCCACATACGCGAGCCACAGACTGAGTGCGCCGTAGTCGACGGCATTGAGTCCAGCTGCGGCTTTAATTTGATAGAGGTAGTTCACCGCTCCTGCCGCGAGATTCGCGATCAGGAGGAGCATCGAGCTTCGAAGCAGTTGGGAAAGCTTCATCGAGTGCAAGCCTCCCAATGGGGATTCAGGGCCCTCGGCGTGCGAGAGCGGCAGACATCTAAGCTCTCCTCCACTTTGAATCCGAGCTTGCCACAGAGGCGCTTTCGATCGGAAGCCTCGTGGGCGGGGTCCTGGGATTCCGTGAAACCGATCCAGGAGGTGCCAGTGCAGTTGACGAAGCGCAAAAGTCTCTCGTCCGTCGACGGG
>JAYVNB010000143.1:0-16043 GCA_043759365.1 Bacteriovoracaceae bacterium | reverse complement strand
TCTTGAACGAAGCCACCTGTGCCATGACAGACAAAGCTTCTAGTACGAAAATTCCGCCACAAAGAGCAAGCAGGAACTCGTTCTTGGTGATGACCGCGACAACGCCCAGGGCCGCCCCCAACGCAAGCGCACCCACGTCACCCATGAAAACTTGGGCAGGATAAGTATTGAACCAGAGGAATCCCAGGCAGGATCCTGCCACGGTCGCCAGGAAGATCGTCAACTCCGCCGCTCCTGGAATATGCGGAATCTGAAGGTATTCCGCAATCTTAAGGTGACCGGCACAATAGGCTAAGATCAAGAAGGTCATGGCCGTGGTGATCGTCGGGCCTACCGCTAGGCCGTCAAGACCGTCCGTGAGGTTGACCGCGTTTGAAGATCCCACGATCACCAGCATCGCGAAGGGGATGAACATGACCCCCAGATCGAGCGACCAGTCCTTGAAGAAGGGGAACTTCAGGACGGGCGGGATCTCTCGCATGATGTAAATGACATAGGCGGCAATGAAGGCCGCCACGATCTGACCCGCAAGCTTCTGTTTGGAAGAAAGCCCCTTGGGGTTCTTGCGGATCACTTTCAGGTAGTCGTCGACGAACCCGACGCAGCCGAAAAGGATCGTCGTGACCAACGCAATCCAAATATTCAAATTGGTTAGATCAGACCAAAGGAGGGTCGAAACCGTGATCGAGAGGATGATGAGTCCTCCCCCCATCGTCGGGGTCCCTTTTTTCGAAAGATGCGACTTCGGGCCGTCGTCCCGAATCGATTGACCCATCTGCTTTCGCTGCAGAAACCGGATGAAAGCGGGTCCAATCAGGATGCTGAGCAAAACAGAAGTGATCGCGCCGCCGAAGGTCCTGAAAGTGATATAGCGGAAGACATTCAAAAATGCGTACTCGTTGTGCAGCGGGTACAGCAGATGGAAGAGCATAGAGAATGCTAGTGGTTAATAAAAAGCAAAGTCAAGGAGTTCCGGCGCCAACCGGCTGAACCCGATGGCATTTTCATGCTAAAGTGGTGCAGCATGAATTCCCTCATCCGCCCTGCAAATCCTGAAGAATGTTCAGCCATCGCCCGACTCGTGAACTCCGCCTATCGCGGTGACTCGAGCCGAAAGGGTTGGACTACCGAAGCCGATCTCCTCGACGGCCAACGCACCGATGGTGACTCGATCCTGGAACTTCTCCGGTCCCCGACGCACGCGCTACTCATCGCCACCGACTCCACGGGCGCCCCACTTCTCGGATCCGTCCTGCTTGAAAAACGGGCCGGAGGGCTCGGATACCTCGGGATGCTCACCGTATCGCCGGGCTTGCAGGCACGGGGTCTCGGGCGCAGGCTCCTGGAGGCGGGCGAAGAGTTCGTGAAGTCCCGTTGGGGATGCCGGCGCATCGAGATGACGGTCATCCGGGGTCGCGAAGAACTGATCCAGTGGTACCTCCGACGAGGCTACCTTTTGACAGGAGAACGACGGCCATTTCCAGCCGATGATCCCCGCTTCGGGATCGTCCGCGTGGAGTGCCTCGAGTTCGAAGTTCTCTGTAAAGACCTTTAGGGCGCCGTGCCGCCCATGGAACACCAAGGAGAATCGGCAGCACCGAGCTTCGGGCACCCCAGCGCTTCGCGCACTCCGGGGTGCCGTAGGGCGTTCTGAATCCGGAACTCGCCGGAAGGATGTCGACCGTCGCCCAACTCATTCGGCGACTTTTCGCAAAAGATCCGAAGCTCTTCCTGGACCAGGATTTCGCGCGCTGCGGGATCGGCCAACTGCAAGGATCGATGCAAAGCGGCTGTACCTTGATAATCGGCGCAAAGCTCGGCCGCATGACCGAAGACCGGAGCTCCGGCCGCTCCGTAGCGCGCAGTGAATTGCGCGAGATCGTATTTGAGACTCTTAAGCCGAAAATCAGCCGAATTGATCGCACGATGAAGTTTGATGGCATCGTCCACACCCGGTGGGGTTCCGGACTCGACTTTCGCGAGCCGCGCGGCCAATCTGGGAATCTCTTTTCCCACCAGGAGGCGAATCGCGTCGGTGATCGAATTGAAACGGGCTGCGTAGTTCTTTCGGATGCACTCCAGGAAAGGGGAATATCCCTCCTTCAAAAGCCCCGCCTGGAACGGATGACCCGGGAAATCACCTGCGAGGGTATCGACTGAATGACCGATTTCATGCCCGATCACGAAAGCCAGGGACTGCATCGATCCGCGACTGACCGCTTGAAGCAATAGCCCTGGACACAGCGTGAGCGAATTTGAATCTTCTGTATAAAAGGCCTGCTGAACGAGTCCATCGCTTCCGCATTGGAGGTAGAAATTGAGCAACGAGTTGAAATCAGCTCCATTCGCTGCAAGCGTTGCCGGGGTCACGAGCTGAATTTTCAATACCTTTTCGGCGATCTCATCGACCGTCACCCCAGCCACCGGAAAGCGAAACTCCCCGCCCGTGCGGATGCGCTTCACGAAGGCTCCCCGAACGCCCTCATAAAACATCGATAGTCCGACTTCGGCGGCGCCAGATGTTGCGAATTCCCGCTCGATGCGGGCCTGAACCGCGACAAGGTGGTTTTGATAGCCCTTCAAAAATCCGGTGACTTCCTTTTCGAGCGCTACCGTACGATTCGAGATTTTCCCCGCCGCTCGATCTTCCGTGAGCGAAGTGACGTACTCGACATACTTCGCACTCAAGCCTGCCGCATCAAAAGGGGGATTCAATTCAGTATCGTGCCTGACTTTCGCTTCATTCAGCTTCGATGCGCTCGAGAACGAAACCAAGGCTTTTGAGCAGACTGCTTTCACCGGATCGGTACAAGCCAAAGGAGGGGATCGACCGGCAAAGTTTGAGGGCAAGTTGGTCCACCCAGCGCTGCTCCGACAAGAAGTCTCTGGGGTCCCATTCAGGATTCCCTGGAAAAAGTTGGGATTGGCGAGAACGTGTTCAAGCTCGACTGCATGCGCGGTCGAGACTCCAACGAGGATCATCCCGAATTGAAGCCCGAATTGAAGGCAGAGCGCCGTTGCCAACCCTCGGCGAACCATCACCACTTCAGCTTTCGCGTCAGTTTGACTTCAATCGCGATGATGGGGACGAGATCGGTGGCACTTTTTGAAACTCGAAAGACCCGGTCAGCTTTCCTGCCCTCAAAATCCAAGGCCACCCTCAGTACTGGACCACGGGGGCTGTCAAGCGAACGATCCCCTGCTGGCATCCGGGCGAATTCTCGGGACACGTCGCGCAGAAGCAGCTCGGCTTCGGACGAAGCCACTGCTTCAGACGCCAATCCTTCATCGCCCCGGGTCTGGGCCACTCGGCAGACGCTGCGGGCGATCTCTGAGCCGACGCAGACCAGCTCGATGCCTTCCGAAACAGACGATGATCCTTCAGCTGAAGCGCGATTCAGAAAAAGGGCCGAGTCGGCACGGGCGAATGGATTCGCGAAAATTGAAGCGAGACTCAAGCTGAGAACCGTCAGGAACGGTTGGCCACCCATGAGAGGCTTTTCGGAACAGTTACGCTTGCCCTTGACCCCGTCAATCCCCCGACGCTTCGATCTGGGATCAAGGCGCCGAGTGGGAGTCCGAAGCGCATGCATTTTCCTTGAGCCACGATCTGGACTCGAGCGGCTCTTCCTCGTAGAGGCAGTTGTAGAGGGCGATTCGCTCGTATTCCGTGAGTGTATCCGTATGGGTCTGATTGTTATGCGCTCCCAAGGGCATGGTCTGGTCGACCAGAACCTTGAAAGCCACCGCGCTCGAGTCGGTGTCGTGGTTGAGGGTTCTGCGGACCTGACCGTTGTGGCACATGGCGCAGTTCATCGCGTTTTTCACTTTTTTCCAATTAACCTAGGGGTCGCCTGTCATCGTGAAAGTGTGTTGCATGCCAGGACGCCCGAACACGTCGCCCACGCTCAGACTCCTCTGGCTGAACGCGCAGCCGGAGCCTCCATCCGCTCCCACGATGAATTCCTGGGTGCGGGTCGGATAGCGATCGACCTCCCCCTGAGCGGAGGAGTTGATCGTCAACGGACGAATCGGACCGATGGGAGGGCCGGTGAGCTCGTGCTTCACGAACCGAGTGACCGCACCCTTCTCCGGCACCACGACCGATCGCCACTCGATCTGCCCGTAACTCGACATGGCACTATTGATGAAACTGATCGAAGCCGAGGTCTCGACGGGCAACTCGCGCTCTCCCGCACGGGTGATATAGCCCAGCGGAGAAACCGCGCGCAAGCCGTTGGGATGACAGCTGTAGCAGCCCGTCTCACTCGAAGGGGACTGGCGAGTGAACACGGGATTGCCGCCGCTATCTCGGCTGAAGAGCTGGAAGTACGGGCGCGCCTTGCGGCCATTGGCGGCTTTTTCCATTAAAATAATGGAAAAAATGGTGGCAGTGGGGCTTCATGGCGAGCCTCGCGCGCATAGTCTTCGGCTGTCGGCAGACTGAACTGGATGTAACGATCGTAACCCAGTGCAGGGTTGAACGAACTGCCGGGCACGTAGAGGATGTAAAGCGTCGAAGTGCCGGAGTCGAATTCCCCACTCCCGCGAGTCTTGAACTTGGCCGCTCTCCAACCCCTGGCGCGCCATAAAGTTTCGAAGTCGGCAGGAACTTGGAATGAGTTGGGCTGACCCGGAACCACGAATTCCTGGGGAGGGTTGATCATGGATGCATCAACCGTGGTGGGATAGAGCGCGGTCGAAAGGCGCGGCGAGTGCAAGATGTCGTTCAACCTAGAGATACAGGCGGGGATACCCGACACGAAACGCCGCTCGATCGCAGAGCGAACCGGAGTGCCGTTGTTCAGGAGATAGGAGTCCGCTGCTGCGTCGCGCTATTCGGTCAAATCGCTGCCGTCTGAAGCAGGACAGCCCGGGAATTGGGCCCACACCGGGGTCGCAGCCCAAAGGGCAGCAACAGAGACTCAAACGGCGACACTGAAAGTTTTCATAAGCCCTGACAACTTCGAAAAGGGGGGATTTGCGTAGCGATTTTGACCTGGTGAGCCACAATCATTACGAATGGAGTCCCATCAGCACAACTGATGAATTTTAACGCTTAGAATCAGGTTGAAATCAAAGCTTGAAGTGCGACTTCACGGTCGTCAAAAGGAAACTTTTCAGTCCCTACGATCTGATAATTCTCATGCCCTTTTCCTGCAATCAGGACGATATCCCCTGCTCGAGCTGCCTTGACTGCTGAATGGATTGCTCGGCGACGATCCGCTTCGACCGAGAAATTATTATGACCCGCAGTGCCCACTTCGATTTCCGCGATGATGGCCAACGGATCTTCGCTCCTGGGATTGTCAGTTGTGATCACGACTTGGTCTGAATGCTTGACTGCGATCTGTCCCATCACCGGGCGCTTCTGGCGGTCCCGATCCCCCCCGCATCCGAAAACCGTAATGAGTCGACCGCAACCCTTCACCGCCTTCAGCATCGCGAGGACTTTTTCAAGCGCATCCGGTTTGTGGGCGTAATCCACCAAGATATGGATGCCTTGGGAATTAGGCACGGCTTCGAGCCTGCCAGGAACCAGTTGAAGATTCTCGACTCCACGGGTAACTGCTTCCGGCGCGATGCCGATTCCGCGCGCAACCGCGATAGCCCCCATCAGGTTGGAGGCATTGAAGCCACCGATCAGCGTGGAATGGAAATCCACATCACCCACTCGCCCAGAAATTCCGTCGATACCGATCTTGAGCTGATCTCCTCGAAAAGTAGCCGAGTCCTTGAATCCGAAGCCGATCGACTGGAAACCCTCGATTCGCCGGTCTACCACTTCGCTCAAAAGCCGCTCTCCGTACGCGTCGTCGGCATTGATCGCGGCGAAAGGATGCTTCCCCGCGAGAACCGAGGACCGTGCCAGCTCGTCGAAGAGCATCGCTTTTGAATGGAAGTAGTCTTCCATGTCGGGATGGAAGTCCAGATGCTCGGGCGAAAGGTTCGTGAAAACCATCCCATCGAAGGCGATTCCCCCGACCCGATGCTGCTTGAGAGCGTGGGAGGACACTTCCATCACGACGGCTTGGCATCCGCCGTCGCGCATCTGAGCCAGCAAGGCCTGGAGCTCAACCGGACCCGGGGTCGTGTGGGTGGAAGGGATCACTTTGTTTCCATGGCGAAACACCACGGTTCCGATCAAACCCACGTGAAGGTTCGCTGCTTTCAAGATCCCTTCGATCACGAATGCGGTAGTCGTTTTTCCGCTCGTGCCCGTAACCCCGATCATTTTCATCTGCCTGGAAGGATGACCTTGAAACGCGGATGCGAGCTCCGCCAAGGCAATCCTCGCATCTGACACGATGAGGTCGGCTCCGGAGTCGGGACGATCAGAAACGATGAGTGCCGCCCCGGATTGGCGCGCGCTTCCGATGAACTGGTTGCCGTCCTGCGAAGTCCCTTGGACCGCGACGAACACGACTCCTTTTCGCACCTCGCGGGAGTCAGAAGTCACTGCGACCACTTCAAGTTCCCCGAAAACCGTCGAAGCAGGCAACGCGCTCAAACCCTTGAAAAGCTGTCTCAAGTTCATGGAAGGTCTCCTCGAACCATTGGGTCTACCCCACGACCTCGTCCGGGTCGAATCAGTTCGGCTCCGCCAGATTAAGCTTCACGGTCGAGCCGGTAGCGATGATCTTGCCCTCTTCGGGAACCTGCGTCCGCACCACTCCCGAACCCTGCACTTCCAAATTGAACTGATGCCCTTGAAGCGCCCGGATCGCTTCACGGGCAGTCAACCCATGGAGCAACGGCATTTTCCAGGCGAGTGCCGGCTCCTGGGATCCCTTTTCGCCCTCCCACTGGATTTGGGCCTCCGGTGTCGGGATATCGGGGGATACCGCTTTGGCCAAGGACAGCTTGAGTTCATCCTGCACAGCGGAAGCGCTGGCCAACAGTCGGCGCGCGTTCCTCTCGGGATGAGCGCCTTCACCGAGGATCAACTTTTTCTCAACCGTCGCCGGGATACTGAGGCGATTGGTGGCTGCGTTCAAGACCGCCCGGAAAAGCGGCGCCGCGGTTTCGCCGGCGTAATAGACTCCATGAGGTTCGTCGAGCGCCGTGAAGATCACGAGCTTTGGATCGACCCCGACCGGGTACCCAATGAACGACGCCATGTACCGGCTATGGGAATATTTGCCCGTGATCGGATCGACAACTTGAGCGGTCCCGGTCTTGCCCGCGACCACGTATCCATCGAGGTTGGCTTTGATCCCCGTACCCTTGTCCTCGGTCACGGAGCGAAGCGCCTCGCTCACTTGATCCGCCACTTTCTGACTCAAGATGCGCTTGGGGGCTGCCTTTACGGAAGCCGTAGGACCCGTCGGGGGCTCCGTACCGCTTCCCAAACCCGCCCCAGCGGAGCCCGGTGTCTTTTCAAGCTGGGTTTTCAGGAGGCTCGGCTGCACGAGCCAACCTCCATTTGCGAAGGCCGCATAAGCCCGAAGCATCTGAATCGGAGTGACTAAAACGCCTTGGCCGAATCCGATGTTGGCTGTGCTCAGGGGTTGCCAGAGCTTGCGCCCCGGAACCCGCCCCGATATCTCTCCCGGAAAACCGGTGTTCGTTCTGGAGCCGAACTCGAAAGTCTTCAGCATGTTGAAGTAGGAATCCGCACCGACCTTGAGAGCGAGCTTGGCAGCGCCGACGTTGGAGGAAACCTGGATCATTTTTTTGAGACTGATCCACTCAAACTTCTCATGGACTTCTGCTTCCGAGATTCTTTTCCCTTGAACGATGAAACTGCCCTTTTCGGCATACAGCTGATCCGTGAGTTTCATCCCCTTCGTAAGTGCGGTCGAAAGCAGGACAGCCTTCATCGTGGAGCCAGGCTCGTATCCGTCGGTGAGCGCGCGGTTTCGACGTTTCCACGCAGGAACACCCTTGTCGTTCGGATTGAAAGACGGCTCGTTTGCCATGGCGAGGATCTCGCCCGTGACCGAATCCATCACGATGACCGAGCCGGCGCGCGAGCCGGTTTTCGCCACTGCGCTCCTGAGCTCCTGCTCGACGGCGAACTGAAGCGAGGCATCGATGGTGAGCTGCACGGGCTCGCCGTCCTTGACGTGTCTAGCCGCGACCGCGTCGATGAAAGAAGGCCGTCCGAGCGCATCCTTGATGGCCGAAACTGAGACGACCTTGCCCGAGAGCTTTTCGTTGGTCCAGAGCTCGACGCCCTCCTTGCCTTCGGAGTCGATGTTCACATCTCCCAGGATATGGGCCGCGAGCTCCCCATGCGGGTAGATTCGCTTGCTCTCGTTCACCATCCATAGACCGGGAGCGAGATCGCCGTCGTGATCGAGGATTTTCCACTGCTTCAAACGGGCGAGCTCGGCGTCGGAAAGATGACGCTTCAACCAGATGAACTCGCGCTTCTCCTTGAGCTTCTGCAGCGTCTTTGCATAAGGCAAATCAAGCGACTTGGCCAAGAGCCGCGCCAACGTGCGCTTGTTCTGGATCTTGCCGGGATTGGCGGCCAAACTTTTGGCTTCGGCGCTGATTGCCAACGGCTCGCCGTTGCGATCCAGGATCAATCCGCGGCGGGGCCGAATCAGAACCTTGGATTGAAATTGGCGGCGGGACATGTTCTCGAGCCTTACGTCG
Source organism: Bacteriovoracaceae bacterium (assembly GCA_043759365.1). Classification (GTDB taxonomy): domain Bacteria; phylum Bdellovibrionota; class UBA1018; order UBA1018; family UBA1018; genus JAYVNB01. The sequence goes on along the minus strand of JAYVNB010000143.1, from coordinate 7,436 downwards.
CCCACGATCTGGATCCGCGCCGCCTTTCCGAGGACAATCGTGGCCAAGAGGCCGCAGGCTCCCAACATCACCGCCATCCGCATGCGGGCGGGATCCTTGGGTGGGCCTTTCTGATCCATCATTTGATATAGACCACTTGGTCAGGGCGAGGCTGGGAAAGGTTGAATCGGGTCCGAGCCAGGACTTCCAGTCTTCGCGGGGACTTCTGGGAAGCCAACCTGAGCTCGAGATGCTCGCGCTCTTGCTGGAGATTGCGGGTCATTTTGTCGGATTGGTTGATGGTGTAAGTCGTCCGGACGATGAACAGGCGAAGCCAAACCGTCCCGATCGCCATCCCGATCATCACGGGTATCACCCAAAGCGGAATCCATTGTTTCTTCATCGCTGCACCTAATCCTTAGGTTGGGTTCCTGGGCTTACCCAGCGTTCACGGAATCCGTTCCGCGATCCTCAGCTTAGCGCTCCTCGAGCGAGGGTTGCGCTTCAATTCTTCGTCATCCGCCTCGATCGGCTTCTTAGTCGTCTGCCGGAACACTGCTTCCTTGGGTTTGAAGGTCTGCTTCACCTTCCGGTCCTCAAGAGAGTGAAAACTCAGGATCGCGACCCTCCCCCCGGGCTCCACCGAAAGGATAACACGATCCAGGAGGGAATCGAGTTCCTCGAGCTCATCGTTCACTGCGATCCGAAGCGCCTGGAAGCTCCGGGTAGCCGCATGGATCCGGCCGTGACGCGCAAACGCGGGCACGGCATGGGAGATCACTTCCGCCAACTCACGGGAAGTCGTCGGGAGCCGCCCCTCTCGGCGGCGCTCGAGGATCGCATGGGCAATCCGACGGGAATATCTCTCCTCTGCGTATTGAAAAAGAATGTCGGCCAAGTCGGATTCCTGGATGCGCGCCAACATCTCGCGACAGCTCTCGCCGCGCGTCGGGTCGAGCCTCATATCGAGCGGCCCATCGTGCATGAAGCTCAGCCCCCGATCCGAATCCTCGATCTGATCGCTGGAGAATCCCAAGTCCGCCATCATACCGAGGATCTTACGTCCTTTAAGTGCGGGAACCAGTTCCCCAAACCGGGAATGGAGGATTTCCATCCTCCCCTCCCGTATAGCCTGGGCGAAACGCATGCGACCGCGATCCACAGCTTGAGGGTCCTGATCCACCGACAGGAGCTTGTGCTGACCCACTTTGCCGGTGAGCTTGCCTAATGCCTCCAAAAGCAAGGAGGAGTGCCCTCCGCCCCCGAGGGTACAGTCCACCAACCAGTGAGTCCCATCATCCGGCAAAAGCCGGGCAAAGGGTTCGATGAGGGCATCGACAATGGGGTGGGCGAGAATGGGAATGTGTCGGGAGATGGTTTCTTCGGCCATGGGTTTCAGTGGAATTAGCTTACCCGACATAGCCCGGATGGGGAAGCGTCAGTCCCTCAAGTTGCACTCGTATCCCCCTGAGGGCATCGGCATACTCTGCATGAAGAACTCGATATGCCCCCCCATTAAATCCGAGTGCGACAGGGTGGGCTTGCACCAACGGACCCCGTTCACCAGTATTTTACGGAGGTAAACGTTCTCTTGCGCTTGATTGTGGACCCGGATCGAGAGTTTCCTGCCTTTGCCGAGGTCGAGCTCAGCCGAGTCCACGGCGGGTGACCCGATCCAGTATTGATCGGTGCCGGCTTGTGGGTAGAGACCCAAAGCCGTGAAAACGTACCATGCGGACAGTGCGCCGGCGTCATCGTTTCCGTCTAGACCGTTTGCGGAGTTCGCATAACGGGTTCGAATCGCCCAGCGGGCCCATTTTTGGGTAAGCTCGGGATGACCCGCTTCATTGAACAGGTAGAGGGCATGGAGATCCGGCTCATTGCCCTGCCAATATTGGGTTTCGAAAAGATTCGCCCCCATGCGACCTGAGGCTCCGTTCATGAATCGATCGAGCTCCGCCGTGAAAGCCTCGGGCCCGCCGTAGAGTTCGATCAGTCGGGCCGGTGCGTGAGGGACGCTGAAACGGTATTGATCCACACTCATCTCGGAGTAGGCATGCATGTTCCTTCCCAGGAACGCGAGGTTATGGGGGACATGGGGAGTGAAGCTTTGAAACTGCCCATGGGAGTCCTTGGGTCGGAAAAAGTGCGACTCCGGATCCCAAAGCCATTCGAATGCACGGGATCTCCCCTGGGCGCGGGCCGCTTCCGCGACATCGCCCACCGAGCGGGCCAGCTGAAAGTTTGCATCGTCGGCCCAGGCATCCTCAAGTGTCTCGCTGACCGACCCTTTGACTAGATCCGAGGCGCAATACCCGGTCTTCACACAACCGCGGCCGCGCCCGGGAAAAGCCGAAGGCGCATCGGGTGAAGCCCCGGAGGACATCAGCCTCAATACGAGGTGGGCATCGAAATCGTGTCCGTTCTTGAGGTAATACTCGCTGAAAAGGAAGTTTGCCGGCGCTCCGAACATCGCGCCTCCATCGATCGAACCCGACGGCCAAAGGGGAAACACTCCATTGATCCGGCCCATCTCCAGCAGGGAGAGGATCGAATCGCGTTGGATCTCAGGCGCTATCAAGGTGTAGAGAGGGTGAACGGTACGGAAAGTGTCCCAAAGCGAGAACGCCGTCCGATAGACGAAGCCTTCTGAAAGATGAACCCGTTGGTCGAAACCGAGGTATTCGCCGTTCACATCCGTGAACTGCGTCGGCATGAGAAAGGAGTGATAGAGCGCGGTATTGAACTGGATGAGCAAATCGGGATCCGAGGTCTGGATTCGCGCTCGCGAGATCCACCGGTCCCAATCCTGCGCGGTTTGTGAACGGACTTGGTCGAAGCCGTTCATCCGCGCTTCGGCCTCGAAGTTGAGGCGGGCATTGGCCGCGCTCACATAGCTGATGCAGAGCTTGAACTCAACCTCTCGGGCTTCGGGAGCAAGACTCAGGGTCGCTCCTACGTGCGGTGGCAACCAAGCCTCTGCCCGAGCGATGCCCGAAGAATACTCCGCATAAAAATACAAGCGCTGCCCCCCTCCCAGTTTGGAGAAGTAACCGCGGTTCAGTGTGTCGCCGTGGATCGATCGCGAGGCCGCTTCGACCTGAAGATGACTCTCCTGATCCAGGTTTCGCCCGTGCAAGCGGCTCGCTCCATCCAAAAGAAGTGAAAGTGTCGCATCGGGATCGGACTTCTTGTACCGGTGAAAACCGCAATGCATCGATGCCGTGAGCTCAACCTCGAGCTTGTCGTTCGGGAAGGTCACTCCGTAATAGCCGAGTTCGATCTTTTCGTGGTCGTGGGCTAGTCCGAGGGCACCCCCGCGGGATTCGAGCATCCGTGAGTCGGTGACGGGAAGGACACGAAAAGCACCGCCTTCGTCCGCGCCCGTTCCCGAATACCGCGTGTGACTGAAACCGATGACCCGGTCATCCCAATCGGCATAGCCGCTGGTGGACTTCTGCTTGAAACGCAATCTCGCACGAAGGCTCGAATTGGACTTCGTATCGGGCCCGAGCTGGACCATGCCGAACGGGGCGGTGGGGCCGGGAAAGGTTTCGCCTGGGTTTGCAGTGGATCCTCCAGTTCCGATCCTGAGATTCACGAGCGGGGGATCAGCCAAAACGACGCTGGCCTGAAACGCAGGGACGAGGAACGCTAGGGAGAAGAGAATGGATCGGCCCATGGAGTCGCGATAGAGCAAGCGACATACCGCCAGGCGATTCGGCGGGATTTCGTACTGGGCCAGCCTAGGACCCTAGGCGCCACTCCCGAATCGACCAAGGTTTAGACAGTTGCTCCTTTCAAGCTTCAACGATGAAAGTGACGGGTCCGTCGTTCAGAAGTGTGAGTTTCATGTCCGCCCCGAAGCGGCCGGAAACGGTTTCGATCCCGAGGGAACGGGAAACCCCGATCGCCCTTTCATACAGGACTTCGGCCACAGAGGGTGCCGCAGCCGCGCCGAAACCAGGTCGATTGCCCTTGGAAGTGTCTCCGTAGAGCGTGAACTGGCTTACGATCAAATGGCCACCTTTCACGTCCTGGAGTGAAAGGTTCATCTTGCCCTGCTCGTCCCCGAAAATCCGGAGCTTCGCGATCTTTTGAATGACCCGGTCGACTTGCTCGGCGGTATCGCCCTGGCCGACACCCAGGAGAGTCAGGATACCCTCGCCGATTTTGCCGATGACTTCGCCTTTCACCACCACTTCCGCCGACTTCACTCTCTGGATGACAGCTCTCAAGAGATTGACTCCGTCAGATCAGCGGGCGGAAGCCTTGGCGAACCGGGCGCCGCGGGCGCTTTTGCCATCCGTCTGAACCTTGTCTTTAAAATATTTCTCGATCGCCATACGAGCCAGAAACGAGGATTTAACCCGCCAGAGCTTGCCATGGATGGTGAGGGCTGCGATCGCGATCTTCTGGTCGCCACGGTAGGCCCAGCCGACGAACCAGTCGTATTTGCCGGGAGGGCTCATGCCCATGAGGGAGCCCGTTTTTCCACCGACATCGATATCGGCAAATTTGCCGCGGAAAAAATTGCGGAACGATCTGCGCGAGGTGCCGCGGGTCACGGTCTCGCTCCCCATCCGACGGACTTCCCCCGCAGTGATGGGGTCGACCGACACGCCGGCGAGCTTGGGCTCGGCCTTGTAGAGGCTTGAGCCATCCATTGCATGGACCGACTGGATGAGGAACGGTTCCATCATTCGGCCATCATTGACGATCGCGGCCGCCATCAAGGCCCCTTGCATCGGGCTCATCGTGTTTTCGCGCGTATAGCCACTCGCCGTTTCAGCTAGGGAAAACGGGTTGTCCGCGATCGCCGCCCTGCCTTCCTCGATTGGAAAATCGGCGGCGATCTTGCGGTTGAAACCGAATCGATCCGCGTAATCCCGAAGTTGGTTGGCTCCCACCGTATAGGCACCGAGCTTGCCGAACACCGTGTTCACGGACTGGGCAAAGGCCTGCTTCAAAGTGATCGTACGGGTCCAGCGATTGTGGGCCGTTTTCAAGATCTGGCTCTTGTAGAGGGTGTGACTGCGTCCGTCGAAACTGATCAGCGAATCCCCGGTCAAGTGACGCTCAGCGATCGCAGCCGACGCAGTCACCATCTTGAAAACGGAAGCCGAGGGAAAGCTGGCCCGAAGCGCCAAATGCTCAAGCATGTCCTTGTCCTCGGCATGACTCACCATCGCAAGGACGCGACCTGTGGATGCATCGATGGCCACGAACGCGCCATAGTCGGGATGATAGACTTTGAAAGCCGTCTCCATGTCTTCCTGGAGCTTCGGGTCGAAAGTGTATTGAAGGATCACACGCTTGGACTTCCCGTCGATCGGGATGTCCAACTCGTTCGGAAAACCCTCGTAGGCTTTGGTAGTCACCATCGCTTGCGCCAAGGCGTCTTTCGTCAAAAGCCCTGCGAGGGGAAGGCCGGCACGCTCACCCGTCACTTTTGCCCGGAAATAGCCGCCCATCCCCAGGATCACCACAAAAATAAAAAGAGCCCCTATCATGCGGGCTCGCGTGAGTTTCATCGAGATCAAGTCTGACCCAACGCAATCGATCAGGTCAAGCGCAGGGAGCAAGGAACTGACCGCCGAAGCGCGGAATTTTTTCCCTCCCCGTCCATTTGACGCAATCCCATTCCACCTCGACTAATTTGGGCAGGCTACCTCAGGCCCAAATTGCCGAGATTCCAGGTGCCACCTCGGGGGAGACTCCCATATCGAAGCGCCAGCTGCCACTCGCCTTCGAGATCACCGTGGGTTTCAACGTTCCAAGTGAAGATCAGTTCACGCGTATCCCCCCGGGCGCCGAAAACTCCGTTCCTCAGAACGACTTCTCCGACCTGAAGCTCCGCGAGTGCGTCGAGCACAGGAAATCGCGAATCCGAAAGGATGTGAATTTTCCGGTCGTTGCCTGATGTCTCGATCCGCGACACATGAGCGTCTCTGCGTCCCCGGATGAGATCAGCAGTCACGGAACTGACAAGGAGCGAGGCTGGAACGTCTGAGACGGAGCAAGAATTCCCCGTCAGGAGAGGTTCGTAGAGGGGCGGCCGAAGTCCTGAAACCCCAGACAGACGAAGCTGTGCGAGCTCGATCGTGCCCGCTGCCATCCGGTCAAAAACCCAACGCACTTCAACGATTCTGGATAGGTCAATCCCGCTGAAGCGGGAAACGGGTATCCGCACCGTTGGAAACAGCTCAGCTGTAGGGTGCGGGATCGGCTGACCATGAAAGAAACCGCTTGAGGCCAAAGGTACGGAAGTACGTCCGGTGACATCCACCAGAACAATCGAGAAATCCACCGTCGCGCCCCGGACGCTCGAACGAACGCGAAAATCCAGACTCGAAGCACTCCGAAGATCGAGAGGTGACTGCACCGTCCCCAAATGAACACCCAAGGTATTTTGTGGGCTCAGAGTCGTCCAACTCACCGAAAGGCGGCGTGGCGAGGCTCCGGTCAAAGCCACCCCCACGCCTGAGGCGGAGCGTGGCAAACCGGAAGCAGTGGCTAGCTCCGAACTGAAGCTGTCGAGCATCGTCGCTTCAGCCGCTTGATCGCCAGCCGTGAACGTGCGGTCGAATCGAATCGGAGCTACCAGCCGTGGATCCGTGCCCAGCAAGGGATTCAACCATTCCAGAGCGCCCCGGGTTTGAGGAAGGACGTGGCGCTGGAAAAAAGCACTCATCGCGCTTCTACCCACGGACTGCTGAAGGAGCGAAGTCATGCCATGCGGGTCGAAGATCGCTGTGTTTCCGGCACCGATACATTCGGAGGAATCGCTCTCCTGCCACTCCGTGTTGAAGAAATTGTGGTTCGCACCCCAGACTGTCAAGATGCTTTTCTGCGAACCGGACCGCTCGCCCCGGGGAGAAGCCGTCATCCTCTCGAAAGGCATGCGTCCCTGGAGATCCGATACGTCTCCGTCGCAGAGCGGGAGAAGCTGGTTCCAAGCCACTCCGTAGGCATCGAGGATCCTGGAGGACTGACCGTCGACTGCTCCGATTTCGAAGATCGCCCGGATATCGAGTCCGGGAACCTTCGAGGGCCAGTCACTCCCTGGGTCTCGATATTGAGCAAGCGCAGCGCGCATGCCTTCGCCGCCCCTGGAATGACCCATGAGACCCACACGAGCGAAGTCGATCCGGTTCCTCCACTCGCTTTCATTTAGACCCACGCCGACGGGAGCGCCGCCCTCCTGGCCAGACCATTTTCGGAGCATTTCGAGGTGTCTCAAAACCAGGCGGCCTCGAGCAAGATTGAGTCCAGAATCTTCGCCTGGACCCGAGTTGCAGTTGATCCCGCGATTGGCGTTGATCGAGACCACCCAAGCGCCTTCCGCCGCCAGTTCCTTGGCGGCATAGGAGTAGCCCAGGTGATTCGGAACCACGACATCCCCTTCGGGACAAGTGCCGGATCCCGTGTACTCGCATCCGGAGTCGACTCGCGGG
>JAYVNB010000142.1:0-1670 GCA_043759365.1 Bacteriovoracaceae bacterium | reverse complement strand
GGCGCGGCATCCTGGCCTACGCAGCAGGCTCCCCTCCCGTGCGCGGTAAGACCTTTGTGCTTTTGATCCAGCGGGGTGCGATGGACGGACTTTCGCTTCTGCCTCCACTCGACGATCCTCATTATCTTGCGCTTCGGCCGAACATTGGCTTGAAGTCCGGTGCGGGCGACGAGAGCCCTCTGCGGTTGGGGGGTGTTTTCGGCCTCCATCCGGCTATGGCGGCGTTGAAACCGTTTTGGGACGAAAAGACATTGGCGTTCGTTCATCAGGTAGGATCCCCGGACCCCTCGCGCTCGCATTTCGATGCTCAGGATTTTTTGGAAACCGGAACTCCGGGGCGTAAGACGACTGCTGACGGGTTCCTGAATCGCGCATTGCTGGCTTTGGCTACACCCTCTCAGAAGTCGTCACTCAGGGGGGTCGCAATGCAGCCGAGCATGCCCCGTGTTCTCCAAGGAAAATTCGGGACCCTCTCGATGGGCAACTTACGGGAATTCAATTTGAAGGCGGGCGAGGGTTTTGAATCGATGTACGCCCAGGCCGCCGATCAGATGTTTCAGGGAGCCGGCCAAGAAGCGTTCGCATCCCTGCGCAGCGTGGGTGATCTCAATCTACCTAAGGGGAGCGACGACGACAACCGCTACCCGAAAACCCAAATTGCCAAGCGCTTGCGGGATATCGCCACCCTCATCAAAGCCGACCTGGGAGTTCAAATCGCAGTAACCGATCTAGGCGGCTGGGATACTCATATTTACCAAGGTAACGTTCATGGTCAGCTTGCCGATCGCTTCAAGGAGCTCAGTGAAGCGCTCGCAGCCTTTGCCACTGACTTAGGGCCACGCTTCAGTGATGTCTGCGTGGCATGCGCGACCGAGTTCGGGCGAACCGTCAGGGAAAACGGAACCCGAGGCACTGACCACGGACACGGCTCGGTGATGACGATTCTCGGAGGCGCAGTACGCGGGGGCAAGGTGTATGGGCAGTGGAACGGTTTGGCCGAAGCGAATTTGTTCGAGGGTCGCGATTTGGCGGTGACTACCGATCATCGAGATGTTTTTTCAGAAATTCTAGATCGTCATCTGGGCCTGAAAAACTTGGCTGGAGTTTTTCCGGGGCATACCCTGCAAGAGAAAAGTTGGCTGGGGATGATTTCGGGGGCTTGATTCTCCTCGACGATCGCCCAGGATTCCGTAGGCTGCGTCACAGCCTGAAGAAGTCCAACGCCATGCAGACGATTTCTTCCTCGGGAGAAGATCGCACGATTTCGCGCGTTTCTTGAATGAAAGTGAGGAACATGGCCTTGAGTCGTTCGTAATCGTCTCGACTCAGCGTCTGAACGGCTGTGTAGTGAAATGCACCCTCGTCTTGCTCCTGGATCTTGGTGATCGCACGGAACCTCCAGTTCAAGTGATTCGTCGAAGTCAGGTGGGAGTCCCTGGGGAGATGAATGTTCCTCTCAGTGAGTTGCCATCCTGATTCCGTCTTTCGAATGAGATGAAATCCCTCAAGGGATCTTAGGACGCCTTGAACCAGCGTCGTGCTGAGTCCGAGGCGTCGCGAGATCTCCTGAGGGGACTTGTAATCGGGAATGGAGACGAGGACGTAAATCGCAAGCCAGTGCCAGGCCGAATAGATCACCGACTGCACGTCAGGAGCCAGGCCAACCGGAG
>JAYVNB010000141.1:0-41908 GCA_043759365.1 Bacteriovoracaceae bacterium | reverse complement strand
TCGGGGTGATCTTCTTGGTCACGTTGCCTCGCGAGTTGTACTCGAAAGCGGTCTCCTCGTCGCCGCGCTTGATCAGGAGAGGTAAGCCGCAGCACTCGTTGTAGGAGGTCTCGGTCCGATCCCCATCCACGGCGGTGATCATCTTATAGGTCCACTCCTCACCGTCGGCCTTCCGTTTCACGAAATACTCGTACTTGCTCAGTGAGATCGACTTCCCGTCGCTGCCTTTGACGTTCACGGACACGCTGGTGTGGCCTTTGTCGTTCGCCGCGGTTTCGTATCCGTAATCGGTGACAGTCCCGTCGCGATCCTTCACGCTCTTGATGTTCTCAAATCTGTCGCGATTGAAGAACGACATCGCCATGGTGGTCTTGTCGCTGTAACCGATTTCGACCATGTTGTGGCGCTTGTCGGCGCTGTATTTGTAGGTATAGGAGTTGCCGTCGACGTCCTTGCTGGAAACCAGCTCACCCTGATCGTTATAACGGTAGGAAGCCTCCTTGCCGTTCTCGCCTTGGATCTTCTCGACCCTGCCGCCGGTGCCGAAAGTGAAAAAGATCTTCCGGTTGAAATTGTCGATGAGTTTCTGGACTTTCCCGTCTTTTCCGTAAGCGAGGTCAATGAAGTTGTTGTTCTTGTCTTGGATGCGGACCAGCTTGCCTGCTTCGTCGAAGCGCTCCACACGGCCATTCTCGAAGTTTCTGAAATAGCCGCCTGCGATCCGCGTGACATATTGGAAACTGAATCGGTTGGAGAAAAGTCGGGTATTGACCCCCAATTCGCGGGCCTTCAGCTTTCCTTCACGTCGGAACTTCTCCCACTCGTCATTTCTGAAAGTGGCATCGGTCTTGAGGCGAGTTTTGTAGGCCGTGATCTGATCGGCGCTCGCCAAACCTCCGCCCTTCTGTGCGGCACCGACGATCATGCCCGTCGCGCTATCGAGCTCCTGGCCGTTGAAAGCGACTGGGCTGAACCGGTTCTCAGCCCCACCCCCGTATTCGTGAACGACCACGCTACCATCGGCCGACACAGTGAGGTAAACCTCGTACTCGTTACCCCATCCCCAACCGAAGATTCCTTGGTAGGGCGTCTTCGAGTTGTAGACTCGCTCGATCTTGGGCTCGAATCCACCAGGGTACACGACATCCGTGTACCCGATGAAGAAGTTTCCGTTCTTCAGGCTCACATTGGCCATCGCCGGAGCCACAGAGGCTCCCAAGGCGAGAAGCCCAACCCTGAAGAAAAACCCGCTCATTTTTTTGCCGATGACCATCTCTCCGCCTCCTCAGACGTCGATCTTGATAATCTTCATGATGACGAAGAACGCCACCACTTCCAATAGGAATATGACTGACACGATCACCCAGCCGAGCGCCGTGGTGACCAAAGGACTCATGAACTCGGGATCCGACTGGTAGAAGACGAAGCCCAGGATGGGCGGCATCGCCATGACGAACATGCCCTGATAGAGCCCCGACGCAGTCATCACCTGGATCTTCTTCTCGACCTTGATCCTCTCGCGAATCGTCGTGGCGATCGTGTCGAAGGTTTCCGCCAAATTTCCGCCGGTTTCCTTCAGGATATTGATCGAGGTGACGAACATCTCGACGTCATCCGTCTTCATCCGCTTGCCCATGTTGTTCAACGCTTCCTCCAGGGGCACGCCGAGCTTGTTCTCGCTCAGGACGAGATTGAACTCCTGCTGGACCGGATTGGGCATTTCTTGGGTTACGAGGCCGATGGACTGGACCACCGAAAGGCCAGACTTCATGCCATTGGACATCAGGTTCAGGGCATCGACCATCTGCAAGACGAACTTCTCGGTTCTCTTTTTGTAGAGATGGTCAACGACCGGCCTAGGGGCCTTCCAGCCCGCCACTGCGATCATGGTCCCGAAAATGACTCCTGGAAGTAGTTGCGGTAAAAACGCGAGGAAGACCAGGGAGCCCAGTCCAAAGCTGACTCCAAACATTCCTAAAAGAATGTAGTGAGGAGGTACTTCGATGAACATCCCCTGGAGCCTTTCAACGATGTAATCGCGGGTACCCAGACTCTGGAACCTGAGCCAGTCGAGGAGTCGCCGGTTGTAGCTGTACGCGCCGATGAAGATGGCGAGCCCGAACAGCAATAATCCGATGGTCTTGAGCATGCTCCCCCTCCTTTCGGACCCCCCCGGGTCCCTTCAGGCCGACCGAATCACTTCGCCGCGAACAGGCCCCTGGAGATCTTCATTCCCTTGGCTTCCATTTCCTCCACGAACTTAGGAATGAAGCCCGTGGGGACGAAGCGGCCAATGATCTTCCGCTTTTTGTCCAAACCTTCTTGCTTGTAGATGAAAATGTCCTGAAGACTGATCACCTCACCCTGCATTCCAGTCACTTCGGTGATGTGCGTGACTTTTCTCGAACCATCACTCATACGACTTTGTTGGATAATCACGTTGACTGCCGCTGCGATGTTCTCCTTGATCGCTTTGGAAGGGAGACCCAATCCCGCCATCATCACGAGGGTTTCGAGCCGCCCGATGCACTCCCTTGGATTGTTGGCATGCAAAGTGGTGAGGGAGCCCGAATGACCGGTATTCATAGCCTGAAGCATATCCAAGGCCTCCCCGCTTCGGCACTCGCCGACCACGATGCGGTCCGGACGCATTCGAAGGCAGCATTTGATCAGGTCGCGGATCGAAACTTCACCCTCGCCCTCGATGTTCTTGGGTCGAGTTTCGAGACGGACGACGTGATCCTGACCGAGCTGAAGCTCGGCCGAATCCTCGACGGTGATAATGCGCTCATTGACTGGGATGAAGTTCGAAAGGACGTTCAGGAGAGTGGTCTTTCCCGACCCGGTTCCCCCGGAGACCACGATATTGAGCTTGGCCTCGACGCAACATCGGAGGAAATCGGCGATTTCCTCCGTCATGGATCCGAAACCGACCAGATCCTTCGCTTCGATGCGTTTCTTGGGAAACTTCCGGATCGTGATAGTCGGACCCCGCAACGCGAGCGGTGGAATGATCACGTGAACTCGGGACCCGTCCAACAGTCGGGCATCGACGTAAGGGACCTTCTCGTCCACCCGTCGACCGAGCGGTGTCACAATCCGTTCGATGATCGTCATCATCTGCTGCTCGCTCGAGAACGTGACTTTCGACATGGTCGGTTTCCCGGCCTTTTCGATGTAGATCTGGTCACGGGCGTTTACCATGATCTCGGTCACTTGATCATCGGCGAGTAGATCCTCGAGCGGTCCCAGGCCGAGCGCCTCATCAAGTACTTCCTTCACCATCTGCGCCTTCAGATCACGGGAATTGAGAAGGCCGTCGGCATCCTCGGTCCCGAGGATCTCGAGGATCGCTTTCTGGGTTTTCTCCCGAAGAATGGCTCGCTGTTTGGGATCGCTGGTGTCCGTACTGGTCTTCTTGAGGTCCATCTGGTCGACCAAGGCTTTGTGAAGCCTGAGCTTCATCGCGGTCCAAGGGTCCAAGATTGCATTCATGCTGCGTCCGCTCGGGCCGGCCTGCTGGGTTTCCCCGCCACCGCCAACCGCTGCGCCGCTGGACGCGGCATTCTGCATCTTCGCCACCACACCAGTGGGTTTTTTGAGCTTGGACAGGTTCTCCAGCAGATTGACTTGCTGAATGCGCCGAACAAGATCGTGGTAGGCGCGGGCGATCGGTGTATTGGGGGCGCCCAAACAGAGTGGAGTACTCTTGGCCAAGGAGCTGTCGCAGGTCGCGACGTCCTCCGGAATCGCCGCGAAGATCTGACGGTTCAGGTTCTTTTGGATGAGCTGGGGATTGACGATGTTGGCCTGAGAATAGCGGTTCAATACGATCTGAACCATCTCAGGTGGAAACAGGAGTTCTTGGATTTTTGAAAGCACCCGCTTAGTCTGGTTGACGACGATGACGTCCGCGGTGGTCACCACGAAGATCGCCGTGGCAAACTCCATCGTCTTCATGGCGGTGATGTCCGTTCCGCTTCCGCAGTCGACGACCACGAGTGGAAACTGCGAAGTTGCCATTTTCAGGAACTTCCCCAATCCTTCGATGTCGATGTCGCGCGCATAGATCGCGTCGCGAGGGGCTGCGATATAGCTGTAGCCACCTGGTGCGTTGACGATCATCGGCTGGAGCGCCTTCAGGTCGACTGGACCCTGGATTTTGGTCACGTCGACGATGTTCTTCGGGGGATTCTGGTTGAGGATGATGTTTTGGTCACCCAACGCGTTCAAGTCGAGGTCGACGATGAGAGGCCTGACTTTGAAGTCTTGCATATAGGCGATGGCCAGGTTGGCCGCGAAGACACTCTTCCCCACCCCTCCCTTGCCGCCGACCACTGCGATCACGTGTCCAGCCATCTTATTTTACCTTCACCCGGAAGTTGCGCTTGAGATCCTCGGTGCCTTCGGAGGCGTTCTCGATGACCTGCGGAGTAACGAAGATGACGAACTGGCCCTTCTTTTTCGCGAAGCTCTTCGTATGCTTCAAAGTAAACAGCGGACTCGTATCGCCACCAAAGGATCCGGCGTTCGGGTCATCCTTGTTAAAGCCCGTATTGACATCAGCCGAGTTGACCCCAGCGACGGCGGCCGACTCATTGGACTTCACGTAAATCTTAGTCTTGACCTTGTGCGCAGCCGAGACCGGCGCGCCGCCGTTGACGCCTGGGCTGACGACCGAGCTCTGGCTCAAGTCGAGTTCCATCTCGATGTCGTCGCTTTGGCCTAAAATCTTCGGCGTGACCGACATCGTGAGACCCACGCTCTTGGAGGCCCCGATTGCCTGGCCATTTGGGCCGGTCGTCGTGTAGGGAAAATCGGTCGTCTCCTCGAGGTTGGCGGCTTGGCCACTCCTGACGATCACAGTACTGGTCTTGAGGATCCGGGCGAATCCCGCGTCCTGGCCGCTATTGAGCTTAGGAAACAAGCTCGAGATCGTCGCTGAAAAAGTCGGTCCAGTGGCTCCAGTCGCACCGTCAGCCGTCTGGCCAATAGCGATAGTTGGCTGAGTGGTGAACCCCGGTTGCCACTTGAAACCGAAGTAGCGATTGTAGTTCTTCGAGAGCTCGACGTAATGGACGGTAACGCGAACGAGCTTCTCGTTCTTCTTGGGCGGCGGGGCGTCGACCACAATGAAGTTGTGCACCATCTGCCGATTGATAGTCGCTGCATTGGGATCTGCGGCTGTCAGTGGGTTTGCAGGCTTCGCCTCGGGCAAATAGAGCTTAGCGAGCTCAAAAGACCGTTTGGCTTTTTCGATGGAGTCGACGGAGCCCTCCAGAAAAATGAGGCCATTGACGACTCGTACCTCCACCTTGGGAGCGAACACATTGATGTCAGCCTTGATCCTGTCGGCCAAGACGCGAATCGCCAAGGGTGAAAGTTGGGTGAGGTTCAGGACCAGTCCCTTGTCCATGCTATTCACGACCTGGATCACTCGGGCATAATCGGCTGGAACGAGGACTTCGCCATCCACCACGATTTTCTGACCGATAATCCGGATTTCGACGCCTTCAATGTCCCTGAGGAGATCGCGGATCTCGCCCGCGCGGCGTAACAGGTTATTTCCAGTAACGACCACTGTGAAGATCAAACGGATGGATCCATCCGTATCGCGAATCGTGGCAGTGGTCTCTCCGGCCTTGAGCGGCTTGAAGATGACCTGGTGATATTGGCCGTTGACCTTCACCGGCTGAACCACCACGACCTGCTGATTTCCGACGATGATGGCATTGGTCCCGCCATTGAGTTCGAAATCGAGATCCACCGCGCGATCTTCGCCGGTGGTCAGGAGCATTCGGCGCCGGTCTGCGGCGCGTTCGGACGAATCATGGGTCAGGCGGGACGGCTTTGGACGCCGGCGCCGGGATGGGGGTTTTGGGGACTCTGAGTCATCCGCTCCGTCGAGCGCCGGGATCTGAGGCTGACTTGGGTCCGGAGCTGCTGAAGCCGCCGGAGGAGTCGCCTCTCCAGGAGGAGACTCAGCGTGGGCCGGGCTGATCAATATTTGGTTGAAGATCAGCAATAAGGTGAGACGGGTATTCATCATCAACGCTTCGCTCCTGCCGGCATCCGCTGCTGGATCCGCGCGGCATCAGCCCCTAAAACATCGAAAATCATGACGGCATTCGAGTTGAATCGTTCGGTATCATCATTGTTCCGGAGGGCGAGGCTCAAGGCGCTGTCACCATTGGACAACACCAAAGCCAGGATCTGTGCCTGCGCCGGCTCGACTTCGAGGGTCACCGTCTGGAAAGTGGAATCCTCGGTCAAGGACTTGGTCTTCTGCGTTCCGTTTACAGGATCGGTCTCGACAAGCCGGGCAATGTTGTTCGTGACGTTGCGACCCACCGAAAGAACCACGACATCCTGGAGCAGGATCTTGGAGATCTTGTTTTCTTTGCCGGCGCCGACATCGATGACCGCGATCAGATCAACCCGATCCCCTGGCTTCACGAGCTTGGCGACGCCCGTGACTTCGTTGACGGGAATAGCGACCGCGCGACGCCCAGGAGCGACCTGGGGGGCTAGACCAGTCCGGATCGAGGGCTCGGTGATCTTGTTGTAGGTGATTTGCTCACCCTTCTTGATCGGAACGATCGCTACGGTACCCGCGATCGCTTTGAGACTGCGGTCGGTCTCCTTGTCGGCTTCCTTCTTTTCGAAATAAATCGAAGCCGGCTCGAGGAACCGCTTGGGGATGAGCGAGAGCTCGAGCATCGGCTCGGTGATGTTCTCCTGCTCCTTGAAGTCCCTCTTGGCCTTGACGACGAGAACCTCAGTACCAAACTTCTTGCGGGCCTCATCCTCGATGCTCGTTACGTAGCTCTGGACGAAAAACACCGCGAATGCCGCCATCACCAGGGAGAGGGTCAACGCTTTGTTGTTCATGGCTTCAAGGTCTCCAGTCCGGTCAACTTGCTTGAGCAGTAGAGAAACGCTTTGGCGTCGTTCACTTCCTTGACGTCACCATCAAATTGCGCCAAGGCGCTCCCGGATGCCGACTTCATGGCGATCGTATGGGTGCAAAGTGAAATAGTGTTTCTGATGCGAACCCGACCTCGGCTCGCCGGCTCCTCTTGGGCCGGGCCATCGGGCCCGGCAGACGAGACATTGCGAGTGATTCGATAAGTTGAAGCCGTCGGGTGATAGGTTGCCGACACGGAGCCATCCCCATCCGAAGCGACGGCGGTGTTGTCATCCGAGACTCCGAGCACCATCTGGTTGGTGCCCTTCGAGAACATGTCGTTCTGGCGCGTGATTTTCGGGAAGATCGCACTGTTGTGGGGGAGGAAAAGCGTCTGCGCTCGCGCATACTTTTGATCGACGATGGACATCTGTATCGCGGTGTTCAAACGGATCAGGATCATGGCCGATCCCATGAGCATCGGGAGCAGAAGGAGGAACTCGAGCAAACTTTGCCCGGATTCGTCCCGCGCAAGGCTGTTCGGCATCTCTTCAGCAACCGTTGTCATAAATTCCCTTCACCGTGCTCATGTAGGCATCGCACTCATCCACTGTCGGTTCGCGTCCCAGCCAGCTTTCAGACTGGAGCATCAAAGTGTTGTCTGGCCCCGCCCCGGCGGAATTTCCTGGAAATGGCAGCATGAACAGACGCCCCTTGAACCTGTATCGGACTCCCTCCATCCAACTGTAGTCCGGATCTCCGGTCTTGAACTGATCTCCCGCCCCGATCGACAAGCCCTTGACGTCCGCATCGGTACCGCCGTCCCCCTTACCGATGGATCCGAATCGATCCTTGTTCCCGGAGGAGCCCTTCTTCAACATCTGAATCGCCACTTTTTTGGCACGCGCGCTTTGATCCGACTCGTTCTGCCCCGAGGAGTAATAGGCCCGTGCCGACATGAAGGTGGCGTACTGCACATAATTCGCCCAAGCGAGGCCCAGGGCGGTCTGGATATAGAAGAGTACGAAACTCATCACCATCACGAGCGCGAGGACGAACTCGACCGTCGCCTGACCTCTCTCATCTGGACGTCGAATGAGTCGAGCCATCAGTTGTCCCCCGGAGCAATGAATATCCGAAAATTGGCGTCGTCACCGCTCCCTCCACCGCCATCCTTGCGGGAGGCCCGGGGATGCTTCTTCGGTCCACCGTCATCGTACCCACGAGATTTCGGGTGGCCATATTGGTAGGCATATCGAAAATCCTCGGTCAGCGGTGCGCTCAGTCTTCGTGCGAGATCAAACTTCTTGAGCCCCTTTGAAATTACCAGTGCGAAGGTCGCAATCGCCGCCAGGATCAAGATGTATTCGATGGTTCCTTGCCCCTGCTCGCCTTTCACCATAGGCGAAGACTCCAGAGTACCATCGGGTTGGCGAACAGGACCCAGATCGCCGAGCAAGCCATGGGGACCCCGTAAGGCAGTGTGAGCTTGCGGTTGACCTCCGGCAGTTCGAGTTCGAGTTCCTTCACGAATACACTCAGTAGGAAGCACTTCATTTTGCGCAGGAACGCCGCGGCTTGGCCATGCCAGACCAGGAGTACGACTGCCATCCCCCCTCCCACGAGAACCGAGAGAAAAGCGACGTCTGCCGTGAATGCGGGTCCTCCCCAAGCTCCCAGGGCCATGAGTAGCTTGAGGTCGCCACCACCTAGGTAGCCTAACCAGAACATCCAACCGTAAAGGAGCAGGCCGAGACCCATCCCGCCCAAGGTCTGCGCGAAACCCGCTCCCCCCTCGGTGCAGGCCCAATAGGCGACTCCGAGGGCAGCTCCGCCGAACGTCAGCCAATTGTAGATGCGACCGCGACAAAGGTCCGTCGCGGCGGCTAGCAGGGCGATTAAGGTGATGGCCAGTGCGGCGACTTCAGTTTTTCCAGACACTGAGTGGCGCCCTTCCCGACTTGAGATCCTGCTCGAGCTGAGCTCCGATACGCAGCATTCCCTTGTCCAATGTGGCGATGAACCCCCGGGCCATCAAGATTGATATGCCCACGCTGAACGACAAAAGGAGGATGTACTCGACGGTGGCTTGACCGGAGTTATCCCCCAATAGTGAACTTCGTTGAATTCCGAAGCGGTTTACGAACTGCCAGGCGCCCCTCATCGCCCAACCTCTCTTCCTTGGTTTTGCGCCGTCTTTCAGGACGGCTTCAAATGATCGAGCATCCGTCTCGATTCAGTATGGACAGAACCGGAGCCCGACTAGGGGCCGCCGCTGGAGTCCTTGACGCCGTCATCGATCTTCTGCCCGAGATCCGTGATGATTCCCAAGAGTTTGCCCTGGAAAATCCCCTTGAACTTCATGGCGACCATCACCACGACGGATAGGATCAAGATATATTCGGTCGTGGACTGGCCTCGCTCATCCCCCAAGAACCGGTCCAATTGCCTCTTCAATGTGCTCATGTTCTCGCTCCTTTCCCTGCTCTCCTCATATCGGCGCCCCGAGCAGGAAAATTACCCCTATCTCTATGGTCCATTAATAAATCGTTTTGGTCAAGAAACCGCTTCCGACAACACAAATACTATGTATTAATTGACTTTTCATCAGAAGAGCACGACCGACGCAGCCACGTTGTCGCGATAGCCAGCACCTTTGAGCGCGATGGAGACCTCTTGGATCGCCTTCGCTGGCGGAAGGCCGAGGGTTTGGGTCTCCGACATCATTTCCCTTACTTCGGGCAGCACGCCATCAGTCTGGAGAATGAGCCAATCACCGGGCCGTACCCGATACTCGAAAATTTCAGGCTCCAGATCGTTAGACATCCCCAAGGCAGTCAACGGCGCGCGCAGCCACTCCGGCGACTCAGCGAGGAACGGCTCTCGCAGCCTTCCCAGTGTCCGCGGCGCAACCAGCTCCACGGACTTTCCATCTCGGAGCAGCCAAGCGGTGCAAGCCCCGACATTGGCGAGCGCGAGCAGGTCACCGTCCATGAATCCGGCAAGGACGGATGCGCCCCCCTTTTCGTGGACGTTCTTTCCCTTGTTCTTGGCGATGACCTTCATGTTCGCGTAGATGAGTGCGTTGAAAAGGACGTTTCCTGCGAGTGAAAAATAGCTTCTCAGCACGAACGGCATGGTGGCGTCGAGATCGCCGGCCTCCTTGTCGAGAAAGTCTCTCACCCCTTCGCATGCGGTGCGCGCCGCAAGTTCACCCGGGATCGGACCTCCGAAGCCATCTGCCACCACGAAGATACCCTTCGACTGGAGGGCGATGACATGGTCCTCGAGAGCAGGGCGCCCCCCCTGCGAAGTGAATGTGGTCAAAGCCTTGATGGGGAGTCTGGGGAACATCATGGTGGGCTACCCTCATCGTCCTGTTTACTGCCTAACCACCGCCCGAGCTTGCGCTGCGAGCGTTCGTAGTAGATGTCGTCGGGAGGAGCGATGGTCATGGTCTCCTTGAACTTGCTCTTGGCCATCCTGAAGTCGCTGTAGCTCTCAGCCAGGACCGCTTCGGTATAAGTGTCTTTCGCGCGGTTGTGGAGGACCTTGCGTACGCGGTCCATCCCGTCGAAGCCAGCTGGATGGTCGGGGTCTACGACAGTGGCTTTCTTGTAGGTTTCCCACGCCTTCGCGAACTCGCCTGAGTCCTCGAGGGTCTTCGCCTCCGCCAGGAGCGGATCGCGCGCTTCTTTGATGCTTCGGCGGCAATCAGCGATCATAGCCTTTGCCTTGACGGCGGGACGCCGGTCGTCGGCCTCGATCGCCGGGATCTTCGCGAACAAGGGGATCGCGCTTCGGCACTTTCCTGCGGCCTTCACTTTCAAGGCCTTCTTGAACTCTTCCCAGGCATGCAGGTTCACTTGACGACGGACTTCCACCATTTTCACCTGTTGAGCCTGCAGATCCTCGAAATCCTGGATCTCGCGCTTCCAGATGCCCACCTGTTGATTCTCGGGATCCCGCGCCAGGATCTCCGAAAAGAGTTCCTTGGCCAGATCGTACTGCTTCTTCTTCATCTTGTCGCCGACCTCGGACAGAAGCTGTGCAACTTCGGCTTTTTGCTTCTCCTCCTGCGCTTTCTTGCGCCGCTCCTCTTCCAAGGCCTCGAGCTTCCGCTTTCCTTCGACCGAGTACCGCTCGATTTCGCGGGAGTCCTTGTAGTCCGTGATGATCGGAAAGATCTTCCGGATCTCGAAGATGGCTTTGTCGTATTCCTTGTTCTTAAGGTGAGTGAAAGCCTGTTCGTGCTGGATCTCGACGAACTTCTTCTGCTCGGGAGTCAGGGCTTCGAAAGCCACGCCGGCCGGCAATCCGCTCGCCCCCGGGCTAGGTCTCGCGCTTGCGCTTGGCTTCGGCTTCTTGTTCTTCCGAGTATTGATGTCCTCATCGTCGAACAGCAGAAGGGCGATCACGCCCAGGATGAGAACGGTATAGAGGAGCTTCCGCTTGGGAGGTAGATTGCGGTACCTCTGAAGCAGGGTCTGTTTCTGGCTGGATTGAAAGCCGGGAATGCCGGCCATTCCTGGGATCCCGCCGGGAATGCCACCGGGCATCCCTCCGGGCGAAGCGCTGTATCCGAGATTGTGGACGACCGGTTGACTGCCCATCGCTCCTGCCGAACCGGACATCTGGCCCAGACCCCCGAAGCCATTCCCCCCCATCCCCGCTGAACCCCCGGTACCTAACGGTGAAATCTCGCTCGTAGGCATGGACTCATAGGAAAGACTGAGAGGTGCCTCCGATGTAACGCTGGAGGGCTCGACTGCAACCGGCATGAAGTTCTTCTCTCGGGCCGCATATTCGGAGCTGTTGGCGCGAAATTCAATCTCGCAGGCCCCAATCCGAATACGATCCCCGCCGTACAGCTCCTGCTCCGTGACTTTGGCGCCGTTGACGAAAGTACCATTGGCTGAGTTCAAGTCTTTGAGAACGAATTTGATGCCCGCGCGCAAGATCGTCGCGTGTCGGCGGGAGGACTTCTTGTCGCTCAGGACGATTTCACAGTCCTTGTCGCGTCCCAAAGTTGTCTCGTCCCGGTCGAGTTCGAACTCCGTGAAATTGGCATGGCCTTCAGGAATGACCAAGCCGACTTGCAACGTCCTGGCCTTAGCGACTTGGGTGACTTCATCCTCGCCAGCTGCAATCATGTTTTGGGTCACCGCGCTCGAAGCCTGGAACTCCTGGACCTCTACATTCATCGCCTCCGCTTGATCCGCTGACGACTCGAGTGCCAGGAATCCATCTCCTTCCCCGGAGTCGGCCTCGTTTGGGGACTCCAGGGTCAATGCAGGAGATGCATCAGGCTCACCTTCCAAACTAAGATCACCCAACAGAGGCCCCGCAGAGTCCGGCGAAAACTCGATTTCTCGGGAACCGGGGGCCGATGCCAGCGATGATTCTTGGCCAGTACCGAACTCCATGGGTGCGAGCGGGACGGCGATCGGAACGGACTGAGCCGGAGGTGGAACCTCTGAACGTTCCGTGGTAGCTACGTTCGGAGTAACCGCGGCCGCAGCCAATGCCGCCTGCAACTTGACCCGATAGGGTCCTATCGCGATGACGTCCCCTTCGCGGATGATCGCAGAGGTGCAATCCACCCCGTTCACGGTCAAGGAAGCGAAGTCGCTCTTCTTCTGGACTTGAACGCCTTCGGGAGTCGTGCGGAACACGGCGTGCTGCCTGGAGATCGCGCGGTCGTCGAGACGAATCACGCAACCCTCACCTCGTCCCAAGTCCGCTTCACCGTCGAGTGACTGGCTCTTTACCAGATCTCCATCGCGCGAAATATTCAGGATGGGATTACTCATGAGGTGACCGTCCCTTCTGTCGGCTTGCCATCGACCGGTTCCGGCTCGCCTTTGATGATGCGCTCGACCTTCTCGATGGCATCGCGCGCTTCGCCCGCTTTCGGATTGGTTGGGTCCCGGAACAACAGCCGAAGAACAGCCTCGAAATGGCTTTTTGCGGACTTCAGCTTGCCTGAGCCCATCCCTTTCTTGCCCTGCTCGAGATGAAAATCAACCTCGTCCGAGATCGCCCGGATCGCTTGGGACAGATAAAGTTGAGCCAGGCGATGACCCGGCGAAACTTGAAGCACGTTCTCGAAGTTGAGTTTGGCCCTAAGGTAGTTCTTCTCGCGGTACTCGCGGAATCCCGCCTTGAAAAACATGTCGGCTGAGCGAGAGGTCTCCGGGGTATCCTGGATGTTTCCGACGATCGATGCCAAATCGCGATTTTCACCTAGCGCTATGGCCGCCGGGTCCTCGACAGGTACGGCGGTCCTCTTCTTGGCCGGGGTCGCACTGTCATTCCCGAAATAGAGCAATGCCACTAAACCCAGTCCAATAGGAATCAGGAGTTTTCCTTTTCCTCCACCGGAGTTCTGGGTATAGGGGCTCCTGACCGCGGCCGGCGGGACCGTACCGCTTTTTCCCAGCGCGCGCACGCGAGCCCGTTGCGCCTCGAACGCTGCGCTATTGGCCTGCAGGTCGACAGTGGGCTTCGGGGGTGCCAAAAGCATCCGAGTGGACTGATCCGAGGTAATGAACTCCAGGACCGTCTCTCCGATAGTGACGTGATCATTGGTCCGCAGGCGCGCTTGACGGGTTTCCTTGCCGAGATAGGTGATCCCGTTTGAACTGCCGAGGTCGCGAACTCCCCACCCGTTCGCATCGAGGTGGAACTGGGCATGCCTCCGGGACGCTTTCAGGTCTGCGATGGTGATGTCATTGTCTTCACCACGGCCTACCGTGGCTTCTGGCCCCAGCAGGACATAAGTGCACCCGTAGTCTGGCCCTTGGACCACCTTCACTCGAGCGATCTCCCCCGGCTGCCGGGGGACGTTTGTCTGTTTGAACTTCAAGGCGTTACCCATGGTTCAAGACCGCTCAGCCCTCCTTCTTTTCTGCAGCCAGGACATAGGCCCTGACCGGTCCACCCATCGCTCCGAAAGCCGACACCGAGACCCGGTAGCTGATTCCGGAGAACTCGAAATCCTCGGAGACGCCATCGCCTCCTGCTGCCGAACGATCGAACAAATCACCGAGTAGGACCGCGAAGGCCTGGTCCCGTGCATGACTCGCCAGCTCCTGTCCGATGCAATTGTCGAAACGGATTCCAGAAATCTCCTCGAATGCGCCGTTCATAAAGAGGACTTTGCGTTCGGGATCGCAGACGATCAAGCCAGCCTTGACCAGATCCCCGAGCATTTTCAGAGGTCCGACGAACTCTTCGGGAGCCGGGCCCGCCTGTGATCCGCCTCCCCCTTCCGAATGGGAAATACGAGTGAGAGCGGAATTGATGACGTCCCAGAGCTGATCCATCTCCTCGAACTTGAACTCGTGGGTGACCTGACTCATGTCCCCCTTCAAGACTTTGTCGATATCGTCGTTGAGGACCTGGAAAGGCTTGAGGGTGAGACGATAGATGACCATCAGGATCAAGGCGCCCAGGATCCCGGTATAGATCAAGGTCTGCGAGTAGATGACACCCATCTCGCCAAAATCCAGGGTGGAGAGGCTGGCATCCAGGGAGACGATCGCCATACCCACGATGACGTTCTTACCTTGTTGTGGATTGTAGATCTTCAGCGGCTCGACCGCTGCGACCGTATCGTCCTCGATCAGGGTCACTATGCCGGTCTCGCGCCCTTTCCGAAACAGGTCCCGTGCCCGGGTGGCGAGTTTCGCTTCTCCACCCAGCGCGAGATACTGGTTGTACTTATTTGAGGGAGCCAGGATACGGCTATCGAGGTCCGTCAACACGGCGACCCTCACGCCCTCTTCGCGATCGAGGGCGCCGATCTCCGTCTTGGTCTCGGCTCGACCGACCAGAAAAGGGGTGTTTCGTTCGACGACTTGCTTGGCCATGAAGGTCGCGCGTTTGCCCACTTCTTTGATCGCTGTCTGCTTTCCGCTCTCAAGGATCGGAGAGACTGAGATCAATAGGTTGCCGATCATGAAAGCGACGAAAAGGGTGATCATGATCACCCGCCATTCCTGCTTGAACAGGAAGTCGTAGAACATCGGCATCACGTGCTGGTCGAACTGCAGGAGGAGCTTGCCCTTCAAGTCGGTCGGCGCACTTGCCAACCCCAAGGCCGAGCTCCCTTGGCTGAGGTCGGGCGATCCCCCCCCCCCCGGCATTCCGCCGTGAATTGCAGGATACTGGGAACCGTGCGCGCCACCTTGGCCCTGCAAATGTCCCGCGTATTGCCCAGGAAACTGGACGACGTTTCCGAATTCCTGTTGAACCGCTGGTGCGGCTCGAGGCTTCCGCGCGACCGACTTCACCAGCTCGAAGACGAACTCGCCCACACTGATTCGATCTCCGATACGCAGTTTCTTGATGCGGGTCAAAGCACCGTTGACGAAAGTACCGTTGGCGCTACCCTCATCGCGCAGCTCGACGTCTTCGCTCTCCTCGGAATAGACCAGCATGCAGTGTCGTTTGGAGACTCGCGCACTCTCGAGCATGATCGCATTGCCGCTTTGGCGGCCGATCGTCGTCTGCCCGTTCTGCACGGCGAAGCTGGTGCCACGATTGGGTCCGGCGATGACGGTTAGCTTATACACAGCTCGTCCCCCCGTGAGATGTCCAGACGGCGGATTGTCCCGCTCGGAAGTTCAAGTGCGTCCTTGCCACGCCAATCGAGCAAAGGAAGCATCTTCCAGGGCCGGACGTCCGCATGAACGGAACTGACTCGACCTTCGCGGATGAATACCACGTCGATCGAGAAGCCCATCAGCCACATATGAATGCTGTTGCACTTGGGAAACAACATCGCTTGGCCGGGCGTGAGCCCTTTCCTTCCGATGAGTCCCCTCGTGCGATCCAAAAGGGATTCCGCCACAAAGCACTCATCGGCAATAACGGCTTGAGTTTTGAGGATTTGCACTCGAACCACCCTCATTTTCATATTCCGCCTTCGCCGTAGACCATGCCGAGGATAAAGGGACCGAAAATCATGAGCATAACCGCGGGAAGAATCAGCACCACGATCGGAATGATCAGTTTCTGAGCGGCAGCGGCGCCTGCTCGCTCCGCCCGAAGCATGCGTTCGATGCGGATCTGCTCAGATTGTTGACGCAGGATTTTTCCGATCGATGCACCCATCTGGTCGGCGGAGATCAGGATCGCCACAAATGAATTGATCTCGGTCATGCCGATTCGAAGGCCCATTTCGCGCAAAGCCTCCGCCCGGGATGAACCCACCTTGATCTCTTTGAGGAGCTGGCTAAACTCGTCCACGAGCGGGCTAGGATTGGCTTTCTCCACGACCTTTCCAATAGCCCCAATGAAATCGAGACCCGCTTCGGTCGAAAGCGCCAAAAGATCGACGATGAAAGGCATGGACTTCAGGATCTGGGCTTGGCGCTTCTTGATCCGTCCGCTCGCCCAGAGATCGGGATAAAACCAGCCGAGTCCTCCGGAACCCAGCGCATAGTACCAAGCAATGTCGATCATGCCCCCGGCCTTGAGGAATCCACAAACGATCGGGAAAAACAGGATCAGGAAGAACTTGAAGGCGATGAACTCGTCGGGATTGAGCTCGTCGCGCAGGCCGGCGGAGATGATCTTGCGTCGGTAGAGTTTCCGCTTGTTCTCCCAAAGGGGCTTGCCGCGAATCATTGGAACGACATATTGCCGAAACATGGGTCGAGTGAGCCTGACGAGCGGGTTGCCCGCTACCTTCTTGTCTTCGAGGTTCTCGGCCGCAGCGCGGCTCTCCTCCTCGGCGAAGAGCATCCGGGCGATCAGGAACACCGCGAAGCCGACGAGGGCATAGGCGGTCATGACGACGAGCTGTCCCTTTTCAATGGCTTCTATGGTCATATTCATCCGCATTACCCATCGGCAAAAAGTTCCAGGATCTTGAGGGGCTTAACGGGTGCTGCCTCCTCATGTTAGACTCTGGAAAACCGCATGCAACCCATCGACCGTGCCCAAGACTTTTTCGTCAAGCTCAAGGGTGTCTTCCGAGACACACGCTTGCAGACCAAAGAGGCCCACCTCATCATGGTGGCGTCCTCCCTCGCCTACACGACCATCCTCTCGATCATCCCCGCGCTGGCCGTCAGTTTCTCGATCTTCAAAGCCTTCGGTGGCATGGACAAGCTGCTTGCGACTATCCAGCCTTTCATCCTGGAAAACCTTGCCGAAGGAGCCAGTGACGAAGTGATGGCGACGATCAGTGGCTTCATCAACAACATCCATGCCGGTGCCATCGGCGTCGGTGGTCTGCTCGGCCTGATCTTCACGACGATGTCCATGCTCTTCAATATCGAAAAATCGATCAACCGGATCTGGAACGCGCCCATGGAAAAGACTCTTTTCCAGCGCATTTCCACGTATTGGTTCTTCATCACACTGGGACCCCTGGGGCTTGCGGTCATCGTCGGGGCGGCGACCACCGCTGCCTCATCCGGAGGCGCGGGCGCCGTCATCCATTTTCTTCCCGGCTTCACCGGTATCCTCTTCATTTCGGCGATCGCGCTCAGTTCGATTTACAAGTGGGTGCCCAACCGCAATGTTCATTGGGCGCCCGCCTTGATTTCTGGATCAGTGACTGCAGTGGCATGGAACATCGCTCGCTGGGGGTATGCCGTCTATACGCAGCGCTCCGTCAGCTACAACAAGATCTATGGCAGCCTCGCCGCTATCCCGCTCCTGCTTCTCTGGATCTACATCGTCTGGGTCATCGTCTTAACCGGGGCGGCTCTTACCGCAGCCCTTCAGAAAAGGTACGATTTCGAATGAAACCCGCCACCATCGCCTTAGCCCTGGTCACCCTCTCGAGCACTTTCATTTCAGCCGAAACCGTCCAGGCCGCCGAGAAAACACTTTGGGACTCGTGGTACACCGTCACAGTGGGGGGCAAGACCCACTACGGGTACTACAACGACAAAGTCACCCAAGCTGACAGGAAGATCCGTTTTCAAAACCAATTTTGGAAGCAGGAGGAAGGCTATATCAACGAAGAGCAACTAGGTGCCATCGCCGAAGACAACGCGGACCTCACTCCCGTGTTCTTCAGTTTCCGCTCCAATTACCGGGCGGCCGAGATGGTCATCGACGGCAACGTCAGCGGCAAAGTTCTGACTGTCAAGATCCGCAAGGCCAAAGCCGAGCTACCTCCGATCCGCAAGACATTGCCTTCCAAGGCAGTGCTTTCGATCTTTTTCCCCGTGCTCGCCTCAAAAAAACTAGCCGGCATGAAGGTGGGTGAAGAAGCCGGGTTCCTGGCCGTGCTCGAAGATAATATCGACCTCGCCTACCGCGCCGTCGATGGCAGGATGAAAGTTGAGAAGCCTGACGCGTTCGCGCAGAAGTCCCACACTGCAAAAGTCTCGGTAACCTATTCCGACCGCCGAAGCATTTGGTATCTGGATCCGTCCGGAAACGCCTTGAGGATCGAGATGCCGGATCAAAAGACCGTAGTCGAACGTGTCCCTCAGACCCAGGCTAAAAATTTCCTGGGCGAGTGAGCCTGAACATTGATTGCCCGGTTCGTCTCCAGCATTGCGATCCTCCTTCTGGTTTTCACCGCCAGTCGGGCACTGATCTATTCCTTGCCGGGTGACCCTCTCGACACTCTCCTCGCCGAAACAGGAACCTCGATCCCGCGCGCGGAGCTCCGGGCGGAGCTAGGCTTGGACCGACCTTTTTTCACGGGACTGAACGAAGAGCTCCGACATGCCATTTTTCAGGGCGATTTCGGAAAATCCATATTCTCCAGGGAGCCAGTCGGAAAGCTGGTTCTCGATCGCCTTCGTCGCACGAGTCTCCTTGCGCTTTGCGCGCTTGCGCTCGGTCTTGCTTTCAGCTTGATCATCGGCCTGACTGCCACCGGAAGTAGGGATGGACGCCTGGCCCGTTGGGCGAATCACTTCTGCACGGCGCACGGAGCGCTGGCTGCGGCACTGCCCACCCCGTGGATCGGACCGATCCTGCTCTACGTCTTTGCCGTCGCAATCCCCGTTTTCCCCCTGGGAGGCAGTCTCGTGCTTCCGGCGATCACACTGGCATTTTCATTCAGCGGGCTCTGGGCAAGGCTGTTGAGAGAGCGTGTTCGCGAGTCTTTGAGACTTGGCGCAGCACCCGGAGCTCGAGCCCGGGGCATTTCCGAATGGAAGGTTGTTGTCAAATACGGATTGGCCCCTGTGAGCGGCTCCCTTCTCGCATTTCTCGGAACCCAGATCGGCTCGATTTTCGCCGGGGCTTTCGTCACGGAAGTCGTGTTCGCCTGGCCGGGAATGGGAACACTCCTGATCGATGCAGTCCTCAAGCGGGACTACCCCGTCATTCAAGCGGCGATTTTCTTCGGTGCCTCCTTTTCGCTGCTCGGAATCGGGTTGGGGGACGCTCTCCAAGCCTGGATGGACCCGAGGATCCGAGAAAAATGAAACGGACTCCGATAGCTCTCGCCACCTCCTGGATCACCTTCTGGGCGACACTCGCAGTGATCGCGGTCTTCACAGGCACACCGGAATTCAATCTTTCGCGGACCCTGGGAGGCCCTGAGTGGACTCACCCCCTTGGATTCGATGCCTTCGGCCGCGACCTCTTTCGCGGAATTTTGAGAGCCACGGCCAGCAGCGCTTTCTTCGCCGGTTGCGCGACTGCGTTCGCCTGCGTGTTCGGAGCGATACTCGGAACATCCATCGCACTTGCAGGTCGGCGCACCCGCTATCTCGCGCTTCGTTCGCTCGACACCCTTTTGGCGTTTCCCTCCCTGCTCCTTGCCCTGGGCTGGGCCGCGGCACGAGGACCCGGTTGGGATACACTCTTGATTTCCCTGGCCCTCGGGACGTTGCCCGGATTCACTCGGCTACTCTATTCGCGCGCACTCGAGCTGAAGGCAGAGGAATATGTTCTTGCTGCAGAAGCGATCGGCGCAAGTTCCTGGCGCATCCTTCGAGTTCACCTCTCCCCCCCACTTTTCTCCCTTTGCGCGATCAAGGCTCCCGGGATCTTCGCAAATGCCCTCCTCGCCGAAGCGACTCTTTCATTCCTGGGCGTCGGTGCGCCTATCGGGAGTGAAAGTTGGGGCGGCCTTTTGGCTCAAGGCGCCGACTACCTCCTGGAAGCGCCGCACCTCGCCGTAGCTACCGGAATCCCATTGATCTTCACGATACTTTCGCTTCAGCTCCTCTCGGAGAAGCGGACCACCCGTCATTTGCGCAACCCCTGATCCTGCCGCGCGGTCCCGAATCCAGGTCGCCTGGGTGAAGCGCTCGTACCCAAAACTACAGAGTTGTAGGGTCCAACGAGACTAAGCTACACTACCCACCTATGTCGCTGATCGATGAAGCACGCGGGCAACTCGGCGAACTCCTGATGATCGGCTTCAGCGGGATGGAGCTTTCGGATGAGACCGCGGCTTTTTTCTCCCAGGCACGCATCGGGGGCGCCATTCTCTTCGGTCACAATTATGAAAGTCCGGGCCAAGTCGCGGAACTGACTAACCAGATCCAGGAGTGTCGCACCGACTTGCCTCTTTGGGTCGGGGTCGATCATGAAGGCGGCCGTGTCCAGCGGTTCAAAAAACCCTTCACCCGGATTCCGGATGCCGAGCAGATTTCTTCAACCGCTTCCCCAAAGCTCGCCTTTGACCTGGCCGAAATGATGGGCAAGGAGCTCAAAGCGGTCGGAGTGAACGTGAACTTTTGCCCTGTCGCCGATATCATGACCAATGCCAAGAATCCGGTCATCGGTCCACGCTCCTATGGGTCGAGCGAAGAGCAGGTCTCCAAGATGGTGACTGCGATGGTGAGGGGACATCTCGTCGCAGGAGTGCAGCCGGTCGTAAAGCATTTCCCCGGTCATGGCGATACCAGCGTCGACTCCCACTTCGCTCTCCCAAAAATCGATACTCCCTTGGAAACCCTCCGCGAGCGCGAGCTCAAGCCTTTCGTACGAGCTTTCAAGTCGCGGTGCTCGATGGTGATGACCGCTCACATCGTGAATCCGAAACTCGACCCTGAACGGCCTGCCACGCTTTCGCCGAAAATCCTCCAGGACATCCTCCGCAAGGAACTTCGTTACTCCAAGGTGGTTTTCAGCGACGACATGGAGATGAAGGCCATCTCAGATCACTTCGGCGCAGCGGATGCGCCTTGGATGGCTATCGAAGCCGGTTGCGACATCCTGATCTACCGGAGCGAAGCCGCGGGCCGTAAGGCCTTCGAGGCCCTGAACCAAGCCCTCGACTCCGAAAAGCTCAAACCGGAGACTGTGCTTCAAGCGGCAGCGCGATCACGCAGCTTGAAAAAAGAAACTTTAGTCCCCTATGAAGCCGTCGCAGTCCAGGATGTGAGCCGCAAAGTCGGGATACCCGAACACCAAGCCCTGGTCGACAAAATCATCGGACCGACAGTCGCGGGTTCAAAGCCTTAAAATCCGGAATAGTCCTTGTAGAGCCCGAACACCGCGCGAAGCGAGTCGGCGATCTCTCCCAGAGTCCCTCCGGCCTTCGCCGCCAGCACGATCAATTCCATCAGATTTTGATCCCCTTTCGCCCCGTCCTCTAAGGCACGAAGGGCCGCCTTCGTGGCGACTTCGTTCCGCTTGGAACGGTAGGACCGGAGACGCTCCACTGCGGAACGCTCGAGCTCGGCGGAGATCCTCGTCAACTCAATCGGCGTCCCCGAAGCTGTTTCTTTGAAGCAGTTCACACCCACGACCTTGATCTGCCCGTCGTCGATGCGGCGCTGATCCGTGTAGGCGGAGTTCAGGATTTCGTTCTGGATGTAGCCCTCTTCGATGCACTTGACTGTGCCCCCGCGGCGGTCGATCTCGGCTAGGTATTCCCAGACTTTTTTCTCGATCGCGTCGGTCAGCGATTCAACGAACCAGCTTCCTCCCAGCGGGTCAACCGCCTGGGTGACGTTCGATTCGAAGGCGATGACTTGCTGAGTGCGGAGCGCAAGGCGAGCTGAGGACTCCGTAGGTAACGCGAGAGCCTCATCTAGGGAATTCGTATGCAACGATTGCGTCCCACCTAAAACCGCTGCGAGAGCCTGCATGGTGACGCGGACCACGTTGTTCTGCGGCTGTTGGGCAGTCAAGGTGGAGCCGGCGGTCTGGGCATGGAATCTGAGCATCATGCTTCGGGGATCCCGGGCACCGAAGCGCTCTTGCACGATCTTCGCCCAAATCCTGCGCGCAGCCCGGAACTTGGCGATCTCCTCGAAAAAGTCATTGTGGACGTTAAAGAAAAACGACAGTTGACCAGCGAAATGATCGATATCGAGGCCCTTCTTCACCGCCGCGTCCGCATACGCAATGGCATCCGCGAACGTGAAGGCGAGCTCCTGGGTCGCGGTCGAACCCGCTTCCCGGATGTGGTAGCCAGAAATCGAGATCGGGTTCCATTTCGGCGTGTGCTTCGCGCACCAGGAGAACATGTCGGTCGTGAGTCGAAGTGCGCCCTGCGGGGGGTAAATGTAGTTTCCGCGTGCGATGTATTCCTTGAGCACGTCGTTCTGGACCGTGCCTCGAAGCTCTGGGACTGCAGCGCCTTGCTCCTCCGCCACCGCCACATAAAAGGCGAGGAGGATGGAAGCCGTGGCGTTGATCGTCATGGAAGTCGAAACCTGCGCCAAGTCGATTCCGCGGAACAACGTCCGCATGTCATCCATTGTCGCGATGGAAACACCCACTTTGCCAACTTCGCCCTTGGAACGGACGTGGTCCGGATCGAAACCCAATTGCGTCGGCAGATCAAAAGCCACTGAGAGACCCGTTGTCCCTTGCGAGAGAAGATAAAGGTAACGCTGGTTCGACTCCTCAGCGGTGCCGAAGCCGGCGTACTGGCGCATAGTCCAGAGCCGACCGCGGTACATGTCCTTCTGGACCCCGCGCGTAAAAGGAAACTTTCCCGGCTCTCCCAGTGCCTCCCTGGCTCTCACGTCCGGGGCAGGATCCAATCCCAAGCCCTCAGAGCCCTGACTTGGCCAGTAAACCTGCTCCACGGGAATCCCGGAGCGGGTCTCACAATTGATCGGAGTCTTTTCGGTCTTCAAGGGCGGCTTCTGTTCCGAACTCATTTCAAATCACTCCAGGATCATCAGGTCAGCACCCGTTTCGACCGCTTGTCCCTCGACAACTTTCACTTCTTTGACCTTGCCGGGTGCCAGAGCTCGGATCTCATTCTCCATTTTCATCGCTTCCATCACCAGCAGGGGTTGATCCTTCTGGATCTCGTCTCCCGCTTTCGCCAGTACGCGAATGATTTTTCCAGGCATTTGCGAGCGGACCCGGGTTCCCTTCTTTTTGGCGGGACCGGTCGCTGCCGTAGTGTCCGTGCCTGCTCGGAGAAAGCTCAACCCCGTCCACAGGCCCGGACCTCCCCGCTCACCGACTCGATAGGACCTGCCTCCGTCGTCCATCACTTCTCCGACAATGTCGAAACCGCTGACGCCGCTGGGGGTCTCGATCCAGATCCCATCAGGATCGCGCCTCCAACGGACCTCCCAAGTTTCACCCGTCGCCACCCGGACATGAACTGTCCCGGTCGGCCCACGCGGGACGGAAACAAAAGTCAGCTCCAACCCGCCGATCTTTCCTTGGATGGTGCTCATGAACGAACTCCCTCCCGACGTGCGACCCACTGCCAGTTCGAGCTGGTTCCGAATTTTCCATCCGTGCCCGTCTGAGGAGGCGAACTCACGGAAGTCTCTTCCGACTCGGCGATCAACTGATGGAGCGCCAGTGCGATGGAGGCTTCAAGGGAAGGACTCTGGGACTCGGCCGAGGTCAGGAACGGATTATTTCCGATCAGATCCGTCGTCGTGTCCCCTCCCCGCACCGTCTCGTCCCGCACGAGCTTTCTTAAAAAGGCCAGATTGGTGCGCAAGGATCCCTGCGCGGTTCCATCGGCTTTCTTGGGAGGTTCCACCCGCGTTTCGTCCAAAGCCACGCGCAGTCGATCCACTGCCTCGTCCCGGGTTGAAGCCCAGACCGAAACCTTGGCGATCATGGGATCGTAGTTCACGCTGACTTCGCCGGGCCCCGTGAAGGCAGCGTCCGCGCGCACAAATGGACCGCTCGGCATCTGAATCAAACCCAACGCGCCCGGGGCGGGAAGGAAGTTGTACGAGTCCTCGGCATAAAGGCGAACTTCGATCGCGCTTCCGCGACGCTCGGGAACCGCAGGCAACTTCATTTCGCCGGCGGCCAAAAGGAGTTGCCACGAAACCAGGTCAACCCCGGTCACCCATTCAGTCACCGGGTGCTCCACCTGCAGGCGGGTATTCATCTCGAGGAAGTAAAAGTTCCCTCCCCCATCGACGATGAACTCGAGGGTTCCCGCTCCCGCATAGCGAACGTGGCAAGCGACTTTCACGGCGGCGTCGAACATCGCTTGACGCGTTTTGGGATGCCGATTCAAGATCGGCGCGGGAGACTCTTCCCAGACCTTTTGGTGGCGCCTCTGGATCGAGCATTCGCGCTCGCCCAAGTGGATCGCTCCGCCCTTGCCGTCGCCGAAAACCTGGATTTCCACATGATGAGGCTCGAGGATGTACTTCTCGAGGTACATCGTGCCATCTCCGAAAGCTCCTAGCGCCTCACGGGACGCGCCCTCGAATGCAGCTGCGATCTCGCCCTCCGAGTCCACGCGCCGCATCCCCTTGCCGCCCCCGCCCGCCGTCGCCTTCAGCAGCACCGGATATCCGATGTCGCGAGCCAAGCGGGCTGCCTCGTGCGAGTCTTTCAATCCACCCTTGCTCCCAGGCACACGAGGCACTCCGATGGAATCGATCGTTTCACGCGCTGTGATTTTGTCGCCCATCAAGCGCATGCTTTCGGCGGAGGGTCCGACGAAAACAAGTCCCGCTTTTTCGCAGGCTTCAACGAAACTCGCACGCTCACTCAAGAACCCGTAGCCCGGATGAATGTACTTCGCACCCGCGGTCCTGGCAGCTGAGATCACCCTTTCCATATGAAGGTAGCTGTCCTTCGGTGCCGCTCCACCGATCCAGATGGCTTGATCGCAAGCTTTCACATGCTCCGCGAAACGGTCAGCATCCGAGTAGACCGCCACGGTGGGAAATCCCAACGCCTTGCAGGTTCGGGCGATGCGGATCGCGATCTCACCCCGGTTGGCGATCAAGACTGGGGGACGACGTGAAGTCTTCACAAAATCTCTCCCTGTGCCGCTCAAAGTGGCAAATTCCCGTGTTTGCGGGATGGGCCGCGTTCCCGCTTGTTCTCGAGCATCTTCAGCCCGTTGAAAAGCATTCGCCGGGTTTCCTCGGGCGCGATCACTTCGTCGATATAACCGAGCTCGGCCGCCTTGTAAGGATTCGCGAAGGTTTGGCGATACTGATCGACCAACCGCGCGCGCTCTTCCGCCAGTCGTCCGGCTTTTTCGGCAGCGGCGATCTCTTTGCGATAGAGGATGTTAATCGCCCCTTCCGGACCCATCACCGCGATTTCAGCCGTCGGATAGGCGAAGTTCAAATCGGCTCGAATGTGCTTCGAGGCCATCACGTCATAGGCTCCACCGTAGGCCTTGCGGGTGATGACGGTCAACTTCGGAACAGTGGCTTCAGCAAAGGCATAGAGTAGCTTTGCGCCGTGCTTGATGATGCCCCCGTATTCCTGGGTGGTGCCCGGAAGGAACCCGGGAACGTCGACAAAAGTCACGAGCGGAATGTTGAAACTATCGCAAAACCGCACGAAACGAGCGCCCTTGAGTGAGGACTCGATGTCCAGGCAACCCGCGAGGTGAGCCGGTTGATTGCCGACGATCCCAACGCTCCTCCCTCCGATGCGTGCGAAACCCACCACCAGGTTCATCGCGTAGCCCGCATGCACTTCCAGGAAGTCGCCGTCATCCACCACATCGGCGATCAGGCGACGCATGTCGTAAGGTTTGTTCGGGGAGTCCGGGAGGATTTTCACGATCTCCAGGCAAGGACGCTCGGCGGGGTCTTGGCTCGCCTTGTACGGAGGCTGGTCGAGATTGTTCGAGGGAACATAGCTCATCAGCTTCCGCACCGCCTGAAGACTCTCTTTTTCAGAGGCATGGACGAAGTGACAGACTCCGCTTTTCTCCATGTGCGTGTCGGCGCCGCCGAGGGCTTCTTTAGTCACGTCTTCGTGGGTCACGGTCTTGATCACATCCGGGCCGGTGACGAACATGTACGAAACGCCCTCGACCATGAAAATGAAATCCGTGATGGCTGGGCTGTAGACTGCGCCACCGGCGCAGGGTCCCAGGATCACGCTGATCTGCGGAACGACACCACTCGCTTGGGTGTTCCTCCAGAATATCTCCGCGTAACCGCCTAAGCTCTCCACGCCCTCTTGGATGCGCGCGCCGCCGGAGTCATTGAGTCCGATGACTGGAGCGCCCGTCTTCAAGGCGAGGTCCATGACCTTGCAGATCTTGGTCGCGTGGGCGCCCGAGAGCGAGCCTCCGAAAACCGTGAAATCCTGAGAAAACACGCAAATGTTCCTGCCGGCGATCGTGCCGTAGCCTGTCACTACACCGTCTCCGAGGAACTTCTGCTTTTCCATCTCGAAGTCTGTGCAGCGGTGCTGGACGAACTTGTCGAGCTCGACGAAGCTTCCCGGGTCCAAGAGCAGTTCGATCCGCTCGCGCGCTGTGAGCTTGCCAGAAGCGTGCTGTTTCGAGACACGCTCAGGTCCCCCACCGGCTTCCGCCAAGCGTTCTCTTTCAGCTAGTTCCTTGAGTTGGTCGAGATAAGCCATGCCACGGTGATACACAGAACCACCTGGAGTGTCATGGACTTTGAAACCTTTGCACAGCAAGTCAACGCGTTGCAGCGACTCTACTTTCTGGTTTCAGTACCGGTTGCTCCACTCGAGAAAAGCCGAGGCCGAGCTCCCGCTGGGCGTCGTGGTCGAACGAGCTACGTCGGTGGTGATGGTCCAGTACCTGCTCAGCCGTTTCTTGACTCCGACATGCCCGTGCGCATCTTGGTCCTGCCCTACATTCAACGAAGTGCCACTTCCCAATTTTACTTTTGCGCCAAAAGAGCGGGTCTCCGGATCGAAGTTCACGCTCTCGATCGGCGTCGACGCGAGCAGGAACATCGAACCCAATCCGACCGCCTGGTTCGCGATTGCAGAGCGCGTCTGCCCGATCGACTCCGTTTGCTCCGGATCCAGCTCTTGGAGGGGTTTACCGAAGAGAAGGACCGCGATCAGTTGATCCTCCGCCACGGGCGGATCGCTGATCAGTTTGATCTTCGGAGAGTCGGCTTCTCCGAAGACTAAAATCCGAATCGTGTAGTCCGTGTAGTCGACTCGAATCGAACCATCGAGAATGCGCCGTCCATCGATGGGATTAAAGCGGACGAGGAACCGCTCCACTACCGCCTTTCGTCGGAAAAACTCGACTGGAAACCCGCCGATCGAAACGCTGCCGGCCATTTCCCTGCCACTTTCGAAGCCAAGATCCAGACTCACCGGGACCGGGGATTTCGCGAGGTTGGACGTCAATCGAACCGGAGTCGCTCCCGGAGTCTTGACATGGACATTGTATCGAAAACTCGCCGCAGCCTCATCCAATGCAGCCTTACTTGCCTTCAAGAAAGAGACGATTCGGGGATCCGGAACCAAGCGAGGCGGAAGTTCCGTGCTCGAAAGCCGCGGCAATGCCAACTGAACGTCGGAGAGATCGACCAGGAACTGGAACACTCCCTGTTTGTTCTTATGGATCAGGTTTTCGAGCACCAGCTCCCCTGTCCCGTCGATGTCCACGCGCTGGTACTTCGAAAGCAAGCGAGTGCGGAGATAGAGGGGAAGCTTCGCTCGATTCAAGTCGACTTTCCCGCTCGCCCCAAACTCGGCATTTCCGACCAGGATGTTGAAAGGAGCGGGTATCGCCCACCTTGTCGTGTGAAGTTCCGTGACCACGCTTTCGAACTTGGGCACTGAAAGCTTCACGTTCACGTCGGTGTCAAGTTTCCACTTTTCTGGAAACTGGACTGGGATTCCATCCAACTGGGCAACGATAGTGCCGCTCCCCTCGGCCAGTGGAGTGAACATAGGACCTAAATCAAGCCTCACGTCGCCCTTGACGGGTTTGTCGCCACTGGGCGGAAACGAAGTGCGTAAATTCGCCTGAAGCTTCGCGTGGGATTCCGTGGGCACTTTCAGACTGGGCAATCCAGGCACCGGCGGAAAATCGATGGCAGCGGCCATCGGGCAGTCGAACTTCAAGTCTCCTTGATTCCGATCATCCGCGACCCGGGAGAATGAGTAAGCGCACCCCTGCAGCGCGAGTTTCGGGACAAAGGAGTTGTATCGGCGGGCTGTTGCGTCCAGCTCGCCCGAGATCGCGTTGGGGCTTAATTTTCCATGGGTTTTTAGTACCGCCAGCCGGCCGTGATCGAACCAATTGCCGGCAACTTCATAAATGAGCTCATCCTCGCCTCGTCCCCGGCGAACATCGAGGAGCGCTTCGGCGCGCCGCCCGTCGGCAAACCTTCCGATCGCGCGAGCCCGCGCGTTTTTCGGATTGATCCAATCCTGCTGCAGTCCGGTCTCAGCTTTCAGCTCGATACGAGCCCAATGAGCTGCCGATCCAGTCATACGCTCGCGAACCTTCGCGTCCCAAGACCAGCCTTTTTTCCCTTCAAGGTTCTTCAGCTTGAGACTTCCCGAAGCATCGGTGCCCTCTTCCATAGACAATGACCAATGATCGAGCTCGATCCGGATCGAATTCATATGAGCCGACGCCATCCATTCCGGAAAAAACCCCTGCCCCGCCGCCGACGAACTCCCTTTGGAATCGGGCTTGGGGAGGGAACGGTTCGGATCCAAGCTCAAACGCCCGCCTAAGATCGTCACGGGGCCGGCTTCCGTCAACCTGAGCTTGAAGCCCGCCAAATCCGCGATGACTCGGGCTTCCGCCTTTCCAAAACGCCCGTCCAAACTTCCATCGGCCGCTTTTACGCTTAGGCCGGTAAAATCAAGACTCAGACCTTTCACCCAGAAACTCGGGGAGGTCGCCTCCACTTTCACTGAATCCCACTTCAATTCGTAACCCAACTTGGGAGCGTAGCGCTGGGCCCAGACCAAGGTACGGGGGTTGATCACGATCGAGGGCCGCTCCCAAATGGCGAGCAAGCCCGCCCCCAAGAGAACGAGGAGACAAGTTACGGCAATCAGGAGTCCTTTCAGCCAACGGATCAAAATTCCTCCCCGAAATTGAAGTAAAACTGCCAGTGCGAATACTCTGTCCCACTCATCCCCGCCAGGTAGCCATGGGCCAAAGTGGTGCGGATCACCCCAATTGGGGAAGGATACCGAATGCCGAAGCCAGGAGACCAGAAAAAGGGCCGACCTAGACTCACTGGGTCATACCCCAAAGCCCCCGTATCCAGGAAACCAAAAGGCTCCAAACCCAGAGGAAGTTTACCCCCAAATCGTGCCTCCCAGCTTGCAAAGGCTAGGCTGAGCCCCCCCAATCCATTTGCCGGGAGCTCCAGGCGGCCAAACCCTCTCAAATCGCCAGACCCGCCCATGTAGTTCCTGAAAGTTGGGGGAAGCCCCGTATGCTCCCCCGGACGCTCTCCCGTGAGAGTGGTCGCTAGACCATAACGGAACCCCACGACCCAGAGCGCAGGGTCATAGTCTCGGAAGTTCCACAAATACTGCCCGCTGAGCGTGAGCTTCTGCGCACTGAGATCCGAGAGTACCCCTTTGGCAGTGAAGTAGCCTCCGAAGACCGCCTCGAACCCGGTCCGGGGACTTCCCCGATAAAACTCGTGATCGTGATTGCTGATCCGGACTTCCGAATCCAGAGCCACCAAATGGGCCACGGGGGGGCCGCTTCCCCGCACGGTCTTGATCAGCTCGTAGGCGGGACCGGTCCGAAGTCCCAGTCCGAGGAGCGAGTTGTCATAGCTTGTGGCGAATGCAACTTCGGTCTGGGTCGAAAGGGTCTCGTAAGGCTGTTCGTTATCACGTTTGAATTCGATGGCGGGACGCATGAAGCGCCGCGAAGGGTACGGTAGACTGTACCAGTTCCAATTCGCATTGATCCGTTGCTGCTTGGATGAAGCGAAAGCGGAGATGCTGACCAGGGACCCCGTCGGACCCAGACGCGTGTTTTTCCAGGACCCTTTGAGCAGAAGCACGCCCTCGGTATCCACTCCGAACCCAAAGGAGAGAAGTCGCGGCAATCCCGGAATCGTCTCCTGCTTGAGGGTTGCTCCCGCGGGCTGCCCTAAAGCCAGAGCCTTGGTCGGGTCCAAGCACTCGACCCCG
The DNA here is from genome assembly GCA_043759365.1 of Bacteriovoracaceae bacterium. Taxonomy (GTDB): domain Bacteria; phylum Bdellovibrionota; class UBA1018; order UBA1018; family UBA1018; genus JAYVNB01. The sequence continues at coordinate 11,745 of JAYVNB010000141.1, read as the reverse complement.
AAGTGGACACTTTGAACGATGCCCTCCCCCAAGATGCGTGACGAGGTCACCGTGACATCGTGACCATTGAATCGATCGCCCAGCCGGAAAGCATCGTAGCGACGAAGCGTTCCGGGGTTCAGGCCTTCGATCGGTTCCTCGAGGATACGTGAGATCGGTAGGACGAAGCCCGCATCCACGCTCAATTGGATGATGCCACTCTCCGGGGCCGCCTGCGTCTTCACGCGGGGGCAAGGATACCCAACTTCCTGGAGACGCTGCACTGCCCATTGCTCCAAGACATCGAGGAGCCGGGGAGTGAGGACCTCCCCCACCACTTCACGTTTTCGCCCGATCTCGAGATTGCTCGGTCCACCGACCACTTCGATCGCCGTCACTCGGGTGATGGGACCGAGGACAATCACCACTTTCCCGTTTTCTTCGGACAGCTTGCTCTGAAAATAGCCGCGATCCTGGAGAAAAGTCTCGAAAAAATACTTCGCCTCGGGAAACGGGATGGTTGACCAGGCCTCCGCGTTCGGGCCCTTCCCATCCTTGTCACCACAGACCAACCTGCGCTCCGTATCCGTCAATGAGATGTCGACGGTCCCTTTCACCACGAAACCCGGACACAATTCCCGGGCGGACTTTTCAGCCGAGTAGGCGTTCTGGACGAGGGCAGCCCAGCCCATGTACCCTAGAATAAGCATGAGCCGCGTTATACGACACCCATCGAAAATTGGGATGAGATTGTTGGCTCTGACCTTTTTCACGTGCTTCGCGTGCCTTTCGATCGTTCCGCGTTCCGCTCTCGCGAGCCGGTACTTTTTTGAATTCGGAGGGGGACTGTCTCGGTTGGGATCGAGCCAAGCCCTCTTCAACCAATCCTCTCCCGTCAGCCTCGGATTCGGAAATCTCTACCAGTTTACGTTCGCCATCAGGACCGCGTCCGAACCCGTCGGAATCCACTTGGGACTCCAGCATCGCATCCATCTGGCCAGTCAAGGCGCGACCTCTTATGGAATGCAATCGTTGTACCCGATTGTCGAGTTGGATTTCTACCGGGCTTACGTGAATTTGGGCTGCACTCCCCTGGTTTGGAAGCGCGCGCGAAGGGGGAGCGGATTCGATTTTTACAACCATCATAGCGGACTGGGTCTGCTGGCCGAAGTCGGGGTGTCTTTCCCCATTACTTTCGAAATAGCTTTCAACCTCGCGGGTTCTGCCGAGTCGGTCACCCAAGCCGGCAACCTAAGCCCGATCATCGCGGGCACGGCATCGTTCCGCCTCTTCTTCGGACACAATCGGGACGCCGGCTCCGTCTCATCGGAGCCCCGAGTCCGCGGGGATTACAAAGGCTATCGGTACCCTTATGGGGTCGAGTTGAAGTAGCCCTTTCTCCGACGCACGAAGCTCAAATGCAGGGGACACGGACGCACGAAGTCCCCGAGCGCAGGGCGATCGGGGACTTCTGCAGTTTCCTGTTCAGGTGCTGGGCCCGATGCCTCAGCCGTCAGTGCCGTTCCGGAGCAGCTTGCGCTTGTCGAGCCCGTACTTTTCAACTTTCATGATGAGACCGGCGCGCGAGATCCCGAGCTCCTTAGCGAGCCGGCTCTTATTCCAATTCGTACGGCGTAGGCCTTCTTTGATCATCGTCTTCTCAAGCTCTTCCAAAGCATCCTTCAGCTTGCCAGCCACCCGGACGCCTTGAACTTTCGCTTGCGAGCCATGATCGCGGATCCGAGCCGAGAGAAGCTCGGCTGCGATCCGAAGATCGTCCCCCGAAAGTACGATTAAACGCTCGATCTCGTTCTCGAGTTCGCGGATGTTGCCGGGCCACGGGTAATCGAAAATCTTTTCCATGGCTCGCTTGGCAAGGCCCTTCAAGGGAATCTGCTTTTCCTTGCACCCTCGGGAGATGAAGTGATCGAGCAGGATCGGGATGTCCTCCTTGCGGTCGCGAAGCGGCGGCACCACGAGGTTGATGACGTTGATTCGGTAATAGAGATCTTCCCGGAACGTGCCGATCTCGACCATCTCCTTCAGGTCCTTGTTGGTCGCTGCGACCACTCGGACATCCACCTTCCGCATCTCCGTACCGCCCACGGGGGTGAGCGAACCCTCTTGGAGGACTCGAAGCAGTTTCACTTGCATCGTGGGAGACATATCCCCGATCTCGTCGAGGAACAGGGTTCCGCGATCCGCCGCCTCGAACAAGCCCTTCTTGTCCTTGATCGCGCCGGTGAAGGACCCCTTCACATGGCCGAACAACTCGGAGTCGAGCAGGTTTTCATTGAAGGCCGAGCAGTTCACCGTGACGAACTGGGATTCCTTGCGGGGGGAGTTGAAATGGATCGCGCGCGCGATCAACTCCTTACCGGTTCCGTTCTCCCCTTGGACGAGGACGGTCGACTCGGAATTCTTGATCTTGTCCAGCAGACCGTAAAGGTCCTGCATCGGCTTGGATTTTCCGATCATCTGATCGTAGCTGTAACGATTTCCCAGCTGGCTGTTCAGCGCGCTGATGCGCTCCTCCCGCTTCGAAATCTCCGCGTGGAAAGTCACGATCTCCTGAGCCACCAGGTCGACCAGTTCCACCAAGTACTTTTTCTGCGCTTCGGTGAGGACCCGCATCCGGGTCACTGCCTCCTCGAATGCTTCGCCGTCGAGGCCCAAGCTCTCAGCGTGGAGGCGGGCAGCCGCGCGACGATCCGCCGGGACAGTCTCCTCGATGTACGAGAAGGCATAAACGGACCCCAGGAACTCGTTGTCCAGGGCGATTCGGGAGACCAGTACTTTCTCCACCCCCATCGGACCGTCCATCACGACATGAGCGGATTTTTCATTGAACATCCGCTCGTTCGCGGCGGCAACTGCGCGCAGAACCACTTCACGTCCTTTTTCCTTCGGAAGAAGGGTGGCGCTGAGCGGGTTCTTGAATTCGCGCTGTCGATCGGTGGGGTCATAGTTGCGGACGTGTCCGCGCTCGTCGACGAAGAAAATCTCAGTATTGAACCACTGAGCGAGGATCTCTTCGAGCTTCCGGATGACGTGAATATGCTTTAGCTCTTCCCAATTGATCATAGGTTCAGGTTCTCCAAAGATCTTTTCGGAGGGAATCGCGCGGATATTGAGAAGATCAGCCTACATTTTCGACACTCACGCATGGTCGGCAAAGAGATCGAGGACTTGCAAGCCCAGGCATTGTTAAGAAACTGACGGATGCGGGCCTATTTTCCGCCCAAGATGTGGTCGATCGCTGATCGGGTTTTGGTGCCGTTCCAATCTTGGGCACCCACCCATTTTTCGACGATCTGGAGGTTCGAGTTCAAGAGGTAGGTCTCCGGAAACTGGTAGGAGCCGAACTTTTCAGGAATGGTGCCTTCGGTGTCGATGACCGAGACTACTCCTTCCGAAAGCTCTTTCTGGGGCGCGATCTTTTCGGCATCGGCCCAAGACTTATCGAGGCTCACGATCAGGAACCGAATCGGCTTTCCCTTGAGCGACTTCACCATTTCATTGAACTGGGGAAGCTCCTCGATGCAGGGTGGGCACCAGCTTGCCCAGAAGTGCAGGATCACGGGCTGACCCCGGAATTCCTCCAGACTGTGGGATTTGCCCTGGATATCCTTCAGCTCGAGTCCTGGAGCGGGGCGAAACTCGCGACTCGGACTGCCAGAAGAGTCCGCGGCGCCAACCGCTGGTGGAGGCGCCTTCTGGGCGCCATGTTCAGTGCACCCCGCTACTGCGAGTAGCAGGGTCGCCATTCCCAAACCGAGGCATCCGTTGCCTGTCAGCCGTTTCGATAGAAATTCCATAGATCTATCAATTATTAACACAGCCCCTCGAGGGCTTGCGCCGAAATTTCCCGCAGTGCGGATTTCCTAGGAAATCGCCGCATCTCGTCCCCCGTCGAGCCCATCTGGAGCCTCGTCGCCGCTATCCGGACCAAAAAGCTCAAAACCCCCCAGAGTTGCAAGATTTTTTAAATACCCATTATAATGGGATATGGGCCACGCACTCGTGCTCAACGCCTCCTTCGAACCCCTCCACATCGTTTCTTGGCAGCGCGCGCTCCAACTGCTGTTCCAAGGCAAAGTCGAAGTCGTCGAGGAATCCGAAAAAGAAATCCGCACCGTCCGTTTCACCATCAAGGTCCCGGCCGTGCTGCGTCTCCTGAGTTATGTCCCCCTCCAGCGCAAAAAAGAGATCATCCGCTTTTCACGCGCCAACATCTTCGTGCGCGACCACAGCGTGTGCCAGTACTGTGGCGAGAAGTTCGCCAGGTCCCACCTCACCCTCGACCACGTCATCCCGATCGTGCAAGGAGGCGGCAAAAGCTGGGAAAACATCGTCACCGCGTGCAAGCCCTGCAACCAGCGAAAAGGGGGCCGAACCCCAGCCCAGGCTAACATGAACCTGATCAAGAGACCCAAGCGGCCGAGGTGGCTCCCGAGCACCACTCTCCAGGTCGGAGCCACCATCACTCCCGAAAGATGGAAAATCTACCTCAGGCTCGAGTCCGGAGGATCAGGGTTGGATCATGACGACCTTGACCCGGATGGCGAGTCATCCTAGCCTTTCAATGTGGTTCATTTCGAACATCCTCCCCACCCCTTCCTGAATCGGATCGTCGAGCTCTACGGGGACATGCTGTTCGATCTCTGCGCTTCAGTGCTCTGGAGCACCAGCAATGCCCAGATCGCGTTCCGAGCCGTCCTGAGGGCACTCAAAAAGTCGCGCAAGGCCAACCCTTACGTTGAATTTGAACGCGCCTGGGTGCTCAGCGTGGCTTGTGGCGTCCTCAAGACCCATGCCCATCGGCACGGACGCAAACTCACCTCCTCCGAACGCATCCTGCTCGATGCCAACTTGGTCGTCGACGAGCGGCTAAAACAGTTCGACTCATACTTTCATCGCCTCACCACCGAAGACCAACTCCTCCTGCTGATGCGGGATAAATTTGGAATTCCTTACCCCGAGATCGCGACTGCAACCGGCCATCCTGAAGGGTCCTTGAAGATCCGGAGGCAACAGGCGCTTCGTGCTTTGGAAGAATGGCTTTGGGACAGTGCCTGATTATAACCGCATGAGCCAACTTCAATGAACCCGACGAATACCGAACTTCCATCCGGTGCCTCCCCTTCGACCGCGACCGGGCTGACGACCGGACCGATGAGCTGTTTCGATTGGCAGAACCGCTCGGCCGACTACCTGGATGGAACCATGATCGCTTCGCTCAAGCGCGATGCCGACCAGCACCTCGATGCTTGCCCTGCCTGCAACGAGAAGCACGGCCACTATCGCCGCATCCTCACTTCCATCTCGGGTCGCCCAAGAGTCGGGCTGCCCATCGGCATCCGAAAGAATCCCCTCTCCTTCATCCTGCCCCGATTGGAGAGCGGAAGTGCGCGGAGCACCCGCTGGGAACGCACCCCCTGGTTCATTCGCACCAGCGTCGAAGGACTCGGGGTCGCATTTCTTGTCCTGGGAGTCATCGCCATGGTGCCGAGGATCCGGGGGATCTACGATCGAAGCCTCGAGCGCAGGTTGGATGTATTCAGCCTGTCGGATCTCACCGGTAGCGAGGCCGTCTCCAAAAGCGGTGACGCCCCCCCCGCCCCGACCCGAGGAAAAGCCGTCATCGCTCCCTCAGGGCAAACCGCCTCCGACGAGTTCAATGGCGAGAGCGCCGACACCGAGACTGACGAAGAAGGCTCCGCCGGTGATTCGACGACCGAAGAAAGCGGCAACGAGATCCATGTAGGAAGTTCCGAGATCTGGCGTTTCAACCTCAAGACGGACAGCCCACACGAAATTCAACCCAAGATCGTGGCTCTGCTGACTAGCCTGAATATCCCCAAGGACGCGCCCGGAATCGGGGGAATCGAAGCTCCCGGCGGAATCCAGTTCGACCTCATCGTACCCACGTCCGTGGTCGCCAACCTCAAGATTCAGCTCCGTAAACTCGCCCCATCCGTCCAAGGGGGGGAAACCGAGAACCCTACCGCACCGAACGCAGCTTTTACTTGGTACAAGAACAAGTCCAAGCGCCAGATCCCGGCCGGCCGTGCCCGAGTCGTGATCTGGCTATCCCAGATGTAAGCGACGCCCCACTTCTGGCTCAGGGTTTGATCAGGGCTTCGCCTTCGGATCATCGAGGGATTGAATTTGATAAGGCGAAACCACGCGGGCGGAGGCCGGTCTGGGGCCAGCCCCGCCCTTCGGAGGAGAGGCGACCTCCCCCTCAGCCCTAGGTACCGGTAACAACGCATCCTGAGCCCTCCCTTGCTCCTCCAGATCCTTGATCTCTCGATTCAGGTCTTCTGGATTCAGAGTCACATTAGTCTCGATCTTACGATCAGTCGGTGAAGTTTCCCCGAGCTTTTCGTTGGCCGGATCTGAAGCAGAACTTCCTGACTGCCCCTTCGCTAGGGGATCCACTTTTTGCGTTCCCCGTGAGCTAACCAGGGACTTCGTCCGGTCCCCCGACCCAGGACTGGTCTGAACATCCGCTCGCTTCATGCCGGTAGGAGTCGGTTGCCTCCCCTTAGCCGGTAGTCCTGCCTGCTTCATCGCCCTTCTAGCCGCATCAATCATGTCCGCTCGGGCTTCACCCAAGGCCTGGCGACTCTCAGCAGAAATAGAAAACTTTGTTTTCGACTTTGAGACTTTAGACATTTTGGTCTGATCCATGAAGAGCTTCTTGTCCCGCTCCAGATTCTTCAACTGTTCTTTGTAGACCCTTTTTGCGGCGTCAAAAGCTGCGTGATCGATGACCAACGAACCATCCGGCCCACGGACCGCCACCTGAAGCTTCTCGCCATTCGGAACTCCCGGGTAACGCTCAATCGTCTTGAAGACATAAAAGCCGCTCTCATCCGGGGGCTTCGGTAATTGCTGAATCCATTCCTGGTAACGTTCCCCCGCGAGCTCTTCCAAATTCTTGGAGTCTTCATTGAAGGACTTCGCAATTTCATCCAGGCTGACCACTTCAGTAACCTGAGGCTTCTTGGCCACTTCAGGCTGATTGGGGTCGGACTCCGGGAGAAAGCCTGGAACCGATCCTTCGAGACCCGGCTGTGACCTCGCACGAAGCGAACTGACTTGAGCTGTATTGATCGAAATCTGACTACGAATCTGCTGAAGCTTCATCAACTCGTTTTGCCAGTAGCGGCTATAGCAGTCAGGAATGCCCTGACCGTCCACACAGTACCGGCCCAGATTGCCAGCGCTCTTCAACTGCCCAGCGAGATCTTCGGCCACGCTGTTCAACCGAGATTGGTCCGCACCGTTTTCAGCCGATTGAGCTTCTTTTGAGGCCTTGTCCCACTTCTCTTTTAAGCGGCCGAGGCCTTCCATTTTATGAGTCATGTACTGAGCCTGAAGCGAAAGGTTTTCGTTGGCGCGAAGGTAGTTGCAGCCGACCTTGCACTCTTGGTGCAAAGCATCGTTCCACTCCGGACTCGTCGCTTTGCCCATTGAGCCCGCGTCGGACGCAACGGCGAGGCTAGAACCTCCGATCGCCACGAGGGCTAGGAAAAAAGCGCCAAAAGCTCCAACCCGTCTGACGAAATGGATGAATCGAAACACCCTGGACTAGAAAGCAAATCCCAGGCCTCGCCAACCCCTGCTAACACCCTGCTTTTAATGTCTTCTTTTTCCACCTGGGGTTCGCTTGAGACCTAAAAACCGTCTACGCGCGCGACACTGCACAATCCTTGGTAGGTCACAAACGACACGGGACCCATCCTCGAGTAGAGAATGAGTCCCATGAGAAATTTCCAACTCGACAGATTGCCCGGCATCAGGCCAAGGCCGAACCCTCGTCAGCGATCAGCTGCTGCTGCCGCCACCTGATTTGCTACCGCCGCCGCCTGCGGAAGGAGTCTTGCGACCTGCGCCGCCCTTGCCTGCAGCTTTAGTGGCCTTAGCAGGTGCTCCGGACTTGCCCTTGGAGAACATGCCGCGGAACCGGTTGAAAGGATCCTTAGCGACTGGAGCGTCCGCGCCTTCAGTAGAAGTATCGCCTTCGGCGACAGTCTTCACTTTACGCTTACGATCGAGAACCGGGTGATCCACCAGTTCCAGAATAGCCATCTCCGCCGAGTCACCCCAACGACGATCGGAAACTTTCAGTACCCGGGTATAACCCCCCGGACGCCCTTTGTAACGCTCAGCAAGCGTCGTAAAGAGCTTCGAAACCACTTCATTGTCCCGAGTGCGGTCAAAGGCCAGACGACGTGAGGCGGGCTTTCCCGACTTCCCCAAGGTGATCAAGCGATCCACCACGCGGCGTGTTTCCTTAGCCTTTTGCACGGTCGTTACGACCTGTTCCAAACGAATCACCGAGTTGGCCATGTTGCGAAACATGGCTGTGCGGTGGGACGTGTTTCGTCCAAATTTACGACCGTCGACGTTGTGTCTCATAAATTACTCCAATTCTTTCGCGGATTGAATCCCCGAGGGATCAATCTTCAATATCGTCGTCGCCTTCAAACTCATCCGCCTTCTTGCGGTCACTCATGATGCGATTCTCATCAACATCAGAATCAACCGGCTTCGGAGGCTGCGTCGGTGCAACGAAACCATCGAGTTTCATGCCCAGGCTCAATCCCATCTCACTCAAGATATCTTTGATTTCGTTCAAAGACTTGCGACCAAAGTTCTTGGTCTTCAGCATTTCTGCTTCAGTCTTTTGAACCAGCTCGTAGATGTATTTGATGTTCGCATTCTGCAGGCAGTTGGCAGAACGGACAGAAAGTTCCAGCTCTTCAACCGAACGGTAGAGGTTCGGATTGAACTGTTGGGCGCCTTCTTCCTTCGCCTGAGCAACCGGTTCTGGCTCCTCTTCGAAGTTGAGGAACACCGAAAGCTGATCTTTCAGGATCTTGGATCCCAAAGAAACCGCATCCTCGGGTTGAACCGAGCCGTCGGTCCAAACTTCGAGAGTGAGCTTGTCATAATCGGTACGCTGACCGACTCGACTCTGGGTGACCGTATAGTTTACGCGCCGAATCGGGGAGAAGAAGCTGTCGACTGGGATCCAGCCAACGCCCATGTCGTCCGTTTTATTGTTCTCAGCAGGCTGATAGCCTCGACCACGCGAAACCGTGATCTCCATCCGGAGCTTGCCGCCCTTACCAACCGTTGCAATGTGCTGATCTGGGTTCAGGCAGTGAACTTGATCCGAACCCATGATGTCCGAAGCTTTCACTTCGACCGGGCCGACCTTTTCAACTGTAACTGTGACCGTTTCAGAATGCATGCGGAAGCGAATCTCTTTGAGATTCAGAATGATCTCGGCCACATCCTCGGTGACGTCGGGAATCGGCGTGAACTCATGAAGCACACCCTCAATCTTCACGGAGGTGATCGCAGCACCCTGAAGGGAGGAGATCATCACACGACGAAGAGAGTTACCCAAAGTAAGACCAAAGCCGCGCTCGAGGGGCTTCGCTACGAACTTACCGTAGGTACCGGTCAAACTTTCTTTATCAACGTCAAGAGCCTTCGGCTTGATCAGGTCGCGCCAATTTTTTTCCAACATCAGATCATTCTCCTGTCATCTCCTCGCTCTGCGTCCCTGCTGGAGCCATGCGGAGAGTATTCAGTTAAACGAGGACACGCTTTCGCGTGTCCTCGCCGACTTCTTCCATCTTGGAAGAAACGGATTTCTAGTTTACTTCGAGTAAAGTTCGACCACCAAGCGCTCCGACATCGGAGCGGTCACGTCATCGCGAGCTGGCAAGTCACGAACCCGAGACTTCTGCGTTGCCGCGTCCAACTCCAGCCACTGCGGAATTTCGCGGCGCTTGGAATTCTCAACTGCTTCGCCAATGCGTGCCACATTGCGGCTCTTTTCACGCACTTCAACCACATCCCCTTTACCGACTAGGTAAGAAGGGATGTTGACACGCTTTCCGTTCACCCAAAAGTGACCGTGGCGCACCAATTGGCGAGCCTCAGCGCGAGAATTCGCGAAACCAGAACGGTAGGTCACGTTGTCGAGTCGACGCTCGAGCAAAGACAAAAGATTGGAGCCAGTGATGCCTTTGGAGCGATCAGCGGCCTCGAAGGCAGCGCGGAACTGCTTTTCAAGCAATCCGTACATCTTTTTAATCTTTTGTTTTTCACGGAGTTGGAGCCCATACTCAGAGAACTTGATACGACCCTGACCATGCTGTCCGGGTGGATAACCGCGACGCTCAAATGCGCACTTCTCGCTATAGCAGCGATCGCCCTTCAAAAAGAGCTTCTGATTTTCACGACGGCAGATACGGCAAACTGGACCACTATAACGAGCCATGACTTAGACCCTTCTCCGCTTCGGAGGACGGCAACCGTTGTGCGGGATCGGAGTCACGTCCTCGATGAAAGTAATTCTGAGGCCGACCGATGAAAGCGCGCGAAGTGCGGACTCACGTCCTGCACCGGGTCCACTCACGTAGACTTGAACCGAACGCATTCCATTTTCAATCGCTTTGCGAGCTGCATCTTCAGCAGCCACCTGAGCAGCAAAAGGAGTGTTCTTGCGCGAACCACGAAACCCTTTACCGCCGGCACTCGCCCAGCAAATCGCATTGCCCATGGTATCCGTGATGGTGACCACGGTATTATTGAAGGAGGACAAAATGTAAGCGTTTCCAGCGGAAACATTCTTTTTACCCTTCTTCACCTTTTTGATCGCCCCTTCACCAGGAGCGGCGGCGACAGCGGAGTCTTTTTTAACTTCGGCTTTTGGCGCTTCAGTTTTCTGTTCAGACATATTTACACCAAACCCTTACTTCATCGCCTTAACGGACTTTTTACCCGCAATCGCGACCGCAGGACCCTTGCGAGTACGAGCGTTCGAGTGCGTGCGCTGACCGTGGACCGGAAGGCCCTTACGGTGACGCGTGCCACGGTAACAACCTAAATCGACCAGGCGCTTGATATTCAAGCTGATCTCACGACGAAGATCACCTTCCACGCGGATGGTCCGGTCAATGATGTCCCGGATCTTGGCGACTTCTGTTTCTGCCAAAGCGTCCGATTTCTTACTGAAATCGATTCCCGCCTCAACGAGGATCTTCTTAGCCGTCGAGCGCCCAACCCCAAAAATATAGGTCAGGGCGACTTCCATCCGTTTATTGCGTGGGAGATCAACTCCCGCGATACGAGCCACTAGCTACCTTCCTTTCAAACGCCTGAATCTTAGCCTTGACGCTGTTTATGGCGAGGATTCTCACAAATCACTCGAACCACGCCACAGCGGCGGACCACTTTGCACTTGTCACAAATCTTCTTCACCGATGCGCGAACCTTCATATCTGCCTCATCAATTCACTCGGTCACTCGGTATGGGAAATCAACCTAAAATCACTCGACACTTCCCAGCACTCCCGAGTGAAAAACACCAACCTCACTCATCCGAGTGAGGTCAAAATCTCTGGGCCATTGGCGGTGATCGCTACCGTATGCTCGAAGTGAGCAGATAAAGACCGGTCTCGGGTGACAGCCGTCCAGCCATCCTCCAAAACCTTTACCTCATGGGTGCCAGCATTGATCATTGGCTCAATCGCCAAGACCATACCGACCTTAAGAGCTAAGCCTTTTCCTTTTGGACCGTAGTTTGGTACCTGCGGCTCCTCATGGAGAGACTTACCTATCCCGTGACCAACGAATTCCCTTACCACGCCAAACCCAAAAGGCTCAACGTATTTTTGGATCGCATGGCCAATGTCAAATACCCGATTTCCCTCACGGCACTCAGCAATTCCACGC
>JAYVNB010000140.1:0-5477 GCA_043759365.1 Bacteriovoracaceae bacterium | reverse complement strand
GCGAAGCCGAGTGGGATGCGCTTGTTCATGAATTGACGATCGGGGAGACTTATTTTTTCAGGCACTACGAGCAGTTCGATGAGATCCGTGACACGGTTTTGCCAGAGCTTCTCTTGTTACTGCAGGACCGGAAGAAAATCAACATTTGGAGCGCAGGTTGCTCGACGGGTGCCGAGCCATTCTCGATTGCCATGATCTTGCGTGAATGTTTTTCTCAAACTCTCGGAGACTGGCAAGTGAAAATCGTGGCGACCGACATCAGTCGCGAAGCCTTGCGAAAAGCGCGCTCTGGAGTTTTTGAAGAGTGGGCATTTCGTACTATGCCGAGTTTCTACCGAGCGCGATATTTCTCGAGCGTAGAGCGAAAAACCACCGTTTCCGAAGTCATTCGGAAGGCGGTCGACTTCAAGTATCACAATCTGGTGGCCGAGCCCTTTGCTCCGCCGGTTCCTTTTGAAAAGGATATTGATTTGATCTTGTGTCGAAACGTGACCATCTATTTCGATCGATTGACCTGCGCGCGCCTGATTCGTCGGTTTCATGATTGTTTGACCCCGGGGGGTTGGCTAGTAGTCGGCCACGCCGAACCGAATCTCGAGTTTTTCAAAGACTTTGAAGTTGTCCAGGGGCAGGGTGCGATACTTTACAGAAAGCCCTATTCCCAATCAAAGCCAGCACCTGCCGTGTTTGATTGGGCCCTGTTTACCGCTGGACTGAGAGAAACTACCCCATCGGCGCTCGCCTCGGCACGACGAGGGACCCCGGTGATAGCCGATGCGCCGTTTGTGGCACCTGCGCCGTCGATCCAAGCTTTTGCGAATCAGGGGCTCTACTCAGAAGCTTTGCGCCAGTGCGATGAACTAATCCTGGGAAACAAGTTGAGTCCGGCCCTTCATTTACAGCGCGGACGAATGCTCCAGCAGCTAGGTGATTTTGATGAAGCCATGCGAGCGTTGCAGCGAAGCATTTACTTGGATCGGGATTTCGTCCTGGGTCACTATTTCCTAGGGCATTTGCTGGAGAAGCAGAACCAAAAAGCCTTGGCTAGGCGTGAGTTTCGGATTGTTTCGCGCTTATTGCAGGGGCTCGCCGACTCGATTGCTTTTTCAGAGGCAGAGGGGATTACGGCAGGCGAGCTCCGTCGACTCATTCAAAACCATGTGGAGGCTGCGTGAGTTCGACCCGTTCCAATGAATTGAGAGTAATTTTTCAAAGTCGCGCCGAACGCCTAGCGGTTCGAGGAGTTTCTGCCGACCACGGCGATGTGGTGTTTTCGGCGCTAGCAGTTTACGTCGGGGAGACTCGATACGGGCTACCGATGGAGCAAGTGAGTGAAGTCATCCCTTTCCGGAGCTGCATGCCCATTCCGGGCGCGCCACGCGAGTACCTCGGGATAGTCAATGTCCGGAACGAGATTCGGGCAGTTCTGGACCTAGGGCTGATTTTTGGAGCGGTGGCAGTGAGCGAAGGAGGCTTTTTGGTCTTCATCCGAGGATCAATGGTCGGAGGCCGTCTGATCTGCGTGCGGGTGAGTCGACTGGGCGGGGCTCTGGAAGTGAACCGGGCGCAGTTGCAAGCGCCGATCTCAGCCGACCGGGGAGCGAGCCGAACGCCCATTGGCGTCACTGCAGATGGCACCAGCATCCTCGACTTTCAACTGCTTTTTTCGAGCCACAGTGCCTTTCCCATTCAGTTTGGCGCCCATGCGCGGCCTCAAGTTCAAGAATTCAATGATCAATCGATCAAGGAGACATTCAATGACAACTAAGGCGACCGGCGGCTGGCTCGGGAAACTTCGTCTCAGTCGAAAATTGGCTCTAGTACCGGCGGTATTTATTGCGGGGGCCGGTATTACGTTGGCCTACACGGTGACGATGTTGCTCGCTCAGGATGATGACACCTTTATCGTGGATATCGCCTCGCGAGAGCGCCTGCTGAACGAACAGTACTTGCGCAACACGATTTTGGCGTCCATTGGAAAAACGGTCAATCGAGATGCGATTCGCACGGTGCTCACTGACACCGCGCAAATGATGATTTCGGGCGGAAAGGTCATTGCTAAGCTGGGTAGCCCCGGCCTCCGGGAGATTGGCCGGGCTCCCACTCCGGAGATCCGAGAAGAAGTTGAAAAAAATTTGAAGTCATTCGAACTGGTGGTAGCAGAGGCTGAAAAATTCCTCGCGCAACCCAAGAATAGTCCGGCGTACGCGTCTGCGCTCGATCGTTTGGTTCAACTGAGCGCGCAATCCGAAGCGGGATTCAAGTTCACAGTCAAGGCTTACGTCAAGCATTTTGAGAACCGCTCCGACGTCATGCTTCGCTGGGAGGTTGGGATTTTTTCAACCGTGGCAATCTTCGGAACTCTCCTGAGTTGGATTTTGAGTGGCTCGATCGTCACCCCTTTGAACGAGGTGGTGCGGATGGCGCAGGGAATCGCCAATGGAGACCTGCGTCAACAAAAGCTTGGAATTCAAACCCAAGACGAAATCGGGGATTTAGCCCGGGTCTTTGATCTGATGATCGATAGTCTGCGCGACTTGGCGGGCCAGAACATTTCGATCTCGAAGAATCTGGGGGCTGCCGCAGCGCAAGTATTGGCGTCCGTGCAAGAGCAGGCAGCCGCGACAAAGCAGCAGGCGGCGAGTGTTCAGGAGACGACCACCACGATGGAAGAAATCAGTCAGTCGGGAGCACAGATCGCGGAGCGAGCCAAGCAGGTGGCGACTGCCGCAGAAGCCGCGGTCGCGGTCAGCACTTCGGGAGTGGCGGCCGTTCAAAGCACGAATCAAAGCATGGTGGGAATTCGTTCCCAAGTCGAGTCGGTGGCCGAGAATATAGTGACTCTCAGTGAACGAAACCAAGCGATTGCCGAGATTATTTCGACTGTAAACGACATTGCCGAGCAGTCAAACCTCTTGGCTTTGAATGCTGCCATCGAGGCTGCCGCGGCGGGTGATCAGGGGCGAAGTTTTTCGGTAGTCGCCAATGAAATTAAAAATCTTGCCGAGCAAGCCAAAGAGTCCACTGTGCAGGTTCGCGCGATTTTAAATGATATTCAGAAGGGTATCAATAGCTCGGTGATGCTGACCGAGGAGGCCGTCAAACGCGCGGAAAGTGGAAAATTGCAGTCGAACGTCGCCGAACAGACCATTCTTCAGCTTTCTGGCACGACCGAGGACAGTGTGCGGGCGTTTCAGCAGATTGTCGGTGCGACGAACCAGCAGCAGATCGGATTTGAGCAGATTACCCAGGCTCTGAAAGCGATTCGTCAGGGTGCCGAGCAAACGGCCGCCAGCACTAACCAACTCGAAAAAGCGGCACTCAGCATGAACGCGCTTGGGCAGCAATTGCAACTCTCGGCGAGTCGGTACCAAATCTAGTGAGCTTGCAGGAAAAACTTCTTGCGGCGTTTGATATCGAGCACCGTACGGTCTTGGAAAAGATTCGCGCGAGTCTCGCTTTTTTGGAAACGCCTGAAGGTCAGGGGAGCGATCCGAAGACTAGTCTCGAAGAAGCTTTCCGGATGGCGCATTCATTGAAAGGTGCCGCACGGGTTGTTGACTTCAAAACGGTGATGAATCTCGCTCATCATATGGAGACCCTCTTTGCCTTGATCCGACAGGGACAGGTGCCGCTTTCGGGCGAGATCATCTCTCTCTTTCATCAAGTCCTCGACGAGGTGGAAGACTGTGTCCAAGCCATTCAGGGTGGAACTGATTTCGTTGGCAATCCGGCACTCGTGGCGGCTCTAGAAGAGAAAATTGGGCAATCTCCCGAAACGGGGACGGCCCTCCCAGTTCCTATGCCTGCGATTTCCTCCGGATCATCACTTTTGCCTTCCGACTCGCAAGCTGTTGGACGTGAGACACCTTTGGCTCCGCACGCACGGGGCGTTGCAAAAAAGTCCACTGGCCCGATTTCGGCAGAGAACTTGCGAGTGAGTGCGGCTCACCTCGATCGAATGCTTCAGACGGCGGGTGCATTGGCGACCGCGGCACTTGCCACGCAGGGCATGGCTTCGGCGTATCGATCGATCTCCAAGCGGGTCGGTGAACTCGATCAAGAGTGGATGCGCGTGCGCATGTCGTCGGGTAAGCTCCTCCGCCAGCGCAAACAAGACCCTGAAGTGATGAAGCTGGTGAGTTTTTTTGAATTCGCTGAACACGAAATCAAGGCCTTGGTCCGAGAAGTAGCGGTGCTCAAGCGGCGGCAGCAGCGAAATGGCCGTGAGCTGGCGCAGGTCGGCATCCAACTTGAAACCGATATCCAGCACGCCCGCCTTGTTCCCGCAGAAAGTGTCTTTGAAGGTTTCAATAAGATGATGCGTGATTTGGCGCTTGAGCACGGTAAGAAAATCGAGTTTCGCGCTTTGGGTCTTTCCGAAGAAGCCGATCGCTATGTGCTGCAGGAGTTGAAGGATCCGTTGATGCATCTATTGCGAAATACACTCGCGCATGGTCTCGAGGATCCCGCTGGCCGGATCGCGGCGGGTAAGCCTCCGGTAGGTCGAGTGACCCTCAAGCTCGAATCCATCAGGGGAAGATTGCAGGTCACGCTGGAAGACGATGGGCGAGGGCTGGACTTCGATCGCATTCGAGCGACTGCAGTCCAGCACCGCTTGGTGACAGCGGATGCCGTTGCGCAGTTATTGCCCGACCAACTGACCGCTTTGATCTTTCATGCTGGCTTTTCGACTTCTACCGAAGTGAATGACCTCTCGGGTCGCGGAATGGGACTGTCGGTGGTTCAAGAGTCCATTCGGCGTTTGCAGGGGGATATCCAGGTGACTTCGGAGCCTGGAAAAAATTGTCGGTTCACTTTGTCCGTCCCGGTGGTGATCGCTTCGCATCGAGTGCTGTTAGCTCGCAGTGGAACTCGGGCCTACGCGATTCCCTGTCGCGGGATTCAGGCGCTGGTGCGAACACGCGTGGAAGATATTCAAAATGTCGATGGGATTTCGGCTGTTTTCCATCAGGGGGAAATGATCGCCATCACTTCGCTCGCCGAACTCGTGGGCGTGGCTGATACCCGACCGATCGTGCGAAGCGATCAGCGCCTGAATTTGATCATTTTGCATTCGGCAGGACATCGTCTGGGAGTGGTCGCGGATGAGCTATTGAGTGAGCGTCAGGCCGTGATCAAAAATATGCCCACACCTGAGCTCGCAGCTCTGCCGTACGTGCGAGGAGCGATTGCGCTGGACGACGGCTCGGCTTGCTTAGTCTTGGATGTAAGTGCACTCGTAAAGAATCCGGGAGGTCGGTTCCGCTTGAATTCCTTGGCGATATCGTCGGGCGTGGTCGAGTCGACTCCTGCCGAGCTCAATCGGATAGGCTCGGAAGAGACTTCCGTGAATACCCCGATGCGGCGAATTTTGGTGGTCGACGACTCGTTTACTACTCGGACATTAGAGAAGAGCATTTTGGAAGCGAACGGGTATGAGGTGACATTGGCGGTGGATGGATTGGAAGCTCTGC
>JAYVNB010000139.1:0-16228 GCA_043759365.1 Bacteriovoracaceae bacterium | reverse complement strand
TGGTTCATGATCTGGGAGTCTTTGGCCCCGTGCTTGCGCACGGCGAACTTGCCGTTCTCCATCTCACGGTCCCCGGCGACGAGCGCGAAGGGGACCTTGGCGAGCTGTGCATCACGAGTCTTCATGCCCATGGTCTCGTTGCGGGCGTCGAGTTCCACTCGCAAACCGAGTGCTTTGAGCTTCTTCTGGAACTCACGGGCATATTCGAGGTGGACATCGGTGATCGGGACCATTCGGGCATGGACTGGTGCGAGCCAAAACGGGAAAGCCCCAGCCGTATGCTCGATCAGGATACCCATGAACCGTTCGATCGAGCCGAGCACGGCCCGGTGAACCATGACGGGTCGATGGGCGGCGTTGTCGGAAGCGATGTAACTCAGGTCGAAGCGCTCGGGGAGATTGAAGTCGAGCTGGATGGTGCCGAGCTGATGATAGCGCTTCAATGCGTCCCGGACGTTGAAGTCGATCTTTGGGCCGTAAAAAGCACCATCTCCGGCATTGATCGTGTACGGGCGCCCGAGCTTATCCAAAACAGCCTTCAAGCCCGCCTCCGCCGTGTCCCAGAGCTCGTCCGAACCCACCCGCTTATCGGGACGGGTCGAGAGGTAGATCTTCGTGTCGTCGAATCCAAAGAGGTCGTAGGTCTTCAGGATCATCGTCACGACCTTCGTGATCTCGGTTTCGATCTGGTCGGGAGTGCAGAAGATGTGGGCGTCGTCCTGGCAGAACGACCGGACGCGGGTCAGTCCCGCGGTTACGCCCGAGCGTTCGTAGCGGTGAACCCGGCCGAAGTCGGCCAAGCGGATCGGCAGATCGCGGTAGGAGCGCTTGTGGGATGCGTACACGAAGGTCGAGGCCGGGCAGTTCATCGGCTTGACCGCGAACTCGCGTTCATCGATCTCCGTGAAATACATGTTCTCTTTGTAGTTTTCGTAGTGTCCGGATTTTTTCCAGAGAACGGCATCGAAGATCTGAGGAGTGATGATCTCGTCGTACTCGTAGGGACCGTACAGCTCGCGAATGTACTTCTGAAGCTCGTTGTAAACGATCGTACCCTTGGGGTGGAAAAAGGGCGAAGCCGGAGACTCGGGGTGGAAACTGAATAGGTCGAGTTCCTTGCCTAGGCGCCGGTGATCGCGTTTTTTCGACTCTTCGAGCATCGTCAAGTACTCGTCGAGTTCGGCTTGGTTCGTGAACGCCACGCCGTAGATGCGCTGGAGCTGGGGATTCGTCTCTTTGCCGCGCCAGTAGGCGCCGGCGATCGACATCAACTTCACCGCTTTGACCTTGGTCGTGTATTTGACGTGGGGTCCGCGGCAAAGGTCGGTGAAGTCCCCCTCCTGATAGGTGCTGACCGTGGTGGCGCCCGCAAGGTCGCGGAGGTTTTCGATGATCTCGACTTTGTAGGGTTCGCCCTTGGCACGAAAGATCTCGATGGCTTCGTCGATCGTGTGTTCGCGGCGGATGAACGGGCTGTTCGACTTGGCTATTTTTTTAATTTCGGCTTCGATCTTCGGGAGATCCTCGGGGGTCAGCTTCACATCCAGGTCGATGTCGTAATAAAAGCCGTTCTCGACCGTCGGTCCGATGCCGAACTTGGCTTGGGGCCAGAGGTTCTTCACTGCGTGCGCCATGATGTGGGCAGCGCTGTGGCGCATGGTGTCCACTTCGGAGTGAATTTCCGGTTCTTCGAAGTCGGCCAAGGCTTGAGGGGAGTTCGGTGAGGTGCTCATAGAGTTCCGTCGAGGCTAACACGAAGTGGTTCAAACGTGAACCGATGGCTGGCGGAATTGAACCGCGATTTCGCGAATCTCGACACGGGACCTCGATAAAACAGAGGAGAGGATTGGTCCGATTGCTGCTCAACGCGGGACTTGAGTGTTCCAACGATCTGAAAGGACCCGAATCCCATGCGCCGACTTTTCAAGCCTGACTCTGTCCTGATCCTATGCTTCTTCCTCACCTCCTGCGGAAAGCCGCTGCAGCCGGCGAAATCCCGGCCGCTCGATTCCCAAGAAGCTCCTGCGAAGGCCGCCTCACTCTCGGGGAGTCCATCCGGAGTATCCGATCTGGAGCCCCGGATCCTCTATTTTCGGGCCGGAGCGGACTCCGAGATTCCGGATTGGAGCCAGTTCGACGCGCCGGCTGCCCGAGCTCAAAACTGGATCGAATCCGGCGGACTGTGGCACGCCCGTTCCGCGATCCCGATCCAGGGTCGCCGGTCGGAGGCTGGCCTCGAACTGGATCCCCTCTACCTCACTTGGCGTCAAGCGGCAGGGGACGTGTTTATCGAAAACGCCTTTTACAGTGTCGATCGCGAGTCAGCGCGCGGAACGCTGACTCGCGATTCCGAACGGCGAAACCCGAATTTGAGTGTGGAAGCGGGGCGATGGTACATCCCCCTGCGGCTCGTGCTTCCCTCGGACCCCAACCTGATCGACGGATCTGACCTCTATCGAGTGAACCTCGAGCTTCACCCCAGAGGTCACGCACCCGTGCGCGTGTCCGTGGAATTCCGAATCGCCCCCCCGATTCCCGTCATTCGCCGAAGTCCCGTCGAGACGGGTACGCCTAACTCCGGGGTGACAGCCCAGCGGGCATTCGCGAGTGCTGCGGGGGAGGAGGTTCTGGCGGATGAAATCGAGAATCCGAGCAACCAAGCACTTTCGCTCTGGGTGGGTCCCGCTCGGTCGGCAAATCTTCGTTTTGAGGTGACGCACGTCTCGCACACGTCGCTCGATCGCCTCCAGCAAGGTGTTTTGGCGGTCCGGGAAAACTCAGAAAGTTTCCGCTCCTCGGCGGCGCTTCGCCTCGACCGACTTCGGATTCAACCCGATGCCTCCTTAGCGTCCGAAATCGAGCTTCAGGTTCCTACGGAGGCTTTTGACGGATTTTCGCGGATCAACTGGGGTCCTCACCAGAAGCTTCGGCTGACATGGTTGGCGTCCCTCCCGCGAGGCGCCGCGTATCAGAGAGCATGCTCCCTGCCCTCGCCCGTGCCTGAATCGTTCTTCTGGAGCAATCGGAACGAGGTCTGTCGCCCCGTCGGGCGAGGAGATACCGATATTTGCCATTTTGTGGGTGCCGACTACAGGGCCGACCTAAACGAAGTCTGGAGATTGACCAGAACCCGATTCGAGGTGGATTCGATTCCTGAAGTTTTTGTCACTGCGGGGAGTTTCAGCCGGGCGGATTGGGAAAGGTTCCATGCCTCCCCGAGCGGAACGGACGCCTCTGTCTCGAGCCTCTATGCCTTCGGCATCAATACTCGAAATACCGCCGAACTTCCGGGGTCAAGTTCGCCGATCGCGGATTCACTTCCATTGGCCACTTGCCAGGGCCTCTATTGAAACGGTAGCGTCCCTGTCGAATGACGAGAAAAGTCCTCATCTTGTACACCGGCGGAACCTTCGGAATGGATCCAGCGGAAGGATCCCGGGCCCGTCCCCTCCAGCCTCCCCGCCTCAGTCCCGCGATCCTGAAGGAACGCTTCGTCTCGCGCGTGCCTGAGCTTTCCCAGCTCGCGGATTGCGAAGTCGAAGTCGTCTTCAATTGCGATAGCGCCCACATGGGCCCCGAGGACTGGCTCGAGCTCTCGCGCCGGATCCAGAAGCGCTGGAAAAAGTTCGATGGCTTCGTCATTCTCCATGGCACCGACACTTTGGCGTTCACCGCATCCGCGCTCTCGATGATTTTGAGACCCTGCCTCAAACCTGTCGTCCTGACCGGAGCCCAGCGGCCCTTGGCCGCGCTCCGCTCGGACGCTCGGCGCAATTTGATCTCCGCGGTCGAGATCGCCGCTTCCGGTCCAACCGGACCCCGTCGTCAAGTGAGCGTATTTTTCGATGATCGACTGCTGCAGGGCAACCGGTGTCGAAAGAGAAGCGCGACCGACTTCCGCGGCTTCGAGAGCCCCAAATCCGCGCCGCTGGCAGTCGTCGGGGCATCGATCCGGTATTTGAATCCGGAAAAGAAGGCCCAGATCTCGCGACTGAAGCTGAAGCCTGCTTTCGAGCGGCGCGTCGCGGTATTCCATTTGACGCCCGGGTTTCCCGCGCGCGCCGTTCGCGAGGGGATGCTGTCCCAAGTGAAAGGCTTGGTGCTGGTTGTATTTCCTTCCGGCACCGCTCCCACTCACGACCCGGAGCTGATCGCGCTCCTCCGCGCGGCCCGGAAACAAAAGATCCCGGTCATCGCGGTGACCGAGGGGGAAACCGACAATCCCGCCGAAAGCGATCATCCTCCCGTCTACTCCGCCGGCAAACTTCTCCTGGACGAAGGCGCCCTCTGGGCAGGTCGCATGACCCCCGAATGCGCCTACATCAAGACTTCGCTCCTCTTGGCTCAGCCGGGGGGGAGCAGGAATTTCTCGAAGCTCTGGAAAACCGAACTGGCCTCCGAAGGAGCGACCGAATGATCCGTACCGTACTTTTCGATCTCGACGGCACCCTCATCGACACGGAGCCAGCCGCGGCCATTGCGATCGCAGAAAGCTTCAGGGAATGGGGAATCGAAGTCCAGCCTGAGGACGCGCGTTATATCACTGGACGGACATGGGCCACGGCTTTCAAGTACCTGTTCGGAAAGTACGAGGTCCCTGTGCCCGCCCAACGGGCGTCTCGGATCATGATGGAGAAGTACCGGTCGTCGCTAGAGACGAATCTCGCGCTCGTGCCGGGTGGCGCGGAGTCGGTGCGGGCGCTCGCTGGAAAGTTCAAATTGGGTCTCGTTTCAGGCTCATTTCGGCAAGAAATCCTCTGGGCACTCGATAAGCTCGCCATCCGCGGGCATTTCGAAGTGATTTTGGGCGCCGAGGACTATCCTCGGAGCAAACCCGCGCCGGATGGGTACCTCAAAGCCTTGGACCTTCTAGGCGGGGAAGGCACGAGCACTTTGATCTTCGAGGATTCCGAAGCCGGAATAGGATCCGGACTAGCCGCTGGCGCTTACGTCGTCGCGATCGCGGCGACCAATCATTTTGGGCAGGACACTTCCGGCGCCCACGAAAGCATTCCAGATCTGCGGGGAATCGATGCGGAGTGGGTGCGAGGGTTCGGGAACCGTCGGAGTTGAGCCTTTCAGGGATCAATCTGAAGTTTGTGCAGGATGTCCCTCAAGAGCTCCTTGAAGTGGGCCTGGTGATGGTTCTCGAATTGGGTGAAATGAAGACCTAGGGATCGGATCAGTTTGCCGGTCATGGGCTGGATGTCGTCGAAAATCCGTTGAACTCGAGCCTGGACTTGAATTGATTGCGGGTAACCGCGCGGTTCGAAGACGATCATGACCCGGGAACCCGGCTTGAGTTCCCACGCCTCTTTGCTTTCAGTCGAGAGAAGGACGCCCTCCGGACTCAGGTTGCCGATGCTGAATGGGATGCCCTGAGCTTCAGTCCGCGTCGCAGCGGTTTTCACGTAGATCATCGCTTTGAAGGGAAACGAGAGTATGGTTTCGCGGAACGCGATCCGAGGAAATTTGCGCTGGTTCGCTGCCGGGAGAAAGCCTTCGCGCCGGATCGCTTCTTCTAGGATCGCCTTTTGATCGGGTTCCCAGAGGAAGTGGAGGCCCATGAATTGAGCGCTTTCGGTTTGCTCGCGGATGATATGAGCACGGGTGGTGATTTCGTTGTCAGGGTCACTGGCCAGCGCGATCCGGCAGAGCACCGGCATTCCAAAATGCTCCTTGGGCTTCAGGGGGTGCCAGGGGAGCCCCGCGACGCCAAAAAGAGAAACCGGTTTTTTGGTATAGGCGAGATCGTGTCCGTCCAAGTGAAAGCGGATGTTGCCATGGACATAAAGGGGTTTGTTCGGCTGTAGCTGCATTTCACTTTCCGGAGAAGTTCGAGGGATTCCAGAAGCGGGTCGAGTCCGGATGCATCTCGAAAACCGCTTCGCCCCGGGAAGTTGAACTTCCCCAAAGTCGAACTCCGATTCGAGTCAGGCGGATTTCCATCGGCGTCCCGCTTCTGTCCTTCAGAATGGCGCGATATTCAGATTTCTTCAAGCGCGCTTGAGGAATTCGAGCGGCTGAGGAGTCATCGACGAACGACTGGATGCGTAAATGGGTGAGGGCCTCCAAGGTCTCGCTGATCGTCGCTTGGAGCGGGGCACGAAACTTTTTTTGGTGCGAATCGGCCCAGTCGTCACCTTGGCGTTGAGCGTAGAGGAGCTTCCGTCCTTTGCCCCAAAGCTCGATCTCGTCGACATCGTCCGCGGTGAGGTGGGAGAGGGTGCGTCTGCGAAGGACATCGAAGGATTGGATCATTCCAAGCATCTCGATCATCGATCCAGAACCCACCACAACCCGGGACGCAGGAGGACCGGGCAAGTTCGTGTAGTTGCCCGCTCCCTTAGGTGCGGGAAATCCCAAGTTGACGGTAAAGGTCTTGTTGTTTCCCGACACGCGGATCCCGAAACGCGGGGGTTCGAGCCCAAACGATGCCGCAGGCCCCCGAGGGGCTTCGTCCACGGCTTGAAAAGTGGCGAGGAGTGATAAAAAGTGATTTACGAAAGCGGAGTCGGCCCTCCGATCCAAAAGTTGCTGTCCCCCGGGAGCCGATTGGATGACCCACTCGGCCTTTGGATCGAGATGACCACTGGTGCTACCGACAGAATTGACTGCAGGGCGCGCGAGGCTTGCTGTCCAGTTGGACTGAGCCGATGGGTCATTTTGCGTGAGGGTGAGCTCGGTGATCTCCTCGGCGCGGTAGTCCGCGATCAGCGGCGTGTTCAGTCGGATCGAGGGTGCATCGGAGTCCGAGGGAGACCGACTGCAACCGCCAAGGTTCACAGATGAGGCGAAAAAGGCCGCAGCGACGCACGTGGACAGAATTCCCGAAAGGTTCATGCGATTGACATCCTAGGGGCGGATCGTTAGTTTTCAAGGCCTATGTTGAACTTCTCTGAGTTGATCAAAGCAGGTGGGTTCATGATGTGGCCGCTTTTGATCTGTTCGCTGCTGGTCTGGGCAGTGATTTTCGAGAGGCTCTGGCGATACCGCCGACTTGGGGACGATTTGCGCACCTTTCAGCTCGAAGCGAATAATCTCCTGCTTCGCAACGAACACGATGCACTGAAGAGTCTTTGCGCGAGGCATCGGGATCTACCCACTGCTCGTCTTCTCCAAACGGCGCTCGATCGAATGTCGGCGAAGGATGTCAGGGTTCGCCAAAACTGGCATGAAGCCCTCGAGCGCAGGCGGTTGATGGAAAATCAGGATTTGAAATCCCACCTCTGGATCCTAGGAACAGTCGGGAGCTCCGCTCCCTTCATCGGACTTCTCGGCACCGTGGTGGGGATTCTTCGCTCGTTTCAGGACATGGCGAAAACAGGAGCGGGTGGGTTCGCCGTGGTGGCGGCCGGGATCTCCGAGTCGCTCGTTGCCACTGCGGCCGGGATCACGGTAGCCGTGATTGCGGTCATCGCCTACAACGCGTTCCAGACCCGGTGGAGCCATCTCGTGCTCACGATCAAGCTCCATACTGAGGAATTGGCCGAGATCCTGCACGGCCACGAAAGTTCCCATGGCGCTTAAGCTTCAGGGACCCGCATCCTCTGGGGATGACGGTTCGGCCGAGATCATGGCCGACATCAACATTACGCCGCTCGTCGACATTTTCCTCGTTCTCTTGATTATCTTCATGGTCACGAGTTCGGTGATGTCGCAGATGGGGGTGGACGTGAGTCTGCCCCAGGCTTCGTCGGCTTCGGCCACTTCGCAGCCCGAGGGAGTGATCGTCACCCTCCTGCCGAACGGGGGTCTCAAGGTGAATCAGGATGCGGTTGCGGCAGGTGACTCCGCCGGACTCGAGGCGCGCTTGGGCGCGGCTTTCAAGAAAACGACTTCACGCCTCGTCGTTCTGGAAGGGGATCGCAAGGCGTTTCTCGGAAATGCCATCCAGGTGATGGATTCGGCCAGGAAAGTGGGCGCGCAGAAGTTCGCGATCGCCACTGCGCCGGACGCCGAGAAATAACCCTCGGTTCACTCACCAGAGCGTTTTGCGGAACGCGAAGAATCCGATCACGCAGATGAGTACGCTCGGCATCGCCATCGAGATCCAAGGTGCCAGCTGTCCCGTGCTTCCCCAGGTGACCCCCACCATCAACGTCTGCCAGTAGATCAGCGCGGTCAGGAGGGTTGCGATGGCGGGATAACCGGTTCCCATTCTCGTGCGCACGGTCCCGAGTCCAGCCCCCAGGAACACGAAGATCAAAGGGGAGAGGGAGATGTGGAGGCGTTTCCAGATCTCGGTTTCGGCGTCGAGTTTCGCTCGCGAGCGCTCCGGCTCGTTCCGCGCCAGACCGAGAAGCTTACCGGTGGCGAAAGTGCGGGGAGTGGTGGGGTCGCCCGAGTCGTGCGTCGTATCCTCAAGGTAGATGTTGTAGCGGTCGAAGTAGAACAGGGAGCGCGACGGGCTGTCAGGTTTTTCGCCTTGGTTCAGCGCCCGTCCCTTGTAGAGCGAGAGCAGTCGTCGCGTCCACATGTGGTTGGGGGCGGAAACGATGTCGATGCGTCCGCGAGGCGCGGTGATCAGGAGCGGGTTCTGCTCCTCGCGCGAATCATAGATCACGATGTTCTTGAGTTCGCCGGTCACCGGGTCCGAAGTCTCGGTGTACATGGTGAGTCCGAAGAAGCCTTTGACGAAGGTGCCGCTTTGGAGCGCCGAGATCGCACGTTGGTTGCCGGCGTTGTTGATTTCACGTGAGAGAGTGCGTTCGGCCCAAGGGGCGATCTCGAAAAAAGTGAGGATCGAGAGGACCGTGACCGCGAACCCCGCGATGAGCGCGGGGCGGACGAGTCGGAACATGCTGAGGCCACAGGCCTTCATCGCCGTGAGCTCGCTATCCGCCGAAAGTCGTTCGAATGATGCGAGCATGGCCGCCAGGAAACTGACGGGAAAAACAAATGGGGAAAACGATATGAGCAGGCACGCTGCGATTTTACCGACGATGGCGGCGGGCAGCTGATGAACGATCAGGAAATCAGCGAGCCTTAAGGTCTGGAAAAGGAAGAAAACGAAGAAAAAAAAACCGACGTGGCCGCGAAAGCCGTGAGGATTTCGGTGCATATGTGGCGGTCGATGATCTTCAGGCCAAAAGTCGGTTTCATCGTGAAACCCAGGATAACCGGATTTGGCCCCGAAAACGAAACTGAATCTTCATTGGAAATGTCCGCGGCTTCCCGCAGAATCGAAGGAGGCCTATCCAGGCCAGGGAGAAGGAGTATCTGGTGAATCGTTTTTGGATCCTGGCAAGCTGGGCACTCGCCGTTCCGATGACATGGGCGGGTCAGGAGGACATTCCTGCTCGTTTGAAGCTACCGATGTCTCCCATTGGGGAGTTCCCCGTCCCATTCCGTTCCTGGGTTGCCCTTTCAGATCATGCACCCGCTTCTGTGGGTTCGCCCGCACCGGCTTCGGAGCGGGGTACGCTCATCCCTCAGCTTCCCTATCGACGTCCAGCGAAAGACCCTCTGCAAGTGGGCGAGCGGCTGGAGTTCGAAATCACCTATTTCGGGGTGCCGGCGGGAACCTTTACGCTCGAGACGTTGCCCTTTCAATGGATCAACGGCCGCAAGGTCTATCATGTCCGCGGAACCGCTCGCTCCACCGGGGTGTTCCGTCTTTTTTATCGTCTCGATGACACGATCGAGTCCTTTCTCGACTACGACAGCCTGGTCTCCCTTCGCTTTCAATGTGAACTGAATGAAACCAAGCAGCAGAAGAAGTCCGTCGAGATTTACGATCCGCTCCAAGCAAAAACCTACTTCTGGAACCGATGGAAGCCTTCGGACAATCCTTTCCGCGAAGTCCAAAAAGAAGCTGTCATCCCCGCATTGATTCAAGATAGCCTCTCTGCGTTATTCTTCACCCGCATGCAGGAGTTCACTGAGGCCAGCCCGGTTGCGACCTTTTCGATCGCTTCCGAGAGCAACAACTGGGATGCCGTGATCTCGCATGTCCGCGGAGACAGGCTGAAAGTCGCGAACCTTGGCGAAGTCAATGCCAAGGTGTTCAAGATGGAAGCCAAATACCAGGGCATTCTTAAGCGGAGCGGCGACAGTTTTCTCTGGCTCTCCGACGACGACCGGCGCATCGTCCTGCGTTTGGAGGCTCATGTGAAGATCGGCACAGTGGTCGCGACGCTTAAAAAAGTCGAGCGGACGATTTGAGATGAAGGCCTCGAGTCAGGTTTTCCGATCGTTGCTCGTGGGAGGGATGACCCTCATGGCGGGTGCAGGCTGCAGTAAACCGGACTACAACAAAGAGTTGCCCGACTCGAGCTCGCTCGGAAATCCCCGCGGGCACCGCATTGCCCGAGTGATCACGCATTTTCACTCTCCTTATTCCTACGACGCCTGCGATAAGGCCGGACTTCAGGAGGGTGGGGTTCCGAATCCCACTTGTCTGGGTCACTTGAGGTACGCGCTCTGTGCATCCCATGTCGATTTGACTTTCGTCTCAGATCATCCGGACCACATGAGCAGCAACGAGTTTGCGCAGCTCCTGATCCCCGGCGACGGAGACACTCTCCAGATGAAAGCCGGCGCACCTTATTACAATGAGATGGCCGCGTGCGGAGACGGGTTTCGTCCCAAGCTGCTCACGGGATTCGAGGGCGGCAAAATCATGGCCCTCGGCATGACGAACCACTTGGCCGGTGACGTAGCGGCTCGGGCAGGGCTGTACGGGGGCGATACCGCGGTGTTCTCCCAGCGCCTCAAGGATGAAAGCGATGCTTTCGTGGTGATCCCGCATACCGAGAGCAAAGCAGTGGACTGGATACGGACCGTCGCGCCTCACGCGATCGAGATCTACAATTACCATGCGAACCTGGATCCCAAGATCCGTCAAAAAGACTTGGGCTTGGCGCCCTTTGGGAAAACTGGCTGGCTCTTGACCTACATCCTGGATCCCTACAAAGACCTCACTCCCGACCTAGCGTTCGTCCACATGCTGGAGATCTCCCCTGTCTATGCTCAAAAGTGGCGGGAGCTGATCCTCGGCGGATTGAAAGTGGTCGGGATTCTGGGAACGGATTCGCATGAGAATCTTCTTCCCCAAGGCGCGTCGGATGGAGAGCGTGTCGATTCGCATCGCCGACTCACCCGCATGATGTCCAATCATGTGGTGGCCGACTCGACCGATCCGGACGCGATCAAAGCGGCGCTCAAAGCCGGACATAGCTGGGCGGTTTTCGAGGGTTTTGGCACGCCGGTGGATATGGACTTCAGTGCATCAGTCGGTGCGACGACAATCGGGGTGGGGGACTCGATTTCTTTGGCGGGGCAATCCGCCGTGATTCGCGTTGATCTTCCGATGCTTCATAAAAGCAGTCCCCACGGGCAACAGGCGCCGAGCTTCGTGGTTCGTCTCAAGCATCTTTTGCCGGATCGCGACGAAGTAGTCGCCGTCACGCGCGACATGCCCTTGGCCTATCCGGTTTCCAGTGCGGGGGTCTATCGGGCCGAGATCGCGATCATCCCGCTTCATCTCAAGGAGTACCTCGAGGATTTTCCGAGTGTGGCCGATCAGGAGTACCCTTGGATCCTGACTAATCCCATTTACCTCGAGTGATGGATTGA
Source organism: Bacteriovoracaceae bacterium (assembly GCA_043759365.1). Taxonomy (GTDB): domain Bacteria; phylum Bdellovibrionota; class UBA1018; order UBA1018; family UBA1018; genus JAYVNB01. The sequence continues at coordinate 4,648 of JAYVNB010000139.1, read as the reverse complement.
AGGTTGTTCATAGCCCCTCCAGCAAGTTCGCGGTGACGATTCTCGGGAGGATGGCAGTGAGTCTTTTTATTGGGGCGCTTGGAGTTGCGCTCGGTTCATCAGCGGCGACTGCAAGCGTCCCCCTGAGTCCGGTCGAAGTTCAGGCGGAAGCCGCTTCTGCCGCCCCCAATCGAGATTCCGCGAGCCCGACTTCGGAGCCCACTGTGCTTGTTCCGCCGCCGCTCGTGGTAGAAGTTCCGGCGGTACCTCGCCACTTTCACGTGGCGCCGGTCATCGGAATCTCTTTTCCTCAGCCAGTCGTCATCGGCGTGGAGACTTCGTGCGAGGGGGAGTCGAAGTTTTGTAGTCGTCACCTTCGCTATGGCTGGGAGGGTGGGTTCGTCCCACTGAGCCTCAGTTCAGGGCAACGTAAGCTCAGCATCTTTTCGACCCAGGCCGGAGTCCGTTACTTTCCGTCGGCTCGGGGCACGGGTTGGGTTTTCGGATTGGGGCTCGGCTTTCGCCGGATCAGCTTTTCGACCGATCTCAGTGCTTTTAAACTCAATAACGAAGTGCTGGCGAGCTCCGCGACTTTGACCACTTCCAGCTTATTCTTGGCCCCGAGTGTGGGGGGGCGGTGGAACCTCACGCAGAACCTGCAAATCGCAGTGGATCTCGGGATTCAGTTGGCCGTCGTTTCCTCGGGTGGGCTCGAGTTCGTCAACAATCGCGCGGATCGGGATCCTGCGGTGGATTTGGCGACGGATACGGCCAGCATTCAGCGTTTGGGATCCCTGAAGATACCGCAAATTACGCTCACCCGTCTCATCTACAACCTGTTTTAGCGGCGGATTTTGACCGGGAGCTTCGTCGGCCGGCGGGTCGGGAAAATCCTCGCGTGCATGGGGCACGCTCCGGTTTTCCCGCCCTTGGCCTCCTTGCTCGCGGTCAAAATTCGCTCGCTAAAACCTGGGTCGGGGCAGTGCGGGTTGGGCCGGGTTGGGCCTCGGACCTTGGGTCCTTGGAGTCGGGGCAGTGCGGGACAGGGCTGGGATTAACTGCCTATGGTCCAGCGCTTGAGGTTGCCTTGGATGACTTCTTTTTCGCCGGCGGTGACGATGAGGGCGTTGTCGGAATGGACTACGGTCCAGCGGTTGTCCTTGGCCAGGGTTTGCGCCAGGCTTTCTAGCCACTGGCCTTCCCATGAGTAGATTTGGATTTCGCTGCTGCGGTGGATCTTCTCGCGCGTCCACTCCTTCAGCGATGCGGATGGGTCGCGACTGCAATAGACCCTGACGTTTCGGGCGCTTTTTGAGGCGCGGTGGAGTTTGCGCGCGCTGGGTTGACCGACTTCGATCCAGGTCTCGATTGAACCGTCGGCGCGCAAGGATTGGAGGGCGGGAGCATCGGTGTCACTGATCCCTCCGGGGGCGAAGGCCAGGGCCTCCTCGTAGTTCAGGGCGTAGGCGAGGACGCGGGTCAGCAGGAATGCCGGCGTTTCCGACGGGTGCATCTGGATCCGGAAGTCGAGGTCGGCGTAGACGCCCCGTTCGATGTCCGAGAGTCCAATTCTGAAGCGGTAGAGGGTTCCTAGGTTCGCCACTCGATCGTCGACCGCGCGCTCAGTTGCCGAACCGCTGCCACAAAAAGGCGACGACGGCGACGAAGCCGATCAGGGCGGCGAAGGTGACGTAGGCTTCGAAGGCCTTATTCTTCTTGGAGAGCGCCCAGTCGTAGGACCAGTGGGACGGCTCGGGGTTGACCTTTCGGAGCGCTTCGCGCGAGACTGGCCACGGGCGGGGAAAGAACCGCGAAACGTTGCTCTTGTACACGTTATAGGGTTCGCCGAAGATCCGGATGAGCTTCGTTTCCTCATCGAGGATGATGTAGTGGTAGATTACGGCGAACAGCAAAGTGATGGTTCCCAGGAGCCAGATGTTCTGGATCGCGAGAGCGGTCCCGACGGCCATCAAGTAGGTTCCAAGGTAAAGAGGGTTCCGGACATAGGCATACGGGCCGCCGACGGCGGGACGGGAGTCCTTGCGGAGGTAGCCGCTCGCCCAGAAACGGATCGTGGCTCCGATGAAGCAGACCAGGATGCCCGGAGGAGTGGGGTATGCGCGTGCGCACAGGATGAGGAGCGCCGCGAAGATCCACGCCAGCACGATGCGGGTCTTTCCTTGGACGAAACCGCGAAACCATGAATTCATGGCTTCAAGATTTAACTTCCCCCATTCAAGAGCGCAAGCGCCTCGGTGACGTAAGAGGTGAAAGTCAGGAGTTTTTTTCGGTTGCAGTGGGTCGTTCCCGAAGAAAAAATTCAGAAATCGTCACAGGTAAACGAGGTTGTGCAATCAACCGAGTTCAGTTAGGTTCTGCGTCTTCAAATCGAGAAAACTGACGTTAGGGAGGGGATCTTCTTGAAAAGATCGCTTAGCAAAAATGGGGCAGCCCAGAACCAGAACCCGCGGCCGGCGCCTGCTTTCATGCATGGCACTCCCAAAGGCCAGGGTACTGGAACGAATTCAAAGACCGCTACTGCTCCTGCGAGCGGCAAGGCCAAGGGCTTCCGTCTGGAGACGGGTCTTCTCCTTAAAATCCACGACAACATGGTCAAATCCCGCGTTCTCGAAGAACGCCTGATTCGCATGTACAAGCAGTCGCAGGGTTACTTCTGGTTGGGTGGTCCCGGCGAGGAGGCCTTCCAGGTTCCCTTGGGGCTTCAGATCCTCAAGGGTCAGGGCCTTGATTACGACATGCTGCACTTCCATTACCGTCAGGGACCGACCATGGTCACGATGGGTTTGGAGCCCATGGACGCGATGAGACAGATGCAGAACGTGGCAACCGATCCGTTCTCGGGAGGTCGGAACTTCGCTTCTCATTACTCCAAGCGCGCTTGGAACGTCATTCCCGTCACTTCCACCATCGAAACCCAGTACTTGACCGCAGTCGGTGGAGGTATTGCCCATGCCCGTCACGGCGGCAAAGGCATCACGATCGTGACCGGCGGCGATGCAGGGACCGCAGAAGGCGACTTCGCTTCCTGCCTGGTCTGGGCCTCGCGCCCGATGCTTCCGCTCCCGATGCTCATCATCGTGACCAACAACAAGGTCGGGATCTCGACCCCATACGATCAGCAGCACGGCGAGAAGTTCATCGCCGATCGCGGCAAGGCGTTTGGGATGAAGACCATGATCATGAACGGCAACGACGTCGAGGAGTCCTACTTCGGACTTCGCGAAGCCATGGATTACGTCCGGACCGAGCGCAAGCCGCTCCTTCTGGAAGCCCGGGTTTCGCGTCTCTACGGTCACAGCTCTGCGACGGGCGCCAACTTCGTCACGGGTGAAGAGGACTGTCTCGCTACTTTTGAGTCGAAGCTCGAAGCGGCTGGCGTCCTGACCCGCGCTGAAATGGATCAGATTCGAGAGAAGTACAATGCAGAGATGCTCGAGATGTCCAAGCGTGTGAAAGACGAGCCGATGCCCGATCCTTCCACGATTTATGACCACACTTTCGCCGGTCAGAAAGGCAAGTACTTCTAATGGCAACGATGGTTCAGGCCCTTCGCATGGCCTTGCATTACGGCGAAAAGAATCTCGGATTGAAGGAAGTTTTCGGCGAGGACGTCGGACCCCCGCTCGGCGGCGTTTTCACCGCCACTCAAGGCGTCGAATGCGCTTGGAACTCCCCGCTCGACGAACGTGGAATCGTGGGGGCCGCCATCGGCCTCGGGCTTTCGGGTGTGCGCTGCGTGGCCGAGATCCAGTTCAGCGATTATATCTACAATACGATCGACTTGTTGAAGCTCGCCGGCCTCCAAAGCTGGCAGACCAACGGGGACTGGTCGCTTCCGATGACCGTGATGACTCCGACCGGTTCGGGCATCCGCGGTTCGATCTACCACTCTCACTCTTTCGATGCGACGATGACCCACATCGCCGGATGGAAGATCGTCATGCCTTCGACCCCCCTCGATGCTTACGGGCTCATGCTCGCTTGCTTGAAGGACCCGAACCCGACGATGTTCCTGAAGCCCAAGGCGTTGATGCGTGTGCGCGGCCTCGAGCCGATTCCGGGTGAGCCTGATTTGACCCCCGAAGGCCAAAAGAAGCTCAGCCAGATGCTCGACAAGCCAGTGGTGGGCGACACTTCGAAGTGGAAGCCGACCTGGCCGAAACTCGAGGACTACACGGTCGAAATCGGCAAGGGCAAGATTCTGCGCGAAGGCGAGCATGTCACGGTGGTCAGTTACGGGCGCAACGTGCTTGACTGCGCAAAAGCCGCTGACCAGCTTCGGGAAGAAGGTATTTCAGTCGAAGTGATCGATATGCGCACACTCATGCCTTACGACTGGGCGATGATCTCGACTTCGATCCGCAAGACCCGCCGGGTTCTTTACGTGAATGAAGAGTTGGAGGTCACCAACTTCGGGGAGCATTTGATCCGCCGCACGGTGGAGGAGCTTTTTTACGAGCTCGAAGCGCGACCGAAGCTTTTGGCAGGCGCCCATATTCCAGGCATTGGCTTGGCCGACGCGCTCGAAATGGCGTCGGTTCCTCAGCTGGGGCATATCGTGGAATCGATTCGCGACTTGGCTCACGAGCGCGCTTGAGCGTTTGAGCTTTTTTTCATCAAAGAAACCCCGTTCGCTTTCAACGGCGAA
>JAYVNB010000138.1:0-16248 GCA_043759365.1 Bacteriovoracaceae bacterium | reverse complement strand
GATTGAGGAAAAAAAGCGCTGTGAAGACTCCGAAATAGAGGCCGTGAGCGCCGAACTCGGTCAGAGCGATTCGAGTGGCGAAGGCGCTCTCCTCCAAGTGCAGGCTCAGATCCAGCGCGTGCATGGATCGAATCCGGAGCAGGATGGACTGTTCGCGACCTTGAGGGAGTTGGATCGCAAAGCTGGGTTTGCGGAGATCCAGCGCTTGGAACTCCGGCGAACTGCGGTCGGCCCGGAAGTGACCGGAGGCGATCCACTTCGAGTCGTCGGGACCTCGAACGAAAAGATCCACTTCGTCCAAAATCGCGGGATAGGTGATCAGGGTCCAATCGATCGAGGTCCCGCGGTTGAGCAGATTCACGCGCACCCAGACCGGGTGCTTTTGGTAACTGAAACTCAGATTTCCGGGCTCAGTCAATTCGTTCCAAGCCTGGTCAGGACCCCAGCGGTCCGTAGGGTCGGACTGCGCAGCGATCTGGGAGTCGAGCTGGAGCTCGTGTATGCCCGGTAGGACTTCGATCGGCAGGCTGGAGGCCTGGGCGAGTAGTCCTGTCACGAGCAAGAGGCCGGCAATGAACATGGTCGTGGGTGTTTACCCGGGAGCAGGCTGCTTGGCAACCGTCACTCACGGTGGAGGAGCACCGTGAGACGGGTCGCGGGGGCACCGGTCGGAGTTTCGCCAAAATTCCATCGCAAGACTAGCGTTGGGGAGTAGACGCTGGCGCCCGGGATCGCTAAAATCAAAGGATGAGCCAGTCTCTCTCTCTTCTCTTCCTTGCTTCCGCGCTCGTATCGACCTGGGTGCTGGCTCCCGCTCACGCCTCCCCCCGCTCTACGCAGGCTCCCAAAAAAGACCTGCAGGAGAGCCTGAAGGCTGCTCTCGTCGAAGCGAAACCGAGACTGGGCAAGCTCGAGGAGTGGCAGTCGACCCTTTTCGATGAAGAGGCGGTACCGCAATACTCCCGATTCATCCGCGATTATCGACCTTCTGCCAATGGGGTCACGGCCGACATCGATCTCGACAGCTTGCGCAACTATCTGGCTTATGCGGCTCCCCATGGAGCCAGAGCGGATGCCCTCAAGCTAGTTGTGGTGATGAAAGGGGATGAAAGTAGTAAGAAGTGCGTGGAGGCCGCGCCGCTCCTCCGTAAACTCGTCAAGGCTCGACTCGAGAAACGCGGATTCGTTCCGACCTTTGTGAATGGGGATGCCTCCTCGAACGAGAAAGTCGCAGCGCTGGCCGAAAGGAATGAGGCGGCTGGAGCTTTGCTCGTGGAATGGCAGATGCTCCCAGTCGATTCGATCGATACCGCTCATGCGGACGAGAACCACTACCGCCTTCGCATCTTTCAAACTGCCCGCGTCATTGGCGCGGGCTCCACCCATGAGTACAAGACCGAAAGCCGCCTTGAGCTGTTGGAGCAGGATAGTTTCACGGTCGCCGCCGAACGCGTCCTCACGGATTCGTTCACCGATCTCGGCTCCAAGGTTCAGGTTGCGCGCAACGAGACCGAAAGTGGGGCTACGGATGAGCTATTCGTCGAAGTGACTGGAATCCGCGATTTCGCCCAGTTCATCGTGATGAAGAATCAGATCCAGAATTCGCTCCGAGCCTGGGGAACGATCGAGGAACGCAAAGTGGCCCGCGGGTGGGTGAGTTTCTCGATTCGCACTTCCCACAAAGTCGACGAACTTCGGCAAGCGCTGGCGCCTCTCCGGGTGGCTTTGGGTTCCAACGAACGTTCCTTGAAAGTGGCGGCCGAATGATGAAGAGACTCCTCTTGACGATCGCTTTGGGAGTATCTCAGGTCACGGGCTGCCAGCGATCTCCCGAATTCAAGAGGGACCAGAACTTCTACCAGGACGAGAGCCCGAGTTATTACAACAAGTCTGCGGGAGCGACCGGTAAAACCCCGACTAGCCGGGTGGAGTCGATGGGACAACCCAAGAAGCGGGTCGTGGTTTTCGATTTTTGGAACGATACTCCCGTTCAGGCCAAGGATCTGGGCCTGTTTGCCGCGGAGGATATGAAGCGGGGTTTGTTCGTCACCCAACGCTTGATCCTGCCGTCCGAGGCCAAGACTGAGTTCAGCACTCAAGACTTCGTCCAGGGTGATTCGGTGAAAGTAGCGCAACTGATCCGGGAAGGCCGGAGACTCGGTGTCTCAGTGCTTTTGATCGGGCGGATTTCCAAAATCGTTTATCGAACTCGGGGTGACGAAATCGGATTGTTTCGCCAGAAGCAATCCTTGGCGGCGGTTGATGTCGAGATCAAAGTCTTCGATGTCGCAGGCGGGCGTGAAATCATGGCGGTTGGGCGCTCAGGCGAAGCCTCGAGCAATACGATGGTCGCCTTGGAGGACAACAACATCACGAGTCCCGAATACCGCCTTGAGCTCTCGAAGCTCGCCACGCGCAATGCGGTCGCGGCGCTGGTGCCCGATGTGATCAAGGCGGTCGAGAAGATGGCTTGGCAGGGCCACGTCGCGAAGTTGGCCGGCAGCAAGATTTACGTGAATGCTGGAAAGGCTTCGGGATTGGTGGCGGGCGATATCTTGAAAGTGCTGACCCAGGGAGAGGACATCTACGATCCTTCGACCGGTGCTTACCTGGGCCGGACTCAGGGTCAGCTCAAGGGGACGGTTGAAGTCGTCGACTTCATCGGCACGGACGGCGCAGTGGCGGAGCTCCATACGGGTGGGAACTTCACCGAAGGCGACCTGGTCCGCCTGTATTGAGGTTTGGCTTGAGCACACCCGCGATCGAAATCCGCCGCCACGAAGCCAAGGACCCATGGACCTACCGGTTGCTTGATCTGAGGCAGCGGGAGATCGGCACCCGCGTTCGCGAAGGAGGAGCCGGCGCCATCCTGCTTTCGGAGTTGGCACCTGTGATCACGGTGGGACGACGGACCACTCCGGGTGACTTCAAGCTGGACCGGGCCGCCTTGGCCGAAAGGGGAGTGGAAGTCCTCGATGTGGATCGAGGGGGGCTTGCCACCTATCATGGTCCGGGACAGTGGGTTTTGTTCGTTGTCGATAGTCTCGAGCGTTTGACGGGTGACCGGAAGGGTGTGAGGATCGCCGTCGAAAAGCTCCTTGAACTTGCGGTTGAAGTGGCACGGAGAGTCGAGCCCCGAGCCGAAATCCGCGAAGGTCTGGAGATGGGGGTCTGGGGGAGCCAAGGAAAGCTCGCTTCGGTGGGAATCCACGTCGAACAAGGCATCCTGCTTCACGGACTTGCATTGAATGTTTTTGCGACGGAAACAAGTTTCCTCGGAATCCGCCCCTGCGGTCTCGATGCGCAGCCTGAGTTTCTCACGAACTCGGAGGATCAGGCGGCCTTTAGGAAAGTCGGTCAGGAGCTGCTTCGGGTGGCCCAAGAAAGATTCTGGGATCTGAAACGGGATACTTGACGGATCCCAGGATCCGGGGCTATACCCCAAGTTCTCGTCACTCGATTATGTTGGCTCGTAGCTCAGCGGGAGAGCACTACCTTGACACGGTAGGGGTCCCCGGTTCAATCCCGGGCGGGCCAACCATTTTCAAAACACCTCAAAACGTGACCCCAATCCAATTTTAGTCGAAGGCCCATTGAACGCGGCTTGATTCTGGTGCCGGGCGCGGCGGGTTGTTTTCCGGGAGTCCTCGATTCAACCCCCTCTCATGCAAAGAGTGCACGCTGGATTTGAGCGGTTACAAGGCTCAGGTTTACGCAGCCTTTTGAAATGACTTTTTACCGAAATGAGAAGGACGTTCCGCCCTAGGTTCCATCGTAGGGACCGTCTCTAGGTGAGGGGTAGATCTGGAGCCTTGAACCACTGCCCGGATGTTTTGTACGAGGCTTCGGATTGCGCGCAGAGTTCTTCTTTGCTGTGTCGGCTCTGACCTGATGAGCGGGACCCATCTGTTGAAAATTAAAAGACCTTAAAGCGGGGGAGGCGGAGCCAGAATACGGAGACGCCCGGCGTCCGGAATTTTGGCGTCGAAAATCATATCCGAGCAATATCGGATCGCGGGACCGCAGGGCTTCACGATGCCCTTGATGCCATTCACCGCCGAGTCGATGTGCTCCAAGGAGGACGCGCTGCCGAAGTCGTGCCCTTTCGACCAGAACCCAGAACCCGCGAGAGCGAGTTTTACGCCGGCGTTGTCGATCATCGCGCTTTCGCTCACGACTAAGCCCTTCCAGTTCTTTGGCAGGACCGCCATAAGCTTGGGGTACCAAGAGTCAAAGAAGAGCTGGGATACTTTTTCGGCGTCACCTGTCCCGTGCTGCCCCACCAGGACCACGCGGTGAGCGAGAACGGGCGCCCAGGCTTCGAACGAAGCGAAAATTTCTCCGTTGACCGACTTGAGGGGCACGAAACGCGCGAATCCCTGGTAGCGGCCGTTCTTTTCGATGACCGTTGTGACTGCCCCGGCTAATGCGCTGACTGCCCACCGCTCAGGGGTCACAAACTCAAGCAAGCCCGGGTCACCGGCCAGGCAGTCGTTTTCAGGTATACCCAACCAAATCGCATGGAAGGGACGGATGAAACGCGTGACGTAGTTGGCGCGCACGGTGATTTTACCCCCGCCAGGAGCGGTATTCAGCGGGAACATGCGGTGATCACTCAAAAGCTCTTGGGCGGATGGAATGAGGCGCTTGATGGCGCTGAGCAAGGCGGACGGAACTCTCATTTCTGAAAAGATCGCAGTGACGGCGCGGGGATTTTGCTTCAGCTCCTTGAAAAACCCGATGATCAGGTCGGCGTCCGAATATTGAAAAAACCGCTGGCGCGCGGGTGCCGTAAGATAGGAGTAGAGGAAAAAGGCGGCAATCGACGCCAGTTCACGATCCTTACGGAAACCGCTGTAAAAATGGGCGCGTAGCAAACGCGCGTCTCGCCGGCTCAGGCCGGGGCGGGTGATATCTTCGCTAGTCCGCTGCCGCCCGCGCGCGATCTCGATTTCGAATGCCGCAGACCGGGCTTGAAGCTCGCGTAAGTAGATTTGGGCTAGGACTTGGCGTGCGTTCGCGGAGCTTTCGCGCAAACCGGCCGTTTCCCGCAGCGAGGACAGCCACTGAAACCGGTAAAGCCGCCAAAGGTTGATCTGGACTCGGCGGCCGGTCGTCTGGCCGGCGGTTTTGATTTCGAAATCACAGCCTGCGAGACCCACACGCCAAAGGTTTTCGCCAAAGCCGGGGACTTCGCGCGCGACTCGCTTGACTTGCTCGAGAATCGCTTGAAAAGATTGTCGGGGGAACCGAGCGGCGCCGAAATAGTCGCGTAGCGCTTTGAAATAGCCTTCGATCAACGAGGCATCGTCTAGGAAACGATCGAGCGACGGCGCGCGGGCGACGAGCGCATCGAGATCGGCGATCGTGGTCGTCCGATCTGCGTGCGAACGCGGGCTCAATAATCGGACGGCGAACTGCAAGGGGCGGAACAGGCCGAACGGTTGCAGGCGTTGAATGGCACTGCGAGCAAACGACCTGACTTTTGGACGGTAAAAAAAACTCGCCATGCATCCATCATCGGATTTATCGACGGCGAGATTAACGGGATCAATTTGCCCAGTGGGCTGCGGCCGTTTTTAGGCGGCGCCCAGGAATGATTTGAAGTCCCGGACGGATTCGCTGGCTTGACAGATTTCTTCGCTTAGGGCGCGTATCAGCGCGATTTCATCGGTGTTGTATTGGCGGTGACGCAGGGGTCGCTTGAACACCAGTAAACCCCGCTGAGGGGGGGGGGCGTGCGAGTCTGAGAGACTGGACTTCGTGATGAGTTCCGTCGCGTAGATGCTGTTTTTGTGTTGGTAACTTTGTCCGGAAGCGCCCGTTTGGCGAAAAGTATCGAGCCAGTCATTGGATGTGGGCGCGCCGATGTTGCTGTCTTGGTAGGCGATCACGTAGACTCCGAGGGACGCTTCGAGCCATATGACGGCGCCGGCCGTCGACCCTGTCATTTTTCCGACCCTACGGATCCCACCGGCATAAACTTGGCGGATATCTTCGTCGCTTTCGAGCGCCTTCTTAGCCGGAGAGAAAAACGCGAAAACCGAAGAGGGTATCGGAGTAGGTGGGTAGCGTTCCGCATTCACTGGAAGAGTCGGCGAAGGCAGTGTCGGCAAGTCGTGTGATTCGGGGAAAGCGCTCCCGTCCAAAGAAAACGACTGGCTGAGGGTTTCGCGTCTCTCGCGGGCTGTAGGTGTTTGAGCTTCGTCGACCGGCAAGAGAGAGTGAGGCGGGTGTTCCGACACTGAAGCGAATAGGCCTTCCTGACTGGCTTCTTGCGAAGGGACCAGGGTGGGATCCGCAGAGGGGACTTCCTCGAAAGTGACAACCGGCTCCGCCGCAGAAGCATCGGCCAGGCAGTTCTTGCCATCGTTCAGCTCCTGCTGATGGCGAATCGTCGCTTCGAAAGCGCTACTTTCGGTCGCGTCTGGGTGCCAATGCAGGTCCTTATTCGGCGCGGTTTCGTCCGCGAAGACCGCGTTCGTCTTTGGCTCGGTGGAAAGTGGAACGTTGGCTTTGAAAATGACCGGCCCGGCGGCTTCGAGGCTGCGGCTCGTTTTCTTGACGGTGATTTTGAGCACTTCAGGTTGAACCGTGGCCACTTCCTTGCGCCGTTCGTAGTTCCTCTCGGGCGCGTCAACGGTTTTCGCGCCGAGTGCGCGCAAGTAGAGTTTTGACTTGAAAGCGAGAGTTTGGATGGCGGTATGAAAGGGCAAGAAATCGGAACAGCCCAAAATCGTGAATGCGGTTTCCAGGGCGGGACTCACCACCGCGGACAACACAATCACTCGTAAAAGATGCTTATCAATGACCCGTTTCAGGGCTTTTAGGATTGCTGCGAGGCGTGCCACGTCTTCCTTGGAATGGATCGAGAGCAGGAGCAGACCGGGGAGATTCTGGCCTGCAGCGGGAACGAGCTCCGATTCCTGGGTGAACAGGATAATGTCGTAGTCCTCGAGTTCCTTGAGCGCTCCGATCATTGCAGGACATGCGGGCTCGAGGACGAAGACGCGACCGTATGGTTTTGATTTCAAATCTTCCATTGATGAGCAGCTTCTCGGCAATTACTTATCAATTCTTAACTTGAGCTTGACTCTAAGTTGCCTTCACTCAGTATCAAATGAGATGCTGTCGCCGACCCACTTGCGCCTCAATCCGGCCTGGTCCCAGTATCCACTGCGCACCGCGTTTCGAGTCTTCGGTACGTACGTCCGTAGACTGCACCCCGCGTTAAGCTTGCCCGTGGTGCCTTTTGATGGGGGTCGCTCGCGCGTGGTTGCCGAGCTTCGCACTTCGCTGGGCTTGGGAATCTATCGCTACGGTTATGACGATGCCGATTTACACATGCTGGGACGCGTTTTAGCTCCGGGGGACAGCTTTGTCGATGGGGGCGCGAACGTGGGCTTGTTTTCGCTCGTAGCCGCTGCGCGTGTAGGCGAAACCGGCCGTGTCCTAGCCTTTGAGCCTGCGGTTTCGACGCGCGAGCGCTTGCGCCGTAATCTCGCAGTCAATGCCTATGATTGGATTGAAGTGCGTGAGGAAGCGTTGGGCGAGCGCAAGGGGCGATCGCCGTTCATCGAGTTCAGTGGAAACCATTCGGGTGTCAGCTCTTTGGTGCCCGAGAGTTCCACTGGAGGAATTTCTTGCGAAGTGAAGGTCTGCAGTCTCGATGAAGTGATCGAACCTGAGGCGCGAGCTCGCTTGCGTCTGATCAAACTGGATCTCGAGGGGGCCGAGATGAAAGCCCTGCATGGCTGCCGAGAACTACTTGCCTCTGCTGCGCCCGATCTGCTGATCGAAATCGAGCGGGCGCATTTGGCCCGTCAAGGCAGCTCCCCCGAGGAACTCTGGGCTTTTCTGGAAAGCTACGGTTACGAGGCTTACCGCGTCCATGCGGAAAAGCTTGAACCGGCACGAACCGTCGATTCACGAAGCGCCTCCCCGAACTTCTACTTCTCTTGTGATCCCGCCCGACTGCGCGGACGCGGAATCGTCGTGGCTGGGCTTCGGGGGAGCGCGTGAGCCTTCGCTCATTCGTTTCGCGCTGCGCCCGCGATCCGTCGCATCTCCAGAAACGCCTGCGTTGGGAGGCCTGGAAGCTGGGCCCCGAACGCGAAGTCGAGGTTTCCTCGTTGCACGGGGATCTCGTCTTCAGCTCAAAAGATCAAGTGATCGGGCGCGCACTGTATCTCACCGATGAGTTTGCGCTCAGTGAGATCCTGGGTGCCTGCGATTTGCTCGCGCGAGAGGGGCTTCTGCCCGCGGCGGGCAACGGCTTGCTGCTCGACATTGGGGCGAATATCGGCACTACTTGCATCCCCCTCGTGCAGAGGGGGCTTTTCCGGTCGGCGCTCGCGTTCGAACCTGAAGTCAAAAACCTCGATTTCCTGGCTAAAAACGTGGCTAAAAACGGACTATCCGCACGAATCCGGATTTTTCCGTACGCGCTGTCTTCGCGCGAGGGAGAAGCTGAGCTCGCTCTCTCCGCATCGAACTTCGGGGACCATCGAGTCCGGCTGCGTTCGTCCGAACTTCCTCCGGGTCCGGGAGCGTCCTCCTCGGTTCGCACGCGTTCGATTCAGCTCAAGACGCTCGACGGCGTCCTATCCGCTGCGGGAATCGATCCCGCTTCCATATCCTTGCTCTGGATGGATACTCAGGGCCACGAGGCTGAAGTGCTGATGGGCGCGCGAAGCATTCTCGAGCGAAGAATACCGCTTGTAGCGGAGTTCTGGCCCGCAGGCGTGCGGGCGGCAGGTTCGGATCTCTCGGCTTACCTCGCCTTGCTGGGGAGCACTTACCGATTCTTCTACGACCTCCAAGACGCAAAGCGTGAACGGTGCCCGGTCTCGGAGCTGCCCGCGCTCGTCACGCACTTAGGCGCGCAAGACAGCTATACGGACCTGGTTTTCATTCCCTGAAAGCCGAAAGTGGCACTATTTCCGGCCGGACTGGTAGAAAAGGTAGCCGGTCGTGAGGATGCCCAGCACGCTTCCGATGATCGAAAGCGCGACCACCAGGTTTTGCGAGGTGTTGGTCGTCTCGATGAGGATGGTGTCACGATCGGTGATCTGGGGAAATTTCATTTCCGGGTTGGAGATGATCTTGCTCAGATCGTAGTGGTGAGTCTCGAAGCCACTCGGCGTCGGGTGTTTGACGTAGACGTTGCCCAAGTCGGCGTTCGTCACAGTGCCGCCGGCGAGGGAAATCGCTTCGATTAGATTGGTCGTGTCTGGCAAGTGATAGATGCCGGGAGTCTGCACCCCGCCCACCAAGTTCACTTTGATCTCAAAACGCTGGTCGCGGTTGCTGTTGAAATACTCGGCCTGGCCACGCTCGACATTCTTGCCGAAGTCGCCCAATCGCAACTCGGCCGCGTGCGCGTCGTACCCAAAAAAAAGAGGCAGGAGCAGAGTCGAGATCGCGCGCAAGGCGCGAGGTGCGGCGGACGTCGGCATTCATGGATGTTTACACAGTCCCATGGCCTTGAAACCGGGAAAAATATGCCGCGCGGACGGAACTCAGTTGGACGACCACAATTGCTTCATATGTTATTCTCTAAGTCCGCTTTAGTTCACGCGGAACCTGGGAGCGGGATGGGGAATAGTTCGGTAATCAAGGGGGGGCTGCCTTCGCCGCGGAAGTGGGCGCGCGCCGATCGGGAGCGTTGGCTCGTGCCAGCGGCGTTCACGGGCGTCGCGCTCACGCTTCTCGTCGTGGTGACTGCGGGATCGTTCACTAAAGGCGCCTGTGTCGTCGCACTTGCGGCGATCGCTTTCGTCATGCTCCTGCTCTTACCGATCCGTGACGGGATATTCCTCTACTTCGCCTACCTCCTCGTCGACGGCGCGGTGAAAGTGAATTCGAATTACAACCCCGTCTTGCACGTGGGTCAGGACCTGCTTTTAGCGGTGCTGATGTTCCGTTCGGCCCAAGGTAAGGAAGGGGGGGCGTTCGAGAAGATCGTGTGCACTCCGCACATCGTTTGCGGGCTGGTCCTTCTCCTCTGGATTTTCATCCAGTACTTGAACCCGTTCGGACTAGGCCTGCTGCCTTCGATCGCGGGCAGTAAGCTCTACCTCTCGATGATCTGCCTGTTTTTTCTGGTCTACCATCATATCCCACGACGCGATCTGCCGGTCCTCCTGCGGTGGTTGCTCGGATTGACGGTCGTCGAAGGCGCGATTTGCGTCGTCGAATACCTCTACGGTCAGTCGTGGATGCTGGGATTGCACCCTCGCTATCGCGAAATGAGCGAGCAGCAGTTTTCCGGCATATACTACCGTCCTTTCGGAACGACCGCGGTTCCGGGCGGTCCCTCGATCTGGGTGATGTTAGGTGCTCCGATCGCGGGTTACCTGTTGCTGAAGCCTGCGCGAGCTTATCTCGACCGCGTTTTGGCGTTGGCCTACCTCGCGGTGGGCATCCCGACCCTGGTCTTCTGCCAAGTGCGATTGGCGATTTTGACCGCATTCCTCGGCATCTTGATGCCTTTCTTACGCCCGGCGAGAGGCTTCTTCGTGCGATTGGCGGTGGGCGCGCTGGTTGTCGGCTTGATCGGGATGTTGACTATGCACTACTTGAATTCAAGCGCGGGATCGAATATTTTGGCCAAACTCTCGCCCGAGCAGCGGGAGCACCTTTTGAAGCGCGCGAATTCTTTGGGCGATCGCAAGACTTACGCGGAGGCCCGAGGCGGTGCTTACACGGAAACCGCGCAGCTCGCCGACCTAACCTGGTTTGGAATCGGGCTATCGCGTGTGGGAGCGGCCTCCGCGGTATGGTCGAGCCGAATCCAGGCCGACCCCTATTTCGGGGCGCGTTGGGGTTTTGCCGACAACCTTTTCAAAGCGATGTTCACCGAACTAGGCATCTTCGGACTGCTCGCGTGGCTCGTTTTCGTCTTTTCCATCCTGAAGAATTTGGCGGGAAAGGCCCTGGGGCGGTTCTGTGGCTTGGATCAGGCTTTGATCTGGACGTGTGGCCTGTTCGCCTTTTTGCTCGTCGCTAGCGGCGTCGGCAACGAAGGAGTCCTTTATAATCCAGTTTCTGGAATCTTTTGGACGTTACTCGCGGTCGGCGCGAAGGAGGCTTCCTATGCAAGCTCAGCAGCCCGGGCAGTCTAAAGGCGAAGCGCTGTCCGTGGAGCGTGCGCCGTCCACGGGCGCTCATCAGTTCTCGCTGAAACGTTTCAAAGTTCTTTTGCGCAGCCAGCGCCACTTGCTGGTTTTCTTCACCTTGGTCGTCGGGGCGGCTAACGCGGTGCAAGCGCTTACCGAAGTGCCGCTCTACATCTCGACTTCCAAGCTCCAACTCCAGAACTTCGACATCGGGCGCTCCGTCGACGCAAAGGCAGCGGTTGCCGCCGACGTCATGAGCGAGTCTACCCGACTGAACAACGCGGTACTTGTTTTCCAGAGCGAAACTTTCCTCAATGAGCTCGCCAAAGAATTGAACGCTAACCACGACAAGGAAAAGCTCGTGCTGAGCTGGGGGATCGGGAGGAAGCTGAAGTTGAGCTACGCGCTTTTCCGACTCGGTATCACCGACGTGCAGTACCAGCGTGTCGATACGGCCAAGCTCTCGCTCGAGGAGCTTGGTTTGCTCTTGAGCGGGATGATCCAGATCACGGCCTTGGCGACCGATGAGACAATCGAAGTCAAGATCTCGGCACTTGAGGAAAAAACCGCGTATTCGATCAATCGCGCTGTCTTGACCGCGTTTGCGCGCGCCAACGAGCGGCTGGACCAAGACGAGTTCGACCGGTCCATCAAGTTCCTGAAGGATCAAGCGGAAGTAGTGCACGACAAACTCGATGCAGCCGAGCAGAAACTCGCCGATTACATGAAAGGCCACCTCAACGTGGCCACCGATGGAGTTTCGACCGCGTTCATGTCCGAGTTCCTCGGTTTGCGCATGAAACGCCAAGAAGTCCAGAAGAGCATCGAAGCTGACCGACAACTGATCGCTCAGTTGAATGGAAAGCTGAAGAGCCTGGACGGCAACGAAGGTTCGGCAGCCGAGGTGCTGGAAGCATTGAAAACGGAAGTCGTGCAGCTGAATTACCAGAAGGCGAAGCTTCTTGAGCAAGCCTACGCTCCGGATCATCCGGGTGTGTTGGCGATCGAGCGACGCATTGATAATTCGCGTGATTTCATCCGCAAGAGCCAGTCGAAAGTGGCGATTGAGGCGAAAGACGTCTACGGGCCCGGCGAGTATCGCCGTTCATTGGCTGGCAAGATCATCCAAACCCAAGACGGCTTGGCGAAGCAGGAATTGGCGCTGAAGGGCATCCTGGAGCGGCTCCGCGGGATGGAGGGTGAAGTGAACAACTTGCCGCTCAACGGGATCGCGGTGAGTTCGCTGAAGCGGGAGGTCGGCCAGAACGCGGAGCTGCACGGCGAGCTCGTGCGCCGGTTGGAAATGATGCGCGTCCGCAGCCAAGCTTCGAAGAGCACACTTCGAGAGGTGACCGCCCCCAACGCGCTCAACGCGCCCAATACCATCCCATTTCTCCCGAAGTTCGCGTTTGGGCTCCTCGCCGGATTTTTCGTCGGAATCTCCGCCATCCTACTCATGGACGCCATCCGACCCCGCGTCGTCATACGGGGGGACGTCGAGTCGGCGGGCTTCCGCTACGCCGGTCGTTTCTCCAGCTCGCGTGACTCCTGCGCGGAAGTGCTCGCTGCGCTGGAGTGCATTTTCAAGCAAAAGAGCAAGTGGGACGAGCCGACGCCCATCGTGCTTTGCGGCTCGGCTACCCCGGCTTTGACTCTGCATACTTTCCTGCCGCTCATCGATTACATGGCTTCGCGCAACCAGAACGTCCTACTGGTGGCGGAGGACCCCACCTGGATTCCCGGCAATTACGAGAGCTGCAGTCTGATCGATGGCGTGAAGATCTACCGCTTCGACCAAGGCCGCAAGGATATAGTCCATATCCACGGGGCCGAGAACTTCGGCGTGATCCGCATGGTGCTTGAGGAATACGCCGAGCATTATTCGTCGGTCTTCCTGTTCGTAGCGAAAGGTTCCGAAAGCTCGGTCTACTCGCTCTGTCGCGGTATCGCCAACCGAATCCTCATGTTTGGCGAGGAGGGCAGCCACTCGGTCGAAGACTTCCGTACGCTTTCGGCTGGCTTCCATGATCCCGCCCAAGTTTTCACAGCGCTATTACCCTATAGCGGACTGCATCTCCGCTATCTGAAAAGCCAGTTGGCGTTTAAGACGAGGCGGTACGGTTTCCGAAAGTCTCCGTTAAATCATACGTCACCGGCGGAAGGCCAGCGGCCGGGGTTGGGCTGAGGCGATGGAAGTCGTTCATCTCGGAAAATATTATTGGCCCGATTGCGGCGGTATCGAGACGGCGACCAAGAACTTGGCCGAGCTTGGCGCCGACCTTGGATACCGCGTGTCTTGTGTCGTATCAGGAGGAGGTACCGGAAAGACGATTTATGAGCGGATTGGCGCAATCAATGTGACCCGTCATCCGATCTGGGCCAAACTCCTGTCGGCGCCGATCAGTCCGCGACTGTTCGGTCATCCGCTCCGCCGAGCACAGGTGCTTCACTTGCACCTTCCGCATCCCATGGCGGAGCTCGCGGTTTTGCGACTTCTGTTCACGAGTGCTCTCAGACCGCGAGCAACTCGCGTGAGATTGATTCCATTCCTGCACGCCACTCCGCTCAGTCAGGGTTGGCTCGGCCGTCTTTGGTTCGCTGGGGTCACGCGCCCGATCCTGGATCGCTCGGAAATGATCCTGGTCTCCAGCCACAAGGTTCCCGAGGCTTTCTCGCAGCTCGCGCGGTGGCGGGAGAAGTTTCACGTGCTTCCCTTCCATGTGGAATCGTGGAGCGATGAACTGACCCGGAGTGCCTGCGTGAAGCGGGCTGTAGCGCGGCAAGTTTGCGCCGTGGGCCGTTTAGTGCCCTACAAGGGATTTGACGTTTTGTTGCGTGCGTGGGGACAGGCCTATCGTGAATTCCCGTTTTTCCGGGAGTACCGACTTTCGATTGCTGGAGACGGCCCCGAACTCGCGCGGCTTTTTAGGATCGCCCACGAGGAGGGCATCGAAAGTGTCGTGGATTTCGCGGGTAGATGTTCCGAGGTCGAAAAAAATCGACTCTTGACGGGTAGTTCCTTCTTCGTGGCACCTTCGGTCAGCGAGGCCGAAACATTCGGCATCTCGATACTCGAGGCCATGTCCTGCGGACTGCCCGTGATCACGACGCGCTTGAATACCGGGGTAAGCGTCTTGGCGCGCGAAGGAAAATGCGGTGCGGTCGTAGCACCGGGATCGGTTGATGAGCTCGCCGAGGCGTTAGTTGACTTGGCGGCAGCGGGTAACGGCGAATGGGAGAGGGTGGGGCAGGCAAACCTCGAATTCGCACGCGACTTCTTTTCGCGCGACAAGGCAGCTAGGAATTATGATCAACTCCTCCACGGGGGTGCGAATCCGGCGACCTGCTCCGGCACGTCTTAGCCGTCAAACCGCGCTATCCCGAACAGACCGCAAAGCTCAAACCAGCCTGTTTACGCACCAGTTTGGAGAAGCGGTAGCGCGCGGACTCGGCGACGATCTGCTCGGGTCGCCAGACGGCGGGAGGGGACATCATGGTCGAGCTCGGATTTAATCCGGGAGCCGGGGGCCGCGCGGACAAGGCTTTTTTCAAGAACCCGATCCGATGGCGCAAACTGAGGTAGTCGAGGTGAAAACATAGGTCGCGCCATGCGCCACGCTGGCGGTATTGCCCGAAGAGCTCCACTCTGGGGAAATGGCGTTTCAACGCGGTTTTGAATTCGGCCGAGGTCAGGTTGTTGATGTGAAAGTCGGGTACTTCGACGCCTGCTTTCAAGACGACTTCGTGATTGGGCGTGCTGATGAGGAGCTTGCCGCCGGGGGAGAGCGCGCGCTTGAGCGAGGCCAAGAAGCGGTCGGTGTCCGCGGGAGCGAGGTGTTCGATCACTTCATAGGCCACCACGAGGTCGAAGCGTTGACCGAGCTGGTCGACGGCTAAAGCATCCCAGGCCTGAAAACTCAGGCCCGAGGGACATCCGAAGTGAGCTTGCGCGAAAGCGAGTGAGTCCGGGTTGAGATCAATGCCGAGCGTGGAGCGGGCTTGGCGGGAAAGAATTGCCGAGCCGTAGCCTTTTCCGCATGCGACGTCGAGCACCGTCGTTTCGGGAGAGATGAATTTCTCGGCGTAATGGTAGCGCGAGACATGGTCGAGGAAAAAAGGGTCGTCCGTCGATGGGAAAACCGAGTCATGCTTCCAGGCGCGGTAAACTGTGGAAGTAGGTTGCATACGGATATTTTCCCCTAGGCAGCCCGCATTATCCAAGTAAAAATAGGGGAATGCCTTTCGTCGAACGAACGCTCGCGGGCAAAAGGAATGAGCGTTCGATCAGTAATTATTTTATATCAAAGCTATTGAGCGCCGCCCGGACCCACACCGGGCGGAACGCGCTTTGGGTCGTGGCGAGTCAAGGCATCTGCGGTTTTCTTGGTTTCGTCGTCAATGTGATCATCATCCGCACTCTCCCGGTGGCCGACTACGGACGGTTTTCTCTTTTCACTTCCGCGTACATGCTCCTGGGAGGCTTGTTCCATCTAGGGCGGTCGGACACCTACGTTCGTTTCGGCACGATCCATCGTGCGGCTCCGTTCAGCCGAGCTTTGCGGAAGCGGGTCGGCCAGAGCATCGCCCTCAGCTCGACCGCGCTCGCCCTCGCCTCGCTCCTGATCTGCCGCTGGGCCGTTCAGACGCTCTATCATCGCGACGAGAGTTACGGATTCCTGCTTTGCGCGGTCGGTGTGGCGCTGATGAATACTTGGCTCTCTTTTTTCTTGGCGGATCTGCGCGTGGCTTCGGATTACCGTGGTCTCCTTCGATTGAACGTCGGCGTCACGCTTTTTAGGGTTTTTGCGGTGACTGCCTTGGTTTCCGGAGGCGCGTTGGGACTCGCAAGCTCGATGGGGGTTTACCTTCTCGCGCCAATCGTTTGCCTGGTTTATTGCTTGGGCCGACAGCGCCTGAGCCAACAACCGCAGGTGGCTACTGACGGGAGGGGCGCGATTCCAACCGAGGTGGCGCTCGATATCTCGAAGTACAATTTCTGGATATTTTTCAACATCATCACTTTCACTTTGATCGGCAATTTGGATTCTCAAATTATCGCCTATTTTCATCATAGCCATTCGGTAGCCGATTTCGGGGTGACTGCCCGACTCACGCTGCCTTTCTGCTT
>JAYVNB010000137.1:0-5528 GCA_043759365.1 Bacteriovoracaceae bacterium | reverse complement strand
ACTCCAACCTTGAAGCTCAAAGAACTAGGTGGAAGATTTCGAGAGCAGGGCCAGATTACTCTTTATCTGTCAGTGAATGGAGTCGCCGCCGGCATCCTGAGCGTGGCCGATCCCATCAAGGAGAGCAGCTTTGAGGCCGTCCGACTTCTGAAAGAAGCAGGCCTGCGCTTGGTGATGCTGACTGGAGACCACTTGGAGACGGCCCAAGCGGTCGCGGCCCAGCTTGGCTTGACCGAAGTCATCGCAAACGTCCGCCCCGAAGAGAAAATCGCAGTCATACGGAGGCTACAAAGCGAGGGGCGAAAGGTCGCCATGGCAGGAGACGGTGTCAATGATGCGCCGGCTTTGGCCCAGGCAGAGGTCGGGATCGCGATGGGATCGGGCACCGACGTGGCGATGCAAAGTGCGGGAATCACGCTCGTCAAAGGCGACCTTCGCGGGATTGTCCGCGCCCGCAATTTGAGCCGCGCGACCCTGAAGAACATCAGGCAAAACCTCCTTTTCGCCTTCGGATATAACGCACTCGGTGTTCCGATCGCAGCGGGAGTCCTTTACCCAGTTTTCGGCCTCCTCCTGAGCCCGATGATCGCGAGCGCGGCTATGAGCCTGAGTTCGGTCTCGGTGATCGCAAACGCTCTGCGACTTCGGAAGGTGAAGTTCTGACACGAAAGGTTTAGGATAGAGTCACGGAGACTCAGCGAATGGCCAAGAAGAAATCGACTCCCTCCTGTCATGCAGAGGCAAATCATCCAGACCACTCCTATGCCTTGCCTCGGCTGAGACGCGTCGAAGGGCAGCTCAGGGGCTTGGAAGGGATGATCACGGAGAAACGCTATTGCGTGGATATTCTGGTCCAATTTCGTGCCGCCATGGCCGCTTTAAGAAGCCTTGAAGTCCGCATTTTCGAGACTCATCTCCAGCATTGCCTGACCCAAGCGCTCGAGACCCGGGATCCCAAGGCTGCTCAAGAGAAAATTAGCGAGATCTCGAAGCTGCTGACACGACGCACTTCGATGTAAGGCCCAATGGCATCATCTGACGAGCAGCTCTTCAAAGCTTATTGTGCGGGAGAGACCGCAGCATTCGATGAGCTTTTTTCGCGTCATTCAGGAAGAGTCTTTTCCTACCTGAAGAAACGCCTCGACAACTCCGAGGAAGCGCAAGAAGCATTTCAGTCCGTTTTCTTAAAGCTTCATCAGAGTCGGAGCGTCCTTTCACCGGAGTACCTGTTTTCCCAATCCCTCTTCGTAATCACCCGGTCCGTTCTTCTGGATCGATGGAGAAAATCAGGACGTTCCCTCGAAACGATGTATTGGGAAGGCGACGCGATCGAGCAAGTACCCGATCTGCGCGCTTCGATGAATCCGGACACAGGCGATCAAGATTCAGGCGAGGGCGCTCTCTTATCCCTCATTTCCCAACTCCCGGTAACCCAAGGCGAAGCTGTCCGGCTCAGGGTTTTGGATGAGCTCACCTACGCCGAAATCGCTAAGAAATTGGAGTGTGCAGAGCCCGGCGTGAGGAAGCTTGTGAGCCGGGGCTTGGCCAAGCTCCGAGAGCTGGCGGGCACGCGCCCACCTTGAATGTCACAAATGATGACTCGCCGTCGTTATCCCTGAGTAGAGTCGATCCGGAGGACTTCATGGAAGAAAAATTTGAGCGGGTAGAGCAAGAGTACGAGGACTTCCTTCGCTCATCAGGCAATGCACCGCTCGCCGTGAGCGACAAAGTGCGGGCGCAAGTTCAGCACGCACTTAATCCCGGCGCTTGGTCCGTCTTCGCAAAACTCGCGATGATCCACCTTTTCAGCGCGCTTGCGACTTTGTCGGTTTGTCCACAGTTTGGTGTGCGGACTTTTGGAAGTGGCATGGGCTTGGCGCACACCTTTATGGCGTTCGGGGAGCATGGCTGCATGATCGTTTGCGGTGGGCTCTTCGTCGGAACCACCTTGGCCCTCTGCGGAATCCTCCTTCGTCCGGAGGAGGTCAGGGTTTTGCGCCGGCACGAGCTGCTGCAAGTCTCCGCGGTAGCGTTTCTCTCATTGGGAGCGATCGCCATGCTCGATTCCCAGATCGTCTTGGGCTTTGCGCTCAGTTGGCTTCTAGGAGCAATCCTGGCGGGTACGGCGTCTTTGGAGCTCGCATGGGTCCTTCGCCAACGCGTCCTCGTTCGATGAATCCCGGTATTCCTCTGTATCCACGGTCTTCGTTGACGGATACCCCAGCCCGGTATAAGCCCATTGCCATGAGAATCACAGTTGTCCTGATGGCGGCCGCAGCGCTTTCTTCCTCCGTCTGTCACGCTTGGGTGCCCGACCTGAGGGGCAGGTTCTCGGGAACGCAGACCGAAAACGGGGTCACTGTTCCCGTGGTCGGCCAGGTGCGCGACTATATCGTGGAGAGCGTCGCTGGAAACCCATCGAAAACGGTCACATTCGAGGTCAGCACCATCCTCGCCGACTCGAAAGCTGAAACTTACAAGATTACCTTCGTGAATGGCAGGCGTGCGATTCTTCGCACCTCTCACTTCGGCCCCTATGACCTTGAGATGGCCCAGAGCGGGAAATGCGCCAACGGTCAGACTTCGGGTCAGGCATTCAAGACGTGTTGGAACGACGCACAGCTGAGCTTTGAGAGCGCGCCGATCGGAGAAAGCACGCCGAACTTCAAGTTCTCGATCACCCGCAATTCGGACCTCCCTGTAATTAATAGATCCTCACCTGATCACGTCTACGGGATGAACGAGATCCTGGGTCGCGCCAAGTTTCAAAGCTACGCCTCCACTCAGGAGGTCGAGAGAGTTTATCAGGCCAAGCAGTCCGCTCGAGTCGCCGCAGGCAATCTGCTCCCTCGGCTCAATCTGCGCTCCATCGTAGGCGTGGCGACCGGGCAGGGGTTCTCACTCCTGGAGACGGTCGAAAACTTCCTTCCGTTTCTGTTTCCGAGCAATTGGTATCGCTGGCAGGCCGCCAAATTCGAGTTTGAGGCCGATCGCCAATCCTTGGCGAGCCTTCGCGGAAACCAGATGAACCTGGTGCAGGGGGTCTATCTTTCGATCCAACGGGACCAGCTTGTCTTGAAGGAACTGGACGCGCACATCGCCTGGCTCAAAGGTGTTGAGGCTGGGCTTCGGCAGGAAGAAGCGGTTGGAACGATCAGCGCCCGTTCAGCTGACTATTTCGCCATTGGGACCTTTCGAATGGAATCCGATCGAAGCCTGTTCAAGAGCTATCTCGATCAGCAGTACGCCTACCTCTCCCAGAGCGTCGCACTTTCACCGCTCCAGGGTGTCAACCGGCTCGAAGAGATCGTCGCGCCCGATCTGGGAGGTATCCAACCCATCGCCGCTACCGACCTGGCTCCGCAGGCTCAGCAGGTATCCCATGAGCTTCTAGCCTTGAAGTTCCTCCTGCGCGCGGCCGTCGAGACCAACCAGGAAGTGAAGTGGGGCATCCTGAGCCCGGAAGGCGTTGGCTTGGGTTTCAGCGCCTCACCGACTATCCAGATTTCGCGCTCTCGAGTGGCCGAAACCCAGATCAAGATTGATGAGACTTTCTCGGCGATCGAGCTACAGGCGATCGAGATCGCGAGTGAGTACAACGCTGCACTGTCGCGATATAGCTCGCTTTCGAGCGCAGTTCTGGCTTCGCAAGCGCACTTCGAACAGCTGTACCAGCGCCATGTCCGCGGCGAGGCTGGACTCCAGGACCAGGACTTTGTGGACCAGCTGAGAAACATGCAACAGGAGATCTTGGAGCTTAAGGTCGATCGCCTCTCGATCGTCCATGGCTGGATGATCACGAGCGCGAAGCTCGATCGCCTGCTCTTGAAGGGGGTATACTCAGACCTCCTTACGACGGCCCCCGCCAGCACGGATCCGGTCTTGAACTGACTTCAACGGATCGGGTAGGCCAAGAGCGCTAAAAAGTTGCTCGCCCCGCACTTTTCGTACCTTCCACTAGGGCCGCGCTCTCCCAGCGCGCCCTGAGAAAGTACAAGGTAACGGAAACGACGTAGATCCCCGCATTTCTCAGATCGAGTAAGAGAAACCCAACCTCAGCAATGGCGTACCCGGCGTACATAGGATGTTGTATGAGGCGGTATACGCCCGATCTTACTCGTCCACGATTTGCGGGCGAAACACCAAATGACGTTCCCAACTCAAGGAGGGCGACGGTCGCAAGAGCAAAGCCGAGAATCGCAAGGACATCTGCTACGACGGCTACCGAATTCAGTGTGCCACTGGTCGCACTATAGAATAACGGGAGTGCGCTCGATGCGTAGGCGACAATATCAATTGCTCTGCCTTGACCCGGGCCTTTGTTGGGAGCGCGAACCAAAAAAAGCCAAGCTGCCGCGAGATCCCGAAGCGTCATAAGGGCGAAATACAACAATCCTGAATGCGCTACACGCCACCCAGCCAGTACTGCAAACGCTAACATGATTGCCGCCCCGATCCACCCGGTAGGGTCAGATCGGAAGCGGCTCAAGTTGAATCGCACTAGTTTCAGATTCCGGGCGACTCGCGATCGCCGTGCGTCCCAGTATGCTCCTTGTTTTCCGCGGCGGTCACCGCCGTCTGAATCAGAGCTCCCAAGGCCAATAAAAGCACCACAAGCTGAAGTACACGTTTCATAACTTCCCCTTAAATTCTGTCGCCAAAACCTCTTCGATAACCCCGGCGACACTTTCGGGTTGATCGAACATTACAAAATGATGGGCTCCTGGAATGGAATGGTAGGCAAAGCCACCCCCGGTCGAATCGGCCCTCAATGCTTCGGCGGGAAGAAGTGTGTCATTCTCTCCAGCTAAAAATAGTTTCTTACCACTCCAGCTTGCAAGGGCATCGAGAAGCGGCTCCATCTGTTCAGCGTCCTGTCGGAGCGACAGAAATAGACGGTGTGAAACTGGGTCGTGTTTCAGCATCTCTTGGCCCGCTACTAACTTCGCTTGTGAGAAATAGAGTTCCCCGTACTCCGCTAGCCATTCTGCGAGTGATGAGTCGGACGGACGCTCTCGCCACTTTTTTTCAGCGGCGGTTAATACGGGAGACATTCTAGCGGCATAGTTCTGTCCGGCCAAGTTGAGGCTCAGCCGCGTAAAGGGGGTCGAGATACAAACAAGCCCCGCAATGTTGGGCGAACTGAGCGCGACCTTAGCTGCAAGGAATCCGCCGAACGAGTGCCCAAGGATAAACACTGTGCCGTCGAGTTTCATTACCTTTGAAGAGATTTCGTCACTCAGGTCCGAAAACGTCCGATTCTTGTCATAAGTCACACCGTTCGTGCCCGGTAGATCGACGAACTGGAGATTGAATGATCGGCAAAGAACTGCAAGCGAGTGAAGTGTCAATGAGCTGAGGCCCGGACCCCCAGGAATTAATACTAGGGATGGCGCATTAGCCTCCCGGCAAGGGAAGTGGGTAAACTTCACCATTAGATAGCCTCGAATGGGTTGGAAATACCATTGCGTAAATGATTCACCATCGTTCGAAGTCCGAACCCATCTACCCAGCGATAGAGAGTCGCC
>JAYVNB010000136.1:0-16337 GCA_043759365.1 Bacteriovoracaceae bacterium | reverse complement strand
TGAGAAGACTGCGTCCCGAGAGGCCCGGTCCACGTCCAGCGTCACCGTTGGGGTCGGCCCCTACTGCCATGCAAAGCGCCGCTTTTGCA
Source organism: Bacteriovoracaceae bacterium (assembly GCA_043759365.1). Classification (GTDB taxonomy): domain Bacteria; phylum Bdellovibrionota; class UBA1018; order UBA1018; family UBA1018; genus JAYVNB01. The sequence continues at coordinate 16,248 of JAYVNB010000136.1, read as the reverse complement.
GCCGAATCGCGGGACGAAAGGAGAGCCACAAGGATCGGGTGAGCCCACTGCCCAGCCTTCGCCCTCCCCGAACGGGTTCTTTTGTCGAATCCAACACCTTCTTGCGCCCACTCCTGTAGAAGCTCGTACGATCCCCAGCGAACGGCCCTCTGAAGGAGAGGCTCGTAAGTAGCCTTCGGAACCCATGTCCAGTCGACTCCAGCGCGGGCCAAAGCTAAAGCTCGAGGGTCAGCGCCCTCTTGCAATGCTTGGAGTAAAAGGGCGCTTCTCCGGTTTTTTCAGAGAATCCATCGGTAGAATGTCTCACGCACTTCCCGCCTCTATCCCGTCTCAGAACCAGTGACGCATTCGATTCCGCCCGCTTTTAAGGTGGGAAACCGCCGCCAAAGTTCCTCCTCAAGCCACGGCCGCCAAGCGGCGCCCGCACGCAGTCGCGACTCGGCGGGCAAAAGTTCCGAAAGACTCGTCATGACCTCAGGGGCGAAGCCACAAGGCGAGATCAAATGAAACGGCTCAAGGGAGTTGACGGCATTGATCGCGATGCCGTGATAGGTCACCCACTTGCGGACCGCGATCCCGATCGAAGCCACTTTGCGTTCGCCTACCCAAACACCGGTAGCGCTTTCACGCGCGTCCGCCTCGAGTCCCCAGCCTTGCAGCGTGGCGAGGAACCACCGCTCCAGGCCACGCAAGAAACCTGCCACATCATGGTTCGGCGCGAAAACGCTGGAGCCGTCGAGCTTGACGATGGGGTAGACCACGAGCTGCCCTGGTCCGTGGTAAGTAAGATCACCGCCGCGCTCGCTCTCCGAAAACTCGATTTCCCGAGGAAGTTGAAGCGGAAGGGGCATGTGCCTTTCGCGCGGCTGGCCGGTGAACTGAAGCCCCCGGCCACGGGTGATGACCGGAGAGTGCTCGAGAAAAAGGACTGTATCCGGGATCTCTCCCCGGGCGCGCCGCTCCACCAGCTCTTGCTGGTAGTCGCGTGCCCGAGAGTAGGAAGTCAGACCGGCAATCGAAAGAAACCGCACGGAATCGCTCGCATCAGGCACCGAGCGCGACCGCCCTTAGACCTGGGCCTGAGGGTGAGCCGAAGGCGCAGCCTTTTTCTGAAAAATGTGAATCGCGTGACCCAAAGTGGCTTCCGCCGCTTCCATCGTCACTTCTCCCAAAGTCGGGTGCGGATGCACGGTGAGCGCGAGGTCCTCGACCTGCGCGCCCATCTCGATGGCGAGAGCGGCTTCGGAGATCAAGTTAGAAGCCTCGCAGCCTACGATGTGGACACCCAGCAGTCTTCCGGACTTCGAGTCGCCGATCATCTTCATGAAGCCGTCGGGCTCACCCATCGAAAGCGCACGGCCGTTGGCCGCCATCGGGAAAACACCGATCGAGATCGACAAACCCTTTTGCCTCGCTTCAGCTTCCGTGAGTCCCACTGTCGCCACTTCCGGATCGGTGAAGATGACTGCCGGCATCGCGAGCACGTCGTACGCCGACTTCTTTCCTGCGATGGCCTCCGCAGCGACGATACCCTCTTTCGTGCCTTTGTGCGCGAGGAGTGGCTGGCCGGCGATGTCGCCGACCGCATAGATGCCCGCGACCGAGGTTTGGCGCTGAGGATCGACGGTAAGGAACCCCTTGGAGTCGACTTTCAAACCGGCTTTTTCAAGTCCGAGTCCTTCGTGGTTCGGGGTGCGGCCGACAGTGACGAGCACTGTTTCGAAGCTCTCGGTCCGCGACTTGCCACCGTCCTCAAAAGTGACTGAGACGGAGTCCTTGCCCGACTTCGCGCTCTTGACCTTGGCGTTCAAGACGATCTCGACACCGCGGGCACGGAGCTTCTTCTCGACCACTGCGGTGAGCTGGGGATCCACACCGCTGAGGAGGTTCGGAGCACCTTCGACGACCGTGACTTTCGTCCCGAGTTTCGCGTAGACCGTGCCGAGCTCAAGCCCGATGTAACCGCCGCCGATGCAGAGCATCGACTTCGGCAAAGTCGTGAGAGCCAAGGCTCCGGTGGAGTCCAATACCCGCTTCTGATCGATCTCGAAGCCGGGCAAGGGCAACCGGGACGGACGTGAGCCGGTTGCGATCACACAGCTCTTGAAAGTGATCGTATCGGTGCCGCTTGCGGTCTTCACGGTCAAGGAGTTGCGACTGGCGAACTGAGCCTCGCCTGTGATCAGAGTGCAGCCGTTGGCCTTCAAGAGCCCCGCGACTCCGCCCGTGAGCTTTTTAACCACGGTCTCCTTCCACGCGATGAGTTTCGGCATGTTGACCAAGGTCTTGCCCTTCGGCAATTCAAAACCCATATCGACCGAATGCTCGATCTTGTCCAAGGTTGACGCGGCATGGATGAGCGCTTTGGAAGGGATGCAGCCCACATTCAAGCAGACGCCACCGACGACGCCCTTTTCGATGACAGTCACCTTTTTGCCCAACTGGGCGAGGCGGATCGCGCAGGGATAGCCGGCGGGACCGGCACCGATCACGACGACATCCGCTTGAATATTGGCCATGATCTTATCCTTCCAAAAGCATGAGGCTTGGATTCTGAATGTAACCCATGAAGACGTTCATCCACTCGGCCGCGATCGCGCCATCGACGATGCGATGATCCAACGAGATCGAAAAGAGTGTCCAATCGCGAATCGCGATCGTCTCCTTGCCGTTCTCGACCACCACGACGGGTTTCCGGACGATCTTGTTGAAACCGATGATCGCGACTTCGGGGAACTGGATGACCGGAGTCGACAGCAGGCCACCGATCGAGCCGGCATTGGTCAAAGTGATCGTGCCCCCGGCGAAGTCGTCTTGAGTGAGCTTCTTCGTGCGCGCGCGTTCGACGACTTCCTGGATCTCCTTGGCGATCTGGAGGATGCCCTTGGACTCGACGTTCTTGATGTTCGGCGCCGTCAAGCCGTCCTCGGTCTGGATCGAAAGGCCGATGTTGTAATAGTGCTTGATTACGATCTCGCCCGTCGCCTCGTCGAGGGATGAGTTCATGATCGGGAACTTGCGGAGCGAGGCGACCATGGCCTTCATCACGAATGGAAGGTAGGTGACCTTGATCCCCTGCTTCGCACCGATGTCCTTGGCCGCTTTGCGGAGTTCGACCAAAGCAGTCGCGTCGCACTCGTCGACATAAGTGAAGTGGGCCGCTTTGTCCTTGGCCAAGCGCATGCGCTCAGCGATTTTTTTGCGCAGTCCCTTGAACGCGATCCTCTCCTCGAGGTTCGAAACGTCCGTCGTCGGACGAGCCCCTCCGCGAGCCATCACCGGAGTGCCCGCGCTAGTTGCACCTGTGCCATTCAAAAGACGCTCGACGTCCTCACGCATCACACGACCGCTCGGGCCGGAAGCCGGGACGGTGGTGATGTCGACTCCGGCTTCACGAGCGAAGCGACGGGTCGAAGGCGCAGCGGTGACTGGGCCGCCGACCGAGAGCTCGCCACCCCTCGCCGCCACCGAAGCGGGAGCCTGGGTTGCTGGAGCTTTCATCGAAACCGGGACGCTGGCGGCAGCAGGGGGGACCACACCTGGGGAGGTCTTCGCGGGAGCCGTCGCAGGAGCGGCCGCTCCGATGCCAGCGCCGAGGCCTTCATACTCGATGATGTCCTGGCCGACGTGGATCAATTCGCCTTCTTTGGCCATGAGCTTCGTGATCTTGCCATGGAACGGGGCCGGCAACTCAATCGTCGCTTTGTCGGTCATGATTTCGCAGACGGGCTGGTCGTCCTTCACGATGTCGCCGACTTTGACTTTCCATTGGACGAGTTCGCCTTCGTGGACGCCTTCACCGAGCTCAGGTAGCTTCAAGAACATTCTGTTTTCTCCGTTTTTCGATCACGCCTTGAATGAAAAATTCACCGGCTTTGTAACTGGAACGAACCATCGGGCCGGACGCCACGTAAAGGAACCCTTTTGTCTCGGCCTGCAGGCCCAGGAAAGTGAAGTCGGCAGGTGAGACGTATCGCTCCACCGGCAGATGACCCAGGGTAGGACGAAGGTACTGGCCCAAGGTCAACACGTCGACCTCCTTCGACCGGAGGTCGTCAAAAGCCTGGGGAAGCTCCGAGTCCTCCTCGCCTAACCCAAGCATGATTGCGCTCTTGGTGAACATCTCGAAACCGAGCTTGCGAGAGTACTCCTTGGCGTAGCGAAGCGTCTCGAGCGACTGCTCGTAGTTCGCTCGCGGGTCGCGTACCCGGTATTGGAGCCGTTTGACCGTCTCGATGTTGTGGGCGTACACGTCGAGCCGCGAATCCACCACGGTCTGGACGGCTTCGGGATCCCCACGAAAATCAGAAACGAGGGCCTCGACGATGATTTTCGGATTGCGGCGCTTGATCTCGCGGACCGTGATGGCGAAGTGGTTCGAACCGCCGTCCTTCATGTCGTCGCGATCGACCATGGTGAGGACGACATAGTGCAATCCAAGGAGCGCGACGCTCTCGGCGATCTTGTAAGGCTCCTCGGGATCCAGCGGAGGTGGGATGCGAGCTGTTTTGATCGCGCAGAACCGGCAAGCGCGGGTGCAGGTATCAGATCCCAACATAAAAGTCGCCGTCCCCGTCGACCAGCATTCGGCGACATTCGGGCAATGGGCCTCTTCGCAGACCGTATGGAGGTTCCGTTCACGCAGGAGGGACTTGAGTTGGGTGTATTTTTCGCCAGCGGGGGGCCGAATTTTCAACCATTCGGGTTTGCGGCTTTGAAGGATCTGCCGAGCTTTGGACGGTGACAGAGGGCGAGCGGCCTCAGCTGCGGACGAGTGGAGCGAACAGCCCGACTCGTGCTCGACGTCCTGACCCGATTCTGCTTCCAAAACAGGAAGTTCGAGAAAAATAGACATGGAATCCCGAGGTTATAGTCCCAAGGAGAGTCTTACGCAAGGATGCCGTGGACGAAAGTGCGGACTGCGTTATGGACAACTTTATCTCGGAAAGTCGGGTCCTTCATGCAGTATCCATGGACTTCAGTGCTCGCCCAATCCATCCGAAGCATCTGGACCAAGCCTCCAAACAGGATCGCCGAGGATATTTTAGTCTCCGCATCGGCTCGAACCAAACCCGCTTTTTGCGCATCCCCCACGAAATTCGCGAAATGCTCGAAGAATTTGAAAAAAACTTCTTTGAAGAGATCGCGGATTCCCGCCATATCCGAAGCGCACTCGCGGTGCATGATGGTGGCGATCTCAGGCTCCTGAATATGGCATTCGATGAACTCCTGGAAAAAGAGCCGGAGCCGCAGCTCGAAATCCTCCGCATCGGAGGGAGCTTTGAGAAGCCGTTCGGCAGCGGTCAACCGGTCCCTCCCAAATTGTTCCAGGCAGGCACGATAGAGACCTTCTTTGCCCCCGAAGTAGTAGCTGACCAAGCTCACATTCACTCCGGCCGTGTCCGCAAGCTCCTTGACGGTCGCTCCATCGAATCCCAGGCGTGCGAAAACCGACTTGGCTGCTTCGAGGAGCAGCTCACGGCTATCGCGACTGTCTTTGGGAGTCTTGGTCACCTGGCCACTCTAGTTGAGATGGACAAAATAAAAAAGCCCCCCGGTTTCCCGAGAGGCTCTAGAGAGAGAGAGAGAGAGAGGAGTATGAGCCGCGTCGTGCGGATGCAACTACTAGTGCAGGAGAAGTGCCAATGACAGATCGAAAAGAGGCCTGAAGGAGCTCACGACCCTAGCATTTTGCGCGGAAGCGCTTGCGGGGATCGCAATTCAAACGACTGAAAAAAGGCCGCACTTCCATCCGGGAAGAGCGGCCTTCGAGAGAGAGAGTAGAGTTGAGACAGAGCGAGAGTCCACGCAACCCGGGAAGAGTGCCCGAACTGCGCGTGATGATCCGTTTCGGCTTTCGCCTCGACGGAAACTGGGATGAATTCCTTCAATAAAATTGTGGTCCGAACGGAACCCCCATCGAGAGAGGGGCGGGCGGGTAAAATTGGGAAGGCGGCATGAATTGGGGGTTCAAGCCCATCGGCTGGCCCGATTGGAGGCTGAACGGATCGGGGCCCTGAAAAAACGGACCCCCGGTTCGAGCGAAGCTGAAGGGACTCTCGTCCTCCCAAAGGTGCCCGATCGGCGCCGAATCATAGGAACGGACTGCCCCGGCGGCAGGGTCCCGGAACCGAAATCCGCTGCCGCTGAAATTCAAGATCGAGGAGACTTCGCGCATTGGAACTTCTGGATTCGGACCCTGAGCCTGCCTGCCGGAGCAGACGACGGAATCGGTTCCACCCGCAAATCCTGGGGAGGCCGCAAAAACTCCCAGCGTCGCCAAGAGGAGCACGCGGCGAGAATAAAAGTGAGAGGGTTTCAGGGAGTTCCACATGTCGCGGGACCCTAGAGCAATGCCCGTGCCGCAATGCATTAAACCGGACTTTAGCCAGCGCTTCTGCAACCGGGGAGAACCCTTGGGGCCGTTTCGCACCGGATCACGGGAATTTCCCGGTCTTTTCAATTATTTGTCTATCCTTTGGACAGATAGACAGGCGCCTCACGCTCTGCGAAAATAAAACGACAAGGGGAACACGGGTTGAGCCAAGGAAAAGGCCGTCCAAAGGGCAAATTTCGTCGGTCGCGCGAGGAGCACGGACAGATCTCGATCCTGATCGGATCTATGATGGTCACGTTTCTGTTGTTTTTCGCCTTTGTGATCAACGTCGGGATGCTGGTCAATGCCAAGATCAACCTCCAGAACGCAGCCGACATGGCAGCCTACTCGGGAGCAGCGGTGCAGGCCCGCCAACTGACCCACATCTCCTACCTGAACTATGAGCTGCGCCGACAGTACAAGAAGTTCCTGTTTCGGTACTACGTGATGGGCAACCTCGCTCAATACGCACAACCCAAGAGCACCGGAATCGGCGGTGCTCGGAACTGGGCTCCAAACGGGGATCCCGGGGACGGGACCCGTGGGATCAATGGGGTCACCCAGGGTGTTTCCGCTCATGATCAAAACCCGATCATTCCTTTCGACGTGCCCGTCACTTGCTTGCCTTTCAATACCAACGACAACCCTTGTCAGCTCGAAAGACTCAAAGCCATCACCCAGCTGCAAGCCTCCGTACAAGATCAAATCAACACGGTTTTAGCCGAGCAACTAAAGGCCATCGAACAAATCCGCCAAAATAACTGCGGCGCGATCAGTACCTCCAATACATCCGTCATGAACTACTGGCTTTTCAATACCGACCCGGAAATGAAATCACTTCTGTCGGCAGGATCCGCGCTTCCCCCTGCCGAAAAAGCCCAATTGGTCGCGATCCAGTCTGTTGCCCGCGGAATCGGTCTCGTTCCGAAAGTTTTTCTCATCAACAATCGAATCGATACCCTCGCGAAATACGTGAACGAGGGCCCTCGGACGGGCATCAATCCCGCCTCTGCCGCTCAAATGATCGGACAGGGAGACGCTGCAGCATCGGAACGGACGTACGATGCGTTCATGTCGGCATACAACTCACTCGGCAACCATACTTTCGATACCGACGACCAAATCGTGATGGATGAGATCCTCCCGAAAGGAGCCACCGGGGCATCGGACCCGGCCATCGGGGAGCCCCGGCTCCTCAAACTGGATCGTGTCCAAGTGAACTTCGATGTCTTTGTTCAGCAAATGGGACTGAGTGGCTGCAGACAGGCGAATCTCACTGCTGCACTGAACCCTCCACCCGCGGGAACTACGGCGCATGACTGCTTTTCCTGCGCCGTGGCCATGCCTCAAGCCATCAACCTGAACCTGGCCCGAACCAAAGACCCCTCGGTCCTCACCTACTACGCTGTGAGACTGCAGGCGCCTGCCAAGTTGATGTTCAATCCCTTCGGAGGCGACCTCACTTTACGCGCCTACGCAGCCGCCCAGCCCTTCGGGAGTCGGATCGGCCCGCCCCAGATCACCGAGGCCGATTTCGTCCGCAGCGGCACCGATCATGCCGGCAATTGCGACGATATCGCCGCCGATCCCTCCGCCACTGTCAAATGCCAGAAGAAGATCCCGAACCTAGCGATTCTCGGCAACCCCTCGGGAGGAGGTTGCGAGGGAACGGGCCGCGGAAAAGGCTGGGACAAAAACGACGTGATCTACGGCATGTTCAAGCAGTTCGCTCGTCAGGGAGGGCAAATCACCAACTTGACCGTGCTCAACGCGTCCGATTTTGGGCGCGCCTACCATGCCGCGATGGTGCCGAACCCCTGTGAAGCCGGCCAATACAACATCCCAGTGATGGACGCTCCCGCGACCGGGGCCGGAGGCCTGGCCTCGCTGCCGGACGAGTACCAGCACAACTTCACGGTCAAGAACGGAACGATGGCGTTTTGGGCCCCGATCAAATCCGGAGGCAACTTTGATGAGAACGAGCTGAAGCAAGCGATGACCAAGATGTTCGCCGGTCAGTCGGCCTCGATCAACGCCACCCTCCCGGGCGGAACCCAACAACTGGTCGCGGCACTGGTCAAAGGCCTGGTCAACTACGTGAACGTCTCCCTCAAAGCGGGCGGGGGAGAAGAAGGCGAAGGCTACAACATCGCCCGCCTCACCGACCCCTACAACACGCGGCCGGACAATCCCCTCGCCGCGCGCGTCCCCATCATTTTCGACCCTGGGATCAACCCGAGCCCGATGCTCGGAATCAACTCTGCCAAGCCGCAGCAAATCAAGACCTCCTTCGTCCCCAACCATGACAGTGATGTCACGAAAGCCGGTCGGATCGGTTACAGTGTGAAACTGGTTCCCCTTCGCGCTCTCGCAGGACAAGGTTCCTACAAGCCGACCGGGTCTGGAAATCTCGGCAATCCGCTTCCCACGGGCGACATGGCGGATGAGATTCAGTCGATCGAACACTGAAGAACGCGGAAATGAACGCGAGTCTGCGACCGGTGAAAGAGATGAACTCGCGGTTTCCCTAAGTTTCCGCGGGATTATTTGTTGCAAAGGCATCGCGCGTATGGCTTATTTTCCAAAGAAATTGTTTTTCGTAAACTTACGGAGATCCTGAATCATGGCCAAGAAGAAACCCGCCAAAAAAGCTGCTCCTCAAAAAGCCGCGAAAAAGCCTGCTAAAAAAGCAGCCGCGAAAAAAGCTCCTGCTAAGAAAGCTGCAGCCAAAAAGAAGCCTGCCAAAAAGGCTGCTGCAAAAAAGCCAGCCCCGGCCAAGAAAGCGGCCCCCAAAAAAGCCGCCGGGAAAAAAGCGGCTCCAAAAAAAGCCGCCGCTCCGAAAGCTTCCGCTCCTCGCAAGGCCCCAGCCGCTCCGGTATCCCAGGCTACCCCTTCCTCCAGCTCCTTCGGTTCCGCGCTGAGCGGATTCGCCGGTGGCTTGGCGGGTGGCGCCATGGGTTCCGCATTTGGCTATACGGGTTCAAAAGCAGCGAACGACGGTTCGGAAGAGTAAGCCGGCGAGAGCCAGCTTCCGCGACCCGCTGATTTTTCAAAAGGCCGGAGTTCCCAGGCATGCCTGGGCTCCGGCCTTCTGCTTTTGACTCGAGCGCTCGCGACTGTTAGTCCAGGGACCATGGAAATTCGCGACGTCATTCATGGTTCGATCGGAATCGATCCTTCGGAACTACCGGTCATCGACTCGCGTTTTTTCCAGCGATTGCGCCAGATCAAGCAACTTGGCTTCGCTGAAAATTCCTACCCGAGCGCCACCCACAACCGGTACATCCACAGCCTGGGTGCCATGGAGACCGCGACTCGCGCTTTCGACACGATCTTCGGGAGCCCAGGATCCAGGATCCTGCAAAGTACTCCCGACCGTGTCGCTCTTTTCGATCGTCAGCCCGCTGCTTTCAAACGGTTCCGGGCGATTACCCGGGCTGCAGCACTCCTGCACGACGTCGGGCACGGCCCGCTCTCCCACACGACTGAATTCGCGATGCCGGACGTTCGTGAGCTTCGAGTGCCAGGAATCGAGGAGTCCAGGGGCGAAAAGTCCCGTCAGGCGACCCACGAAGACTACACTTTGAAAATCATCCTGGATTCCCCCCTCACCCCGATCTTGGAAAAACTCGGCAAGCCCCATGGCTTCAGCCCCCTTCACATCGCGAGCCTGGTTGAGCCGAGTCTCGTCGCCGATCGGGAATTCTTCTCCGAGCGGCTCGATGGCGTGAATGTCGACTTCCAGCCCGTGCTCCAACAACTGATTTCAAGCGAACTGGACGCCGACCGGATGGATTACCTCCGGCGCGACAGCTGGAACGCGGGCGTGAGCTATGGGCAATTCGACTTCGATTGGCTGGTCGGGAGCCTCACTTCGCACATCGAAAACGAGCGTTGCTACCTCGCCCTCCAGCACAAGGCGCTCTACGCTTTCGAGGATTTCCTGATCTCGCGCTTCCACATGTTCCTGATGGTTTATTTTCATTACAAAAGCGTGGTTTTTGACGAAATGCTCGGAAAGTACTTCGAAAGTCCCGATTGCGACTACAGCTTGCCGGCCGATATCGAGAAGTACTGCGACGCGAACGACGCTCAGCTTTACGCCCATCTGGCCGAATCCTCGAACGAATGGGCTCGTCGAATCAGCGAGAGACGTCCGTTTCGGATGCTGGTGGAGCTTCACAGCGGTATCCCGGCTGGGAAAATGGCCGCAGAGGAGCAGCAGGAACTCCTGGTTCGGGTCCAAAGGGATCTGGAAAACCAGAAAGTACCCTTTTTGTTGGCGACGACTACAGGCGAGCTTTCGAAGTATTTCCGCATGACGGAAGGGGGGAACGGCGCGCTCTCCAAGCCCGGGATGCCGATCTTCGTTCGCTACGACAACCAATACAGCGCCCCAGCCTTCATCCCGCTCGAAAAATGCACGGACTTGTTTCAACGCTACAGCGAGAAGCGCTCCATCACCCGACTCTACGTCTCACCCGAGGACTATTCGGTTTTGAGGAAGGAAGGACGCCGGGCGCCCTTGAAGTACGAAGAGTCCTGAACCAGTCCCTACGCAGACAAGACTCTCCCAATCCGCCTTCTGGCAACCGAGGGCGCTTCGCTAGACGGATGTCGGCGAAAATGCTACTTCTCGGGGAAATATGTCGGTACTGAAGCAGCTGCCCCGCCTCACCCTCCGAAATCTCCAGGCACTTCATGCTCAGGGCGAGAAGCTCGCGATGCTGACTGCCTATGACGTGGTCACGGGTTCCCTGGTGGAGCAAGCGGGCACGGAAATGATCCTAGTCGGGGACAGCTTAGGGAACGTGGTCTTGGGCTACGACACCACGATTCCGGTCCGCCTCGACGACATGATCCGGCACACGGCCGCCGTGGTCCGCGGAACCGAACGGGCCTTCATCATCTGCGATCTTCCATTCGGAGCCGCCACCGAGCCCGAAGGCGCTTTGAAAGCATCGATCCGGATTTTTCAGGAGACCGGCTGCCAGGCCGTCAAGATGGAAGGCGGAGCTTGGGCGGCTCCCACAGTCCAGCGGCTGGTCGAACAAGGCATTCCGGTCATGGGCCATATCGGCCTGACCCCCCAGTCGGTGCACCAGCTCGGCGGCTACTACCGTCATGGCAAAACCGCTTCCGAAGTGCAGCGGTTGCGCGACTCCGCGCTGGCGCTCGAAGCCGCAGGAGCTTTCGCGATCGTCCTGGAATGCGTGACTCCCGAAGTCGCCACCGAACTGACCCGCGAACTCAAGATCCCCACGATCGGGATCGGTTCGGGTCCCGGGTGTTCGGGCCAGGTTCTCGTCATCAATGATTTGATCGGATTGAGCGTTCGTCCCGCACCGAGCTTCGCGAAGCCTCGGGCCGATGTGGCAACCGTGATCCGCGAAGCGGTCAAAGCCTATGTGGCCGAGACCAAAGCCGGGCGGGAATGAGGCGCATGACGAGTCCCGCCTACTGGCTCGTCCTCGATATCGGCAATACACATACCGTCGCTGCGATTTATCCCCACGACGTCCGACTGGAGATCACGACCCAACCCGAAGCCCGGGTTCGGTTCCGGACGGACTCCCAAGCGACTGCTGACGAGTATCGGATGCTCGTGGGAAACTTGTTCGCCCGGGAGCGTTTCTGGGACTCCATCGAAAGGGTGGTCGTCTCGACGGTGGTTCCCGCGCTTGAGCCGTCGGTCGTGGCCGCATGCCACCCTCGACCCTGCCTCTCGATCCACCACGGCGCCAAGCGCGAATTCGAACTCGCGATCCCCATCCCCGACTCCCTGGGTGCGGATCGACTCGCGAACTTGGCGGCTGCGACGCACCTCTTCAAGCCCCCTTTCATGATCATCGACGCCGGAACCGCCACCAAGTTCTGCCTCGTGGACTCTCAGTCCCGCTACATCGGAGGCGCGATCACTCCCGGTTTCGAGATCAGTTGGAAAGCCCTGCAATCCCGGGCGGCGAAACTGTCCTGGGTTCAGCTCAATCGCCCTTCAACTTCAGTGGGAAACACCACCGAAACCCAGCTCCAGAGCGGCGTCCTCCTCGGCTATGAAAGCCTGATCGAGGGGATGACGGATCGCTTGTTGGCCGACGCCCATTGGAGTGGGACTTTTGCCAATCCCACGCTGATTTCCACCGGGGGCTGCATGCATTCCCTGAAACTGTCCGAACGCTTCCGCTTGATCCCGGACCTGACTCTCCTGGGGCTACTTCGCTATGGCCAACTCAACTCCTGAATCCACCCACTCCGTGCCCCCTCGCAAAGTACTGCTTTGCGTTTCGGGCAGCATCGCGGCCTACAAAGCAGCCGATGTAGTCTCGATGCTCGTCAAGACCGGCTGCGAAGTCCAATGCCTGATGACTGAAAGCGCGGCGAACTTCGTCACCCCGATCGTGCTGGAGACCCTCAGTGGTCGCCCGGCTCTGGGCGCGCTCTTCGGACCCGGCATTTCTGGAACCGAGCACATCCGGCTCGCTCGCTGGGCCGATGTCATCGTTTTTGTGCCTGCTACAGCCCATCTCCTGGCCAAGCTTGCCCTCGGCTTGGCCGACGATCTGGTCACCACGGTGGCCCTGGCGACCGAAGCACCCTGGCTCGTCGCACCGGCCATGAACACGGTCATGTGGAACCAACCCGTTGTCCGAGGACACATCGCGACACTGCAATCGCGTGGAGCCCGATTCATCGAGCCTGCGGAGGGCAGGCTCGCCTGTGGAGAGGAGGGAGCTGGAAAACTCGCGTCTGTGGAGTCGATCGTCGAAGCGATCCTTCAGACTCCCGTCGCTTCGCCTAGGACCTGGGTCACCGAAACCGGCCAGAATCTCGTTGGACAAACGATCCTGATCACCGCCGGCCCGACCCGTAGCCACATCGATGCGGTCCGATACCTCACCAATCCCTCGACCGGCAAGATGGGGGCCGCTTTGGCGCAAGAGGCGCTCCGGCGGGGAGCGCACGTGAGGTATGTGCTGGGTATGGACAAAGGTGTCGTGCGTCCCATCGCACCTTCGGGCGCTGAATCAAGACTCAAGCTGATTGAAGTCCTCACAGCCGAAGAAATGCTCGAACAGGCTTCCCTTGAGCTCGCCGGAGCCACGGGAGTGGTGGCGCTCGCTGCGGTTCTCGACTACCGGGTCGAGGAAAGCGTTCCACACAAGCAAAAGCGGGCACTGGAGGCCCTGACATTGCGCCTCGTTCCTTCAGTGGATGTGCTAGCCGGACTCCGCGAATTAGCGAAGGCGGGACAGTGGTTCCTCGGTTTCGCCGCAGAAACCGACGACGTCGAGGGCTTCGGTCGCGAAAAACTCGTCAAGAAGAACCTCGACTTCCTTTTCGCAAATCCCGTGGCCCGGCAGCATGAACGACTCGAGACGGGATTCGGATCGGACTTCAATGCAGGCACTTTGTTCAAAAAGAACGGTGAATCCCTCCGGATCAGCTTGCGATCGAAAAGCGATCTCGCCTCGGCGATCTGGGACCAGGTTCCGTGAAAAGCCTTCGGGTAATCCACTCGATTGCTGAATTACGCGCCTGGCGCAAAGCCCTACCGACCGGGCAAACGGTTGGCTTCGTCCCCACCATGGGCGCTTTGCACGAAGGTCATGTAAGTCTCGTGCACGCTTCGCGCGCAGAATGCGATCTGACGATCGCGAGCATCTTCTTGAATCCGCTGCAGTTCGGACCGAACGAAGACCTCTCGAAATACCCCCGCTTTTTCGAAAGGGACCTCGAGTGTCTCCAACTCGCGGGTGCGCACGTCCTTTTCGCTCCCGCTGCCGACGCCCTCTATCAACCCGACGCCTCCACCACCGTCGTCGAGGACTTCGTTTCCGCACCTCTCTGCGGAGAGTTCCGGCGCGGTCATTTTCGCGGCGTTGCCACAGTCGTCCTCAAACTTTTTAACCTGGTTCAGCCTGATGTGGCCTATTTCGGTCAAAAAGACGCCCAGCAATGCGCGGTGATCGAACGCATGGTCAGAGACTTGGATGTCCCGGTCCAGATCAAACGGAGAACGACTGTCCGCGAGGCAGATGGCCTAGCGATGAGCTCCCGCAACGTCTACTTGAGTGCGGAGGATCGGATGCGCGCTCCGCGGATCTACCTCAGCCTCGAAGCGGCCAAGAACGCATACGACACCGGCGAACGTAGCGCAGCCGCGCTCTCCCGGATCGGACGGGAGTTCCTGTCGAGAGATTCTGCCTTCAAAATCCAATACTGGGAAGTGTGCGAACCCTCGACGCTTGCATCCTGCGTGAACATCGCTCCCGGTTCGAGCGCGCTCCTGGCAGTCGCTGCTTATCTGGGCTCGACCCGACTGATCGACAACCTGATCATCGGTTGAACACGATCAAAGCCGGCCAATTTCATTTCGGGCCGCGGGGTCCCAGCTTAATGCGATCGATGAGGTCGGTTTGCCACTCTTCAAAACCTTTGGCACTGACGCCTCCGAGTTCCTGGAGGGCGCGCTCCTGCACACCGTTGTACCAGGCGATGGAAGCGAGGAGGAATTGGGCAGGTGAGCGGAACGAGGCTTCTTGCTTAGCATCCTCGAGCAAGGGTCCCGCGTTCCAGAAATCGGCCATCGCCATCCGGATGAATCCGAGGAGCAGCGAGCGCTCCTTCTGGGAGGTCGTCGAATAGGCGACTCGCTCGGCGGGTGCCCAGGCCCCGATCTCGAGGTATTGCCGGATCTTCGCCATTCGGGAAGGAGGCGCCTTTTTCCAATCCCGCTCGAGCTTCAGGATGAGGTCGGTCTTCTCCGGCTGATCCGGAAAGCACTTCTTATTTCCGGTGCCATCGGGACAAAGAGGCGAAGCGGCTCCGGAAGTCGAAGTCATGAACGCGAGGGCCTCCCTCTTTTCGTCGCAAATCTTCTTCTCTGAAGCTGCGCCCGTCCGAAGCTCGGAGATTTTCATATCGAGGCGCTTCACGAATTCGGGCCACTGGGGGCTTTGCGCGGGCTGACTCTTGACCTTCTCGAGCAGGTCGATCGCGCGGTTCCGAAGCTCGGGTGCGGCGCAGAACGCGGCTTTGTCGACCGTCAGGAACGGACTGCCCACGTACGGTTTGAGGCTTGCTTGCGAGGCAACGAACGCTTTGACGATTTCGCCCACTCGATCGACCTT
The DNA here is from genome assembly GCA_043759365.1 of Bacteriovoracaceae bacterium. Lineage (GTDB taxonomy): Bacteria > Bdellovibrionota > UBA1018 > UBA1018 > UBA1018 > JAYVNB01. The sequence goes on along the minus strand of JAYVNB010000136.1, from coordinate 741 downwards.
TGCTTTGAGCGGATTTGCCGTTGAAGCGGGAGCGCGGCCCGAGGGGACATTGAAAGCCGCGATCTTGCGGATTTGATCGTCGTAAGCGAGAAGACCGTCCCAGTGTCCCTGGAGAAAATAGTTGTCCGCCAAGCGGGCTTGATTCTTCAGGAGATGCTCGCGCACTTCGCCATAGACGACCGGACTTGAACTTCGTGTGCGGGCTAGGAGGTCACCCGTCAGGACCCAAGCTCCGGGAAGCGGCGCCTTGGCGGCGATCAGACCTTTTAGAATGGACCAGGCCTGAGACTCGTCCCGGTTCCAAAACAGTAAACGCGCCAGCACCAGCTGGTTTTCGGGTCTCATGAGGAGATCCGATTTCGCCACCCGGAGGTGCTCGAGCTCGATCTTCATCCGATTGACTTGATAATAGGTTCCGAAGATTTGCGCGGATTCCCAACGGAGCGCCTGCGAGATCGGAGTCCCCTCGTCCAATTCTGCAGCTTGGGTCATAGCGAGCGCCTTCCGAAGCGGTTCACCTTCGGATTCCCAGGCGTCGGCTGCTTTGCGATAGATATCGAAAAGGATCTTGGCACGTTCGCCCTGAACGGGTTTAGAGATGACGTAGGACTTTTCGAACCTCTGAAAGCGGTCTTGGAAGTCGGCCGCCTCCTGTGGAAATTCGTAGCTTACCATGAGATTGTGCCATGCCTTGAGCGCGATCAGGGGGTCGACCGGAGACTGGATCGAGCGCTCGTACCA
>JAYVNB010000135.1:0-1693 GCA_043759365.1 Bacteriovoracaceae bacterium | reverse complement strand
ATACTTCGGAGCACAATCACGGCCAAGGAGCCCATGATCACGGCGTGAAGGAAGGTCAGGACCTGACTTTCGTCGCAACGGTGGAAGTCATGCCCGAGATCGACGTGAAATCTTATACTGGCATCGCGTTGACCCGCTCCAAGAGCGAAGTCACCGAAGAGGACGTCCAGAAGATCGTCACCAATATGCTCGACTCCCAGGCACAACTGGTCCCTGTCACCGGAGGGCTCGTGGGTGCTGACGGCAAGCCCTCGTCCCCGCGCCCGGTCAAAAAGGGCGACTTCGTCGACATGACCTTCACAGGCGGAATCGTCACCGATCAGGGTGTCGAACCCCGCGATGGAATGAAAGGCACCCGAACCTTGGAAGTGGGTTCCGATAGCCTCATTCCCGGCTTCGAAGAGCATTTGGTCGGTATGCGGACGGGGGAGACCAAAACCTTCCGTGTGCCATTCCCGGCCGACTTCTACGAAAAGGACATGGCCGGCAAGGACTCCGAGTTCACCGTGACCGTCAACGACCTCAAGGAGAAGAAGCACCCTGAGCTCGACGACGAGTTCGCCAAAGGTTTGGGATACGAAGGACTTTCGGATTTGCGCACCAAAGGCAAAGAGCACCTCGTCCGCGAAAAGACGGCCGAAGTCGAGCGTAAGCTCCGGAGCGACCTCCTTCAGCACTTGATCGAAAAAAATCCGTTCGACGTTCCCGTCAGCTTGGTCCAGGCACAGACCCGTGTCCTCGCCCAAGACGTCGCCGGCAATCTCAAGCAGCAAGGGTTCACTGATCCGATGATCCAGGAGGCGTTGGCCGCCGAGCTCGAGAACCTAAAGAAACGCGCTGAAAATCAGGTCCGTGCGAGCCTCATCCTCGAATCCATCGCCAAGAAAGAGAGTGTTTCGGTCACTCAGGACGAGATCAAAGAAGAACTGGGGCGGATGGCGATTTCGATGAAAGTCGAAGAAGACCGGCTTCATGAGTTCTACACCACGAATCCTGATCGTCGCGAAGACCTCGAGTACCGCATGCGCGAGGACCGCGCCGTCAAGCTTCTGCTTGATAAAGCCAAAGTGAAGGACGAGAAATAAGTCGTTCGTTCCTGAGAATCAAAAATAGAAAACGGGGATCAGCCGCGAAGGTTGATCCCCGTTTTCATTGCGGGCCGCACCGGCCCAGCTCGGGGACGTTTGAACTCAGGCGGAGTCCAAGCCGTCTGGAACGAGAAGATTGTGGCAAGCTTTGCGGAGGTGACAAAGCACGCAGTAGAGTTTGTTCGGCGAGTTCAAGTCTGGGATGCTGGCGGAGGTGTGACCGCAACTGGCGCAGTTCGCCGATTGTTCGCGAATCCGTTCCAGGATCAGCGGATTCAAAGCGTGAATGAACTCGATCCCATACCGGTAAAGAGTGACTTCCCGGTCGTCCCAGGCCTCGAGCCGGTCTTCGCGCCGGGCGATCCGGCCCACGGCGGTGAAATACACCTGAGAGCTTTCGTCCTTGATCGCTAGACGGATCCACCGACGATGTTCAATGGGTTCGGTCGTGCGCAAAAGGCACCCGCCTTGGGACACGTTCTCCAGGTAACCGGACTTTGCGCCCATGGCTCCCGTAAAAAAGTCCCAGTCCGCCTTGGAGGCGAATGAGTAGCGCACGTTTTTACGTCGTGTCCGACTCCGTGGCGTAGATTCAGTCTGTTCAG
>JAYVNB010000134.1:0-1695 GCA_043759365.1 Bacteriovoracaceae bacterium | reverse complement strand
ATGGCGCCTGTTCGAGTGTCGACGTGGACTTTATATCCTGCACGAAGCCCACGAGCGGCGACGAAGAAATGTGCTTTTCCTTGTCGGTCCGTCGTGTTGAAGATGGAGCCATTGGTCAAGTCGTCGTACTTATGGCCACCAAAGTCATAGGGATTTCCGGCGTTACGGATGAAAATGAAGTTTGGATCCGCGGGATCGATCTCGCCGATCAGTCGGGTGCGCAAGTCAAAGAGGGGATCCAGTCGACTGAATGAGTGACTCTCTTCGGGCAATTCCAGAGTGGGATGATTCGCAAAGATTTTGAGATAGTCCTGAATTTGATTGAGTGTGTGAGGCGGGCGAGCAGCGTCAAAAATGAATTCGACTTCGCGGGCACCCGTTTCGGGGGAGGTGCCGATGAGTCTGTCGTTATGCATCGTCAAAGCGTTTCGCAAGCACTCTGAGAGCATACGCGGGGTGACGGATTCCCCAGCCATCGCCTCGGGTCTGTAGAGGGTCAACGAGAGAAGCAGTAGGAAAGTCACCGGTTTCAGCACTTTGAGCGAGTCACCATGATAGGGGACAAACGGCAAAAAGCTGTTAGAACTTAAGACATTTCCACTCCGGCTACTGGATCCTATTCGTAAGAAACCTGTGAGCCAGAGCCGCCAACTGCGAGTCGGTGTGAGGGTCACGGGGGCTGGATTTGAGATGGCTCGTCTCCAGCTGGGCGCGAATGCGGACATCAAAAGCTCCGGTCTTTTTCACCGGACTGCGAGCTTAAGCGTACACGTCACCGTGAGGTGCTTGACGGGGCTTCACCGGGAACAGGATGACGTTCGACGCCGGAAGCGCCTCGACACACTCCTTAACAGTAGCGAAAATCCTCTCGGCCCTGGAGAGCCCGTTTGGATACCGAACTGCAAGAGTTACGGTGAGGGCGGCCAATTGTTCTTCCATCTTTCCCTGGGTGGAGTTTTCAAAAGTCATGCGGATGTTTAAGCAAGGGTCGGACCAGGGTAGTTTTGGTACCATTTGCGCGAATTTCCGCGCCAATCAGATGGCGCCGGGTCCGTGGCAACGTCCTGTGCACCCCTGCCGGCGTCTAATTTTTTTTCCTAGGCCCATTCGAAGTGGGGAACGGCGTGTGATCAAAGTTTTGGGACCGTTTGGAGCGGTTCACCTTTAGGCGTGACCTTTTACGTTGATTTGATATGGCTTTTGATGATTCGGTGAAACAATCTGTACCGATCGTCGAAGCGATTGTCGTTTCTGTATGCGGACTCGTAGCTCAGCTGGATAGAGTAGCCGGCTTCGAACCGGTTGGTCGGGGGTTCGAATCCCTCCGAGTCCGCCATAATACATGTCAGCGAATCGATCAAAAACGCGCAAAGCATCAAAAACAAAGAACAATGGTTTCAATGGCCGTCCCAGAGTCGGCAAGGGTCAACATCACTAGGAATCACGGGAAACAACCCCAGTGATCTTACAAAAGTCTTAGTGCTGTCTTACCCTATGGGGATCTAAAATCCCCCGACTCTGTTCCTTTGAACTTCATCCTCTTCTTCTCGTCATGGACCTCGATAAGCGGATTTCGCAAATCGAGAATGACAAACTAGGAGAACGAGGATGGGAAGCGTGAAGCTCATTTTGAATCTGATCAGTATCGGTATGGGCCTAGCCTGCGCCGGGACTTTGGTTGAAGCAGTGGTCCAC
>JAYVNB010000133.1:0-5565 GCA_043759365.1 Bacteriovoracaceae bacterium | reverse complement strand
TTCTTTCTCCCACCATAGCAAGTCACTCCAGGCGCCACGTGGGCTGCCAGAGTTTTGTTGAGGGGACGATGAAAGGGTCCGCCGCGTTCAATGAGGTTGAATGCAAGGCGCTGTTCTGGGTATTTGCATGGGATACGCTTCCAGCGTTTGTCGCGGGCCACGCTGCGGAGCTTCGACTGGTACACATGGAGCTCGCCGTCAACGAGCTTGGTGCGCTTCGGGTCAAGCACGCTATCGGTCTCGTCGGGGCGAAGGCCAAACCAAACAGTTACATATAGCCAATTGTATTGCTCGGGCTTCAGCCTGCTCCGTGCCTTCTCGAGGAGCGCAGGAGTGAGCGGCTCGGAGACGCGACTATTGTGCTCGTTGGCGTCGTAAAAGCTATCGGCAATGCGCTGCGCTTCGCGGCCCTTGGGACTTGGGATGGGCAGGAAGTACACGCGCCTCTGTTTGGCCATGAACGTGCCCCACAAATTGAGAACTTGAAGAAGCTTCCGCACGTAGCTTGGGCTGTAGTGTTTGGATGACAAGTAGTCGTAGAAGACGTGCTTGTGCTCGAACCAGTCGCTAGGCTCAAGCTTCAGTGCCTGGATAATTGCCCTGCATGTGCGCCAATGAATTTCCGATTTATGACCAGGGCGCTCGGCCGCAGGAATACGCACATACAGGTATTTGTGCTCGAACTCGGCTCGGTCCATTGGAAGGAGTAGGGCGCACGCGGTTTCGTCGTCCGCCGCAATTCTCAGTTGGACGCGTTGGGCTGCTTCGGCCCTAAGCTTGAGTCCGTTTGACGCGTTGAGTTGGTCCCGGCGCGAGCACGCTTGCTCATAGCTATAGTCAATTCTGAATCCGAGTGTGTCCCAGTCATGACGTGGGATGTCGCGGGTCACGCGCTTGCCGTCGCGCCTGTCCTCATACTGCACTTTCCAGAACTCAGACACGGTGCCTGTTGCCTTATCGGTGCGTTTCCTCCTCGCAATAACGTAGCCCATTGCATTCCCTTTCGGTCGAATGCTGGGCGGCCTTGAGAAATCCCGACGTCCACGGCGTCCAAATGGACGGCACTTTATGTCACAATCTCTAATAATATCATAGAGTTATGGTGGCTCGGGGCAGGATCGAACTGCCGACCTTGGCGTTATGAATGCCACGCTCTAACCATCTGAGCTACCGAGCCACTTCATGAGTCGTTGAGGACTAGTTTCTTATTTCATCACCTGGACATGCGTCAAGGAGTCTTGCAGGATCCGAATAGCTTTGTCGGGTCAACCCCAAAGAGGGGCGCCCACTTCGGAAAACCACGCACTATCCTCAACTTGCCGACGGAGTGCGCCGAAGCGATATTCAATGCGAACGTGTGCGAACGAATCGGTGATCGCGATCAGTTGGCTGGAAGAGCAAGGCTGGGTCCGCTTTGATCAGAAGATTCCCCGACTCAGTCCCTCCGGACAAGCGGTTTTGAGTCAGCTTCGTAAGCTCAATGTCCACCAGGCAGCAAAGCTTTTGGACGAACGGGGAGCTGCGAACCCTCACTTCGTATTGCAGGTCTTTTTGGCAGTCGCGATGGAGCCTGCCCAGTCCCTCGTGGCCTAACCAGCCAGTCGGCGCGCTTGGGAAGTCGTGCTTCAGAGATCGACCAGTTCAAGCACCAGGAACTTTCCTTTCCGAATCTCCCACTTCACGTCAAAATCGAAAAGCTTGAAGCCGTACTGGGTCCCTTGCGCGTTCGCACTCTCGGGCGGCAAGCGCTTCTTTTGAAACGCTGGACGTGGATCTAACTCCAGCATCTCAACGATCAAAGCCCTTAGGTTCGTATATCCGCCGCAGCTTCTAGTCGAGACAGCGGATTCTGCTTGTGGAGAGAAGTCGACCGGGACCCGCAGGATCGGCTCTCCGGCCCACCCCGCATTCGCATCGGGAATCGAATCGGCGTAAGGGATGTACGGCTTCAAGTCGAGGATTGGGGTACCGTCGAGAAGATCCACTCCCCGAACATGGATCTCGGCGCCCCCTTCGGCATCAAAGTCGATCTTTTCCAAGGCAACCACAGACAGGCCGATAGGATTTGGACGGTGAGGGGAGCGCGAAGCGAGAACCCCGACCTTGCGGGATCCTCCCAAGCGTGGAGGACGGATGCTGGGCTTCCAATTGCGGCTCCCATGTTCGTGGAACACGAAAACCAGCCAGAGATGACTGAAGGTTTCCAGTCCGCGGATCGCTGTTTTCAGTTCAGGATCGCCTTTCAGTTTGACGATACCTTGTGCGTGACTCGTCAGGCCGGGTTGGCGGGGAATCCCGAACTTCTCCTTGAAGCACGAACTCACGAACCCGATGGGTTCGAACTCGTAGGAGTGCCCGGTGCTCCTCGACGCTTTGAACTTCAAGACTTCGTGCCGCGAGGAAGCGCCGTCAAGCCGATCTTCAGGAGTTCTCCATCGATGTCGATTTCTTCGGTGTGCTTCCCTTGGGGGCTGTCCGAGAAACGGAAGCGAATCGCCAGGGTCTCGCTGCAGATCATGGCTTGATGCGCTTCGGCCGCTTCGCGAAGGGCGCCTATGCAATGAAGCTCAAGCTCGATGCGGTCATCCAAATTGAAATCGGCCGCTTTGCGTGCGGCTTGAACCTTGCGATTGATCTCGCGGGCGAGGCCTTCCTGCTCCTGTTCGGGCGTGACGGTCGGATCCAGCTCGATCGAAATCAAGGAATGAGTGGCCAGATTCGGATTGGCCCCTTGAACGGCACGTTGAATCTGGACATCGGCTTGCGTGATCGCTTCGCCTTCAACCATGACCGTTTCGCCCTTTTCAAGTTGAAGTAGCGATTCTAGGCCGAGCTTCTGGATTCCGGCTGCGACCTGTTTCATCTTGCCGCCCAGTCGCTTGCCTAGCACGGGGAAGTTCGCCTTTGCCGTGATCTGGATGTATCGATCCTCGTCGGAGTCGTAGAGGACCTCCTGGATGTTGAGCTCGTCCTTGAAATAAGGTTCGAACTTCTTCAGGTTCTCGAGCACCGCTTTTTCCCGATGGATGACCCTCATCGTCTTCAACGGGATCTTGGCTCGGACTTGGATCTTTTCGCGTTGGTTGCGACCGAGTGCGACCAGAGCCTCCATCGCACGGACGGCTTCCTCAAGTTCCGGACGCAATCGGGAGCGATTGGCCTCCGGGAACATCTCCAGATGAACGCTTTCCTGGGCGTTCGGAAGGACCTTGGACAGGTTCTGATAGATCGTTTCGCTCAAAAACGGGGCGAACGGAGCCATCAGACGGGAGAGCGTCGTCAGGACTTCGAACAAGGTCTCGTAGGCCAGCCGTTTGTCTTCGGGCATTCCATCCTGCCAGAAGTGAGAGCGGTTGAACCGGATATAGGTGTTGGTCAGTTCCTCGATGAACTGCAGCAATTGGGGGACGACGTTGTAGAGTCGGTACGCTGTCATTTCCGTCTGGGTGACATCGATGAGGGAATGCAGGCGAGACATCACCCACTGGTCCAAGATGTTCGGTGAGGTGTGGGCATCGCCTCGGGGGCGGAACCCGTCGATATTGGCGTAGTTGACGAAGAACGAATAGGAGTTCCACCAGCGCAGAAGGATCCTCCGCACGATGTCACGCACACCGCTTTCAGAGAACTTCAGCTCCTGGGCTTTCACGACCGGGGAGTCAATCAGGTAGAGTCGGAGCGCGTCCGCGCCGTGCTGATTGAGCACCTCGTTCGGATCCGGGTAGTTTCGCAGACTTTTGGACATTTTGCGGCCATCCTCGGCAAGGACAAGACCGTTGACCACCACATGGCGGAACGGCGCTTGATCGAAGAGTGCCGTTCCAATGACCATCAAGGTGTAGAACCAGCCCCGGGTCTGATCCAGGCCTTCGGCGATGAAGTCGGCCGGGAACGTTTGCTTGAATTTTTCGACGTTGTCGCGAGGGAATCCCCACTGCGCATAGGGCATGGAGCCGGACTCGAACCAGCAGTCCAGCACCCCTTCGACGCGCCTCAGGGGGGATTTGCCGGTGGGTGACGGGATCGTGACCAGATCGACCACTTCGATATGGAGATCGTCGATCTTCTGGCCGGAAAGGTTTTCGAGCTCCTCGCGCGAACCGATGCAGAGAATTTCACCTTCGGCGTTTCTCCAGATCGGAAGCGGGGTGCCCCAAAAGCGGTTCCGTGAGATTGCCCAGTCGCGGGCATTCTCCAGCCAATTGCCGAAGCGCCCGTCCCGCAAGTGGTCCGGCACCCATTCGGTGTTCTTGTTGGCGACGATCAAGCGATCCTTGATCTTCTCCACTGCGACGAACCAGCTCGAGACCGCGCGGTAGATGAGCGGCGTGTCCGAGCGGTAGCAGAACGGGTAGCTGTGGTTGATCGTCTCTTGTTTGAAGAGTCGTCCTCTTTTCTTCAAGTCGGCGATGATGTCCTTGTCGGCCTCTTTCACCCGCTTACCTTGGTAGTCGGGCACTTCAGCAGTGAACATCCCGTCGTCATCGACGGGGTTGACGATCGGGATACCATTGGCTTTGCAGGCCAGGTAATCCTCTTCCCCGAATGCGGGTGCCATGTGAACGATGCCGGTTCCGCTGTCGGTGGTGACGTGGTCGGAATGGATGACCTTGAAAGCACCTTTTTGATCGTAGTCCTGGAAGTAGGGGAACAGCGGCTCGTATTTCAAGCCGAGGAGTGCCGAGCCTTTGACGGTCTCGAGAATTTCGACTTCGGCTGCCGGGTCCTTGAAGACGCTCGCAAGCAAGGCCTGACCCAAGATCAAGAGACGACCCGAGGCCTTTTCGCGGACGCGGACGTAATCGATGTCCTTGCCGACGGCGAGTCCCAGGTTCGAAGGAAGCGTCCAGGGAGTGGTAGTCCAGGCGAGGAGCGAGACGCCTTCCTGCCCAAGGACTGGAAAGGCTACCGTGACCGCCGGGTCTTGGACCATTTTGTAGTTGAGGTTGGCTTCGAAATTCGAAAGAGGCGTCGAGATTCCAACTGAATAGGGGACGACCTTGTACCCTTCGTAGATCAGGCCTTTCTTGAAAAGTTCCTGGAATACCCACCACACGCTCTGCATGAAGCTGACGTCCATGGTGAAGTAGGGGTTCTCCATGTCCACCCAGCGGCCCACGCGGCGCACGGTTTTTTTCCACTCCTCTGAGTAACGCTTCACGATGCTCCGACAAGCGGCATTGTAATGGGTGACCCCCATCTTGAGGATGTCCTTGCGGCTCTCGATCTTGTGGGCCTTGTTGATCTCATATTCCACGGGAAGTCCGTGGCAATCCCATCCGAAACGACGGGGGACCGTGTAGCCTTTCATGGTCCAGTAGCGGGGGACGATATCCTTCAGGACACCAGCCAAGAGATGGCCGTAGTGAGGAAGACCCGTCGCGAACGGCGGCCCATCGTAAAAGCTGTAGGTCTTGCGACCCGCGGGATCGAGGGTTTTCTCGAAGATCTTGGCCCGATCCCAGAAGTCGAGAATCGCCTCCTCCATCTGAGGAAGCTGGACGTCGGGTTTGGCAGGAGAAAATGGAGTTTCGCGGGGGAAATCGGTGGTCATGTCGCCGGGCA
>JAYVNB010000132.1:0-5610 GCA_043759365.1 Bacteriovoracaceae bacterium | reverse complement strand
TCTTGAAATGCCCAGGGCATTGCTCAAAGTCAGCCGCAATGATGTTTTGAGTTCCGTTTTGAACCTGCTCCGGGGTGCGGCGCAAAGCGTGCGCTACTTCATTCTTCTATCGTTTCTTTTGCGGGATAGAAAACCCCTGCTCATTCATACGACTGGCCTAAAATGTCATCTCTTCGGCGCTCTCGTCGGGCGCGCGGTCGGCATCCCTGTGCTCTGGCATGTCCGAGACATCTTCAAGCGCGGTCCCGTGCGCACGCTGCTCCGTGTCTGCGCCCGGGTCTCCGGGATTCACTGGGTAGCCAACTCCCAGGCAACGCTCAGTGCGCTGGGCTTGCGCCCCCAAAGGGACTATCCCCACGTCATTTATAATGGATTGCCCTCCCTCCTCTACTATCCGAGGCCGGCTGGCGGATTGCGCGCCCGTTTCCAAATTCCGGAAAAGAGCCCGGTCATCGGCCTCCTCGGAGTCCTCGCGCGCTGGAAGGGCCAAATCGAGTTCATCCGCATGGCCGCCGCAATGGTTTCCCGAGGGTCGCCGGGGCACTTTTTCATCGGTGGTGCGCGAATTTACGACACCACGGGCGATCGCAATTATGAAGCGCGCCTTCATGCCCTCGTCGAAAAGCTTGGATTGCGCGGGCGGGTCCACTTTTCCGGTTTTCAGACCCACTCGCGCGATTTCTTGAATGAGCTCGACGTTCTCGTGCACGCTTCGATCGCGCCCGAACCCTTCGGACGGGTCGTCTTGGAGGCGATGGCCTGCGGTATCCCGGTAGTCGCGACCACCGGGGGCGGGATCGACGAATTCGTGCGCGACGGCCATTCCGGCCTCCTCGTGCAACCAGGAAACGTGGACGAAATGGCGAGTGCCGTTCAACGTCTGCTCGATGACCCCCAGTTCAGCGAAACCCTCGTCAGCCACGCGCGCGCAACGTTCCTTCAAGACTTCACGATCGAGCGGCACCGGGAGAATATTCTGAAAGTCTATGCAAGCCTGCTGGATCGATCGGAGCTTCGACCCCTGAACCCCCAGGGGCTCCAAGCGAGCCCGCCAGACGCCGGGCCACCGCCGCGTGCGTGAGAGTCCGGGAGACGTACTGATAGCCCGCTGATTGATAGCGTTGTCGCGCGTGCGGATCGGTAGCCAATTCGCGCAGCTCCGTCAGCAGCTCGCTTGGCGAACGTTCACGAAACACCGTCCCACCACCGGAGCGGTGGATCAAGTGCGGGATCTCGCCCGAATCGGAACCGATCACCGCCGCTCCACAGGCCATCGCCTCAACGAGGATGCGCCCAAACTGCTCTTTCCAATTGTGAACCGTTCGCGATGGCAAAACCAGGATGTCAACGAGCGCGAGGGCACGCCCCACCTGATCATGCGGAATCGCCTGGTGAAAACTAGCTCCGCCTAGGGGAGTCCGCTCCGATGTAGCGCGCTTCACTCGCTCAGCCAACGGTCCATTACCCACCCACATGAAGTGGCAATGAGATAGCTCCGGAAACCGATGGGATTCATCCATTGCGGCGAGCAGATCCTCGATTCCCTTTTCCTCAGTCAGACGCCCGAAATAGCCCACGACCAAAGCATCCGGTCGAATGCCCAGCCTCGCACGTTCCGTCCGGCGCGCTTCCTGTCCTAACGGGTGAAAGCATTCCGGATCGAAAGAATGGGGCAAATCCAGGATCGGCTTGGAATAGCCCTTCCACCGGAGGGTGTCCGCCACTTCCCCAGCTACCGCGAACGCGATGGGTGAACAGGAAAACGCGCGCTGCTGCATCCAACTGAACGGCGGGGGCAATCGCTTGCGCAAGTTCTGTTTGGTGAAGAAAATCTGGGGAATGCCCCGAAACGCGAAACCGATCTGCGCGGACGCCAAACTCCAGGGCTCTTCGTCTACGAAAATCAAGTCCGGGACCCATCCGTCGAGCCGCGCCCGCAATCGGGCGCAGAAAAAAAAGAGTGATCCGTTGCCCCCCCAGACGATGGGCAGATCGATGATCCGAAGTCGGGCGTCTCGATCAGTCTTCTCAAATTGAAGCGCCGCAATCAAATCGCCGCGCCAGCTCGAGGGCACAATCATCACGACCTCGAACTCGGGATTTTCAGCCAACGCCTGAAAAATCGCCCGATTCACGTCGAGTACTCCAGCGTGCGAAACGACCAGCAGTCTTTTCGGCCTGCGCCGGTTCAAGTCCGATTGCATGCGAGGTCACACTCCGTCTCCAAAGCATGCATCATTCGGCCAACCGAGAAATTCTTCTCTGCGCGGACGATCGCGCTCGCTTGGAGCTCCGCCCAGCGGGCCGGATCCTGGCGAAATCCGATCATTTTCGCCATCGCGGCGGCAAGCGAAGCAACATCGCCCGACGTAAAAAACAGTCCTTGTAGGGCGTGCTCGAATATTTCCAACGGGCCGCCGCGATCCGGCGCAATCACTGGCCTTCCCATTTGGAGAGACTCGAGCAAGGTAAGGCCAAACGGCTCAGGCACCCTCGAAGCGTTCACGATCGCGTCGCAAGCCAAAATCGCGGGCTGGGGGTGCGGCAAGAAGCCCGTGAGGACGAAACGCTCCCGGATAGCCGATTTTTCCAGCATCGCTCGGACTCTCTTGGCATAAGCTCCGTTCGTGCCCTCAAACTGGGATCCGATCAATATGAAGCGGGCGCGGGAGAAGTCACGAGCCACTCTCTCCGCCGCGCTCACGAACAGGTCTTGCCCTTTCATCGGCGCGATCCGGCCGATGAGCCCGAAAACGAAATCGTCGTCACCTGCAGCACCTGCCCGGGGAGAGCACCATGAAGCGCGCAATCGCCCGGCTTCGTCCGAAAAATCGGAAGCACTCTGGACCGGATCGATCCCGGGATGTATCACTTTCGTTTTCAACGTCCGGGCTCGATATCGTGCCTGTTGCCCCTGGGTGTATTCTGAATTGACCAAGATCGCGCGAGTAGGCACCAGCCCCGTCAGGTAATCCAATGCGCCTGTCGGACCGTGTTGGTACCAAACCTCAGGGATTCCGGCGAGTGCCGCGGCCCAACCCCCGACGATGTGGCCGTAGCCCATCATGCTATGAACCAGGTCGATCTCGCGCGCGCGGATGACTTGGGCGAGGTGTCTCGCGGCTCCGTAGACTGAAAGTGGTTTTCTCAAGCGCATCGCTTTTTCGCCCGGTAAGACATGGCACAAGAAACCGAGTTCTCGCAGCTCGCCTACGAAAGGACCGTCTTTCAGGAAAAAGAACTCGGGCTGCCAGCGGGCACGATCGTGGTTCAGCGCAAAGAGTTTCGTGAGCTGCTCGGCGCCGGCGCGCTCGGCGCACGGGCTGACATAGAGAACCTTACGCACCATTCGAAGAACCGCCTTTCTCGGAGTAAAGCATCATGTTGTCGGAGTAAAGCCGCCCGCGGAAAAGACGTTTAGAAATCGATTGCCAGGCGCGATCCGAGCCCGGAATACGACCCCGATCAGTCCAAGCCCAGCGCGCGTCTTGAAATCCCGCCTCACGAAAGATCCGCATGAGATCCACCCGCAGGAGAGGCGAAATATGCGCCGGGTAGCAAGCATCCGCGAAAGCGCTGAAATGACCACGCATCGTAAGAGACAACAGACTGGTGAGCGATTCGTTATTGGGCGTCGAAACCACCGCGCGTCCTCCTGGCTTAAGCACGCGGTGGATCTCCCGGACGAACAGGCGTGGGTTTTCAAGATGCTCGATGACTTCAAGCGCCGTCACGATCGCGAAGCTTTCGCTTTGAAATGGAAGTGGGCCGTTCAGATCGGTTTTTACGAATTGAAAACCACGCGCCGGACCACCCTCTGCATGGTCATAACCGTCGCACCCCGTGAGATCGGCGACGCCCCGATCTCTCAGGCCTGCCAGGAAATCCCCGCGTCCGCAACCCAGGTCGAGGATCGGGCCTGAGCACGAGCCTAGGATCCCGAGTGCGAGATCATAAAGGCGGGGAGACGACATCCCCTTGCTTTGAGCCAAGGCGCTTACATTGAGTGAGGTCGACATTTTCAGCGGTTCCATAAGAGGGTTGATCGATAAACTTTGCCACAAGACTCGCAGCGATCACTGGCCAAGCGAACAGACGCGCGTAGGCGGCGCGCCCCGACGCGGCGATCCCATCTCGGCGCCCAAGATCCTGAACCGCTTGCACCACGCATTGGCAAAATCGGTCCCGATCACCAGCCGTCGGCACGGGAGAGCCCTCCAATCGCGTCGCGAGGCAGAAGCTCTCCCAGTCAGTCCGCGGATCACTCGCCCACCCGATCGTCGTGATCACTGGCCGACCGTGGAGAAAGGCCGCCATCACCGATCCCCGACGAGTAGAAATCCCGTCCATGAAAGGGGCAAGGATGAGCGTAGCGCCGTAGAGCGCAGCCGATACGTCCTCTTCGGAGAGATAGCCTAAAGCGTGAATATGCGGCGAAAGCTCGAGCCTTCCCATCCGATGCAGAATCTCGTCTTTCGCTCGATCGCCCAAGCCGATCCAGGTCAGCGTAATTTTCGTGGTCGCATGGGTTCGGCGCAGTGAAACGAGCGCCTGGACTGTCCAATCCAGTAAATGGGTCGGATGATTTCCGCCGAAATGGACGAGGTTGATTTCCTCGTCGACCGCGGACGATTTGGGCTGCATGGTCGCTAAGATATTCGAACCGACCGCAAGGGTGGAGGATTTTGCCAGCATCCCCGGACGAGACGCGAAAAGACTCAGGCGTGCAGGCTCATAGGTGAAAAAGATCCAGTCCACAGTTCGTGCGATCGCCAGGAACTGCAGCCACTGGCCCCAGCCGAAAACAATACCCCGCAGATCCCAACCCGTCGGGTAATGAACCTCATGGGCGATCAACATGACACGGGCGTGCCGCAAGCGTTTCAAGCGGAGGAGGTCCCAAGCCAGGCGAGGGTTGAGCATCAATCGGCCGCGAGACCAGAGGCTCGGCGTATATTGCACTAGAATGATATCGGCCGCAGCGGCCTGAGGCCTCTGTTCACCCAAGAGCGAAACCAAATCCGCCGTCACCGCCACTTCGTGCCCCTGATCACGAAGCGCATCGTGCAGTCTTGCCGAGTGATCACCGACACCGCAGGCCATGGGCGGGAAACTAGGACTAACGAGCGTGATTCTCGCCAATCAAACCCCCATTTGGAATGCCCGCGGCTGGCTGATGATGCCGGTGGGGCCGCTCACGCAGCTCCTCCGCCCGGATATGGCCGATCAAATGCACGGCTACCCAGGCAATGCCAAAAACATGACCGACGAGCGCCGCGCGCGCGGCCCCCATCGCCCCACTCCCCGGGATCCACGCGAAATCAAGACCGACGATGATCAAGAGCTGAGTGAAACTGAGCCAGGCAATGGATTGGGCCCGACCCATGCCCTGAAGTATCACCGCGCCCGGCAGCCAAAAGAGAGATGCAAGGGTGCAAAATAGCTGGACCGTCATCAATGGCGCCGCACCCGCGTAACGGTTACCGGCGATCCGTAAAAGCAGAGGGGCACCGACGAGCGCCAAGGCGAGCAGGCAAGCGGCCGCCGGGAAAATGACGAGTCCGAGCTTCGAAAGAACCATCCGCAACTCGGCGACGCGATGAGAAGCGC
>JAYVNB010000131.1:0-16644 GCA_043759365.1 Bacteriovoracaceae bacterium | reverse complement strand
GGACGGTCGGTGAGCCGATCAATCCAGAGGCCTGGATGTGGTATCGCGAAAAGATCGGAGGCGGTCGATGCCCGATTGTGGACACTTATTGGCAGACTGAGACCGGCTCGATCGTGATCTCCCCGCTTCCGGGAGTCACCGCGACCAAACCGGGATCCGCGACCCGACCTTTGCCCGGCTACGATGTAGACGTCGTCGACAAAGCCGGCATATCGGTGCCCGCAGGTTCGGGGGGATACCTGGTGATCCGCAAGCCTTGGCCTGCGATGGCACGGACGATCCACAAGGATCCCGAGCGTTTCAAGAAACAGTATTTCTCGGAGTTTCCCGGGGGGACTTACTTCACGGGAGACGGGGCTCGAAAAGATGAGGACGGCTACATCTGGTGCTTGGGACGGGTAGATGACGTTCTCAACGTCAGCGGCCATCGCCTAGGAACGATGGAAATCGAGAGCGCGCTGGTCTCCCATCCCAAGGTCGCCGAAGCTGCGGTGGTCGGCCGACCCGATGAGATCAAAGGGCAGAGCGTCGTCGCTTTCGTCACCCTGAAAGCCGATCAGTCGAAAGCCTATGGCAAGGACGCGAAGAAGCTCGAGGAACTCAGAACCGAACTGAAGAAGCATGTCACCCATGAAATCGGAGCTATCGCGCGGCCCGACGATATCCGGTTCACCGAAGCGTTGCCCAAGACTCGAAGCGGCAAGATCATGCGAAGGCTTCTGCGTGAGCTCGCCGCCGGCGGTTCCGTCCAAGGAGACACGACGACTCTTGAGGATCTGAACGTACTCGCTTTGCTTCAAAAAGAAGAAGAATGAACTGAGTCAGGATGGGGACCACGTTCTGGCGATGCGGACCATGTCTTCACGAACCCAGTCCAGATCGGCGGCACCTTGGCTTGAATAGCCCAAGGTGATTTGGTGTTCCCCAAAGGTCCTGGGGAGTCCGCGCACTTCGGTTTGGACGAGGTTCCCTTTTCTGATTTCAGGCAGGGCCACATTTTGGGGAAGTACCCCAATGCCCAAGCCACTAATCGTGAGACTCTTCAAGGTCTCGAAGTTCTCGTTTCGGATGGTGCGCCGACGGACCAATGCCTTCCGCAGGTAATCCTCGCAAGTCGTCCCGTTTGCGTCTGAGGCAAAGGGGGAGAACAGCAGGGGGGTTTGGCGGGTCACTTTCGCGACCGTTCCCGCCTTCGCGTAGAATCCGTAAAGATCGTTGAAGAGAGGGAGAATCCTCACGTCCGGACTTGTTGTGGCGATCCCTACTCCGATGGCGATGTCCAACTTGTCCTCGTGAAGCATCTTCTGCAGCCGACTGCTTTTATCGACATGGACGTCGAACTGGATTCCTCGATGGGCTTCGGTGAGGAAACTCAGGAGGTCGGGTAGGAAGTAGACCGCGATGCTGTCATAAGTGCCGAGTCGGACTGTTCGCCGGACCACGGGATCGGAGCCCCTTCGGAGTTCACCTTCGACTTGATGGACTTTTGCGAAGAGCTCCGCAGCAAAGGTCCTCAAAAGAATCCCGGCTTGTGTGAATGCGATTCCCCGAGTCGAACGGACTAGAAGCTGCGTACCCACAGCTTCTTCCAAAAGGATCAGGGACTTGGAAAGCCCTGCCTGGCTGATGCCCAGCTTGGGCGCCGCTTCCTTAAGGGAGCGATAGGATCCAAGGCGATGGAGGTAATGCAGTTTTTCGAGATGCTCGGAGAGTCCCATATTTTATACCACTTTCAGTTATATCCATATAACACCTTTCATATGTCATTTAATGACGCACTCCAATAGTAATCTCATCGTTCAAGGCGCAAGCAACGAACGAACGACCGAACGGAGAAGAGAAAATATGAAGCAAGCTCAAATCGCAATGTTGGCCGTAATCCTGATGAGCGTTTCTGCTCGATCCGCAAACGCAATTGGTGGGGCTCACCCCGAGGCAGTTCGAATCGATCTTGATTCGAATTCGGCCTTGGTCTTGGTCGGTCAGGAGGAGGACAACCAGTTCGTCTACGACTTCAAACCGTTCACTTCACGCACCTACTTGTTCAAGAAGTCGGGAGCCACTCAAACCGCGGTTGAAGTCGATTTATGGAACACCGACACCTACCACTATCAGGCTTTCCTCGACGACTACTCCCTCGGGCGGACAGACATCCTGGCGTTTTCTGCATTGAACACCCCTTCAGTGCCCTTTTATTGGAACCTGTCGGGAGATGAAGGGCTAGCTTACTATGAAATGCCAGCACCGGGGACGAGCCTCGAAACGGATTTCGCGGTATTTCAAAATCAAGGAGTGAAAAAGACCGTAAAAGTCGGTTCCGTGCAGGCGGCAGCGATCCTTGCTCCCCTGCTGCGAGTGAAATCGGAATCAGGCGGCCGATTCAGCTTCCAGCCGAAAAGCGTTCTCGTTTTCTTCAATCGCGCAACCTCGCCTAATTCAGGCTTAGCGATCCTCACTGACGAACGCGAAGTTTTCGACGAGCAGCAATTGCTGAGCGGGAACCACCTCATCCTCGGGGATCTGCCTTCTTCACTGTCCCTGAAAGCGACTAAGACCCACCTGCCGAATTGAAGAACTGCGTCCCGGACATTAGAGCCGGATGACGGAGCACTTCGAGTTCCGGACAGGATCCCTTTGACTCCTGCGCGAAGGAGGTCGTCGTGCAGGAGTTTTTGTTCAAGAGGAGTCATGTGGAGGAACGTCTCGGCGTCCCGCGAGGTTTGGGCGATCTAATCGGAGAGGGGGGCGCTGGCAGCGATGGCTGCAGCCCCTCCTTTTTGTTCAACACCCTGGGTGGCGATGGTCGCCAGCGCGAATATCGAGGAAAAGAGGAGAAACGCGAACGTGAGCCCGGCAGAACTTTGAAACGGTGGAGGCAGTCGCATCGGCAGGAGGAACCCTATCATGGCCGCGATCCAAAGCGGAGCGGTGCCATCACCCGGGGTCTCTGGAGCTGGATTCGGGGCAGCTTTTCGACGAACCTGGATCCACTTGAGTCCAAAGGTCATGATCGAAATCGCGATTGGGAATTTTCGCGCGTAGTACCGGAGGTTTCGCGAGGCGGTCGAAAGCTGATCTTTCCATCCAGAGGTCAATCGCATCCCTTCGTACCAATAACTCGGATCAAACCAGGCGGGATTGCTCACTGCGGGAAAGACGCCGCTGGAATCCCGAATCCGTGGGCGCAAAGAAAAGATCTTGGCGGAGTGCAGGGGTGCACCCCCTCCTCTTGACATTCCCCTCGCCAATACCTCCAGGCCGGCATTTGCCCGCGGCACGGACTGACTTGCCACTCAGAGTTCAGGTGACCAGGATTTGAAGTTTTAGATTCGACCGACCTTCACAGCGGGGTCATGGATGTAGATCCAATGGTCTGGAAGCTCCCGATCCGCCTTCAGGATCACGGCCACAGCCAGGAAGTCGCGGTAATTCAGGGACCCAATCGCGGGTAATGAAAGGAAGTGATCAAAGTCTTGATGTTGGAGCGTCGGGGAATCAAGGCTTGGAGGACCGCCTTTCCCAGCGACAAACCCTGGATCCGCTGTATGGCCCAGTCGGCCGAGATGTCCTTGCAGTCCATCCCCCAAACCTTCTCGGTGTAAGTCTTGAAAACAATCCTGAACAGCCGCCCCCGAACTGGTTGGTGACCCAGTCCTCGAACGAGCGGGGGCTCGGATGGGGCGAGACTTTGGCCTTGAAGTAGGAAAGCATGCGACGCGTGGTCTCGAGCAGACCGAGGTTGAAGAGCGGTTCCGTCGCCTTCAATGGGTAGGAAAAGTATTTTCCGTCGTAGAGGATCCGGGAAGCCTGGGCCGCTCGATGAAGTCGTCGGGCAGGATCTCACGCCAGAAATCGTTCACCGCCCGGGATTTGGAGCAAAACCGGTGACTTCGACTCCGCCTTTGCGCAGGAGGTAGGCTGCCGTCAGACCCGCCGGGCCTGCTCCGATGATCGCGACCGAACGAGGTCCGGGAGGCATCATCACATTCGGAAAACGCCGAAGCGCGTTTCCGCGATCGGTGCGTTCAGGCAGGTTGAAAGCGCGCGCGAGAGCACTTTGCGGGTCTGCCAGGGCAAGATGATTCCGTCATCCCAGAGCCGAGCGGTCGAAAAGTAGGGATTCCCCTCGCGCTCGTATTGCTCTCGGATCGGGTTCTGGATCTTGTCGATCTCGACTTGCGAGAGCTTTTTGCCTTGAGCTTCGAGCTGTTCGACTTTCACCTGGGAAAGCACGTTCGCAGCCTGCTCGCCTCCCATGACCGAGATGCGCGAGTTCGGCCACATCCAGAGGAACCGGGGCTGGAAGGCGCGGCCACACATCCCGTAGTTTCCGGCTCCGAAACTCCCGCCGACGACGACGGTGAGTTTCGGGACTTGCGTACTCGAGACCGCGGTGACCATCTTTGCCCCGTCGCGGGCGATTCCGCCTGATTCATATTTTTTGCCGACCATGAATCCCGTGATGTTCTGAAGGAACACGAGGGGAACTTTGCGCTGCGAGCAGAGCTCGACGAAGTGGGCCACTTTCAGGGCGCTTTCCGAGAACAGGATGCCATTGTTCCCGACGATGCCGACGGGATAGCCCCAGATGTGGGCGAATCCGCAGACCACCGTCGTGCCGTACAGGGCCTTGAACTCGTGAAAACGGGAGCCGTCGACGGTACGCGCAATCACTTCTCGGATATCGAATGGCTTGCGCAAGTCGGTGGGGATCACGCCGGCGAGTTCTTCGGGATCATAAATGGGCTCCTCCGGACTGACTCGCAGGATCGATCCTGGCTGGGAACGATTCAGGTTCGATAAGATGTCGCGCGCGATTTCGAGCGCATGCTCATCATTCTCGGCCAAGTGGTCAGTGACTCCGCTGGTCCTCGAATGGACGTCGCCTCCGCCCAGCTCCTCTGCGGTCACGATCTCTCCTGTGGCGGCTTTGACCAGCGGCGGGCCACCGAGAAAGATGGTTCCCTGATTCTTCACGATGATCGTCTCGTCGGACATCGCCGGGACGTAGGCTCCTCCCGCAGTGCAGGACCCCATCACCACTGCGATCTGTGAGATGCCCGCCGCGGATAAATTGGCCTGATTGAAGAAAATTCGACCGAAGTGGTCGCGATCCGGGAAAACTTCGGCCTGGAGGGGGAGGAAGGCGCCGCCGGAATCGACGAGGTAGATGCAGGGAAGGCAGTTCTCGCGTGCAACCTCTTGTGCGCGAAGGTGCTTTTTTACAGTCATCGGAAAATAGGTGCCGCCCTTAACGGTGGCGTCATTGGCGACGATCATCACTTCGCGTCCATGGACCAGGCCGACCCCCGTGACGATGCCTGCTCCGGGCGCGGCTCCCTCGTACATGTCCCAAGCGGCGAGAGCGGAAAGTTCCAGGAAGTCGGTCCCCGGATCGATCAGGGCACGGATCCGTTCCCGAACGAACAGTTTGCCGCGCTTTTCGTGTTTGGAGCGCACATCCGCTCCGCCTCCTTCGCGGTTCTTCTCGATTCGTTTCGAAAGTTCGTTCCCCAGGGTCTTGTGATGCTGTGCGTTTGCCTTGAACTCATCCGAGGAAGTCTGGATCTGGGAACGAAGGGTGGCCATCCCTTATCAGTATCGCGCTTGTTCGGGATTTCAACCCCTTGTATGAACTGAAGGAGGGGTTACTCAGAATGACGTACCAGACATTGCTCGCCGAGAAGGATCCGCGTGGAGTTTTGACCATCCGCTTGAACCGGGTCGAAGTGCGGAACGCGTTCAACGAAGTCCTGATCCGGGAGCTTTCGGAAGTGTTTGCCCGGGAAGCGCTCGACCCTTCCGTCCGCGCCGTGGTGCTTCGGGGGCAAGGCCCGACCTTCTGTGCTGGCGGCGATCTGCATTGGATGCGAAAAGCGGTCGACTCCGATTACAGCGAGAACCTGAAGGACACCCGTGACCTCGCTCGGATGTTCGCCCAGCTGAACGAGTTCCCCAAGCCGTTGATCGGTGCGATCCATGGGGCCGCGATCGGCGGAGGGGTGGGTCTCGTCTCGGTTTGCGACATCGCGATCGCCGTCGAGAACACCCAGTTCAGTTTGAGCGAAGTCCGCTTGGGCATCGTCCCTGCTTGCATTGGACCCTTCGTCGTGGCCAAGATCGGCGCTTCGCACGCTCGCGGCTTGTTCGTGAGCGCCGACCGTTTCAATGCGCTTCGTGCGCGCGAGATTGGACTCGTTCACTCGATGGTCGCGGATGTGGCCGAACTGGAGACCGAGGTTCAGCGGGTGCTTGGAAACATCCTGCAGTGCGGACCGAATGCGATGGCAGTGGCAA
Source organism: Bacteriovoracaceae bacterium (assembly GCA_043759365.1). Classification (GTDB taxonomy): domain Bacteria; phylum Bdellovibrionota; class UBA1018; order UBA1018; family UBA1018; genus JAYVNB01. The sequence continues at coordinate 10,347 of JAYVNB010000131.1, read as the reverse complement.
AAAAGCTGGTCCTCGAGCTCACGTGGCCCGAGCACCGCGCGAAATTGGAGGATAGCCTGGAATATGTCGCCGAAACCCTTTCTCAGCTTCGTATATCCGCCGAGGGCCAAGAGGGGGTCAAGGCTTTCCTCGAAAAACGCAAACCCAACTGGATTCAGTCATGAAACATTTTCGGCCTGCCTCCAAAGTCTTGGTCGCCAATCGCTCCGAAATCGCTTGCCGCGTGTTTCAGTCCTGTCGGGAGATGGGACTTCAATCCGTGGGAATCTGCGCTCCCGGGGATGAAGAAGCGCGTCACCTCACCTACGCCGATGATGTTCAAGAAGTGCGTGGCTACCTCGACATCGAATCGATCGTCGAGGCGGCTCGCCGTTCGGGTGCGACCTTGATCCATCCCGGCTACGGGTTCCTGTCTGAACGACCCGCTTTTGCGCGGGCGATTGAAAACGCCGGGCTTACCTTCGTCGGACCGACTGCGGAGACCATGGAGCTCATGGGCGGAAAAATTTCCGCCAAGGAGTTGGCCACCCGCCATGGAGTCCCGACCTTGCCTTGGGCCAAGGTCGAAAATGGAGGCGATCTCGCCACTGCCGCGAAGACCGTCGGATTTCCGCTTTTGCTCAAAGCGGCTGCGGGCGGCGGAGGCAAGGGGATGCGTCGAGTGAATCAGGCCTCGGAGCTGATTGCAGCGGCGGAGAGCGCAAGCGCCGAGGCGATCGCTGCTTTCGGAGACGGAACCCTTTTTCTCGAGCGATTGGTCGAAAAACCCCGCCACATCGAAGTCCAGGTTTTCGGCGACGGTCGGGGAGGGGGCATCCATCTTCACGAGCGGGAGTGCTCCCTTCAGCGCCGGCATCAAAAGGTTTGGGAGGAGGCCACCGCTCCTCATCTCAGCGATAAAACGCGTGCTGGCCTTTTCGAAGCGGCGTTGGCACTCGTTCGCGCCGTGAATTACCGGAGTGCCGGAACGGTCGAGTTTCTCGTTGATCCCGAAGGAAGCTTCTATTTCCTGGAAATGAACACTCGACTCCAAGTCGAGCACCCCGTCACGGAACTCGTGACGGGCGTGGATTTGGTCTGGGCACAGCTGGTCCAGGCCCAGTCTCCGGGCGAATCGGTCCTCACCGAGACACCGAGCGTCCGCGGCCACGCGATCGAGGTCCGGCTTTATGCCGAAGATGCTTCGCAGGGCTTCATGCCGACTCCGGGGACGGTCGAGAAGCTCAAGTGGCCCACGGGCCCTGGGATCCGCGTCGATAGCGGCATCGAAGAAGGTCAAAAGGTCGGGATCCAGTTTGACTCGATGCTGGGCAAGCTGATCGTTTACGCTCCAAACCGGGACCACGCGATCGCTCGCATGACTTATGCGCTCCAGGAGACCGTGATCCTGGGTCTAGGGACCAATCAGGCTTACCTCCGGGCGATCGCCGAGCACCCCAGCGTGCGCGAAGGCCGGGTTTACACTCATTTCCTCGAAGAAGCTTTCGCTGAGTTTCAGCCGATGCCTCAAGGCGTGGGTCTCGAGATCCTATCGGAGGCTCGTCGGCACGGCTTGGGTCGTGATGCGGGCGGAAATGGCCCGCTGGCACCCTGGCCGTCGCCTTGGAGGATGGGATGAGCGAAGTGTTCAAGGTTTCGGGCACGCGGATTTCCCTCTCAGCTTCCGAGAAAAGCGGCGAATTCGCGTGGAAGTTCAATCGACGGCCTGGCGGATGGTGGATCGCCGAGCGCAAGCGTCCGGACGGTAGCTCTGAGCGGCATCGATTTACGATCCACGAATCTCGGGGACGACTGAGCGCAAGCATCGAAGGCACCCTCTTGAGCGGTGAAGTGACGTCCTCGCGGGCGGGAGCTGCGACCGGAGGGGGGAGTGATTCCGACTTGGCGGCCCAGTTTCCTGGAAAAGTCCGGAAAGTGCTGGTCCAAGAAGGAGCGCGAGTCTTGGCGGGAGAGCCATTAGTACTGGTCGAAGCCATGAAGATGGAGTTCTCGGTCAAAGCTCCCTATGCTGGAACCGTGACACGGGTCTTGGTTCAAGAAGGTCAGCAGCTCTCTCCCGGTGACCGCTTTGTCGAGCTCAAGCCCGATAGTGCCGAGGGCGTTTCGCATGCCAAGTGAGTCCGTCACCGTTTTTGAGGTCGGTCCGCGAGACGGCATTCAGAACGAGCCACTGGCGGTGTCCCTCGCTGCCAAGATCGACTTCATCAACGACCTGATCCAAGCGGGTGTGCGGGACTTCGAAATGGGCGCATTCGTCCGCCCAGATCGGGTACCGCAGATGGCGGATACCGAAAAGCTCTATGCCGCGATCCGGTCCCGCAGAGTCAAGCTCGGCCGGGCTCGGGAGTGGTCATTGGTTCCCAACCGCAAAGGTCTCGAGCGCGCATTGGCTGTTGGGGCCAAGCGCATTGCGGTGTTCACGGCGGCCAGCGAAAGTTTCGCGACTCGCAACATCGGCATGTCGATCCGGGAGTCGCTCAAGGAGTTCAGGCACGTGACTCGTGACGCCCACGCGCAGGGCATCGAGGTGCGGGGTTACGTTTCAACCGCGTTCGGATGCCCCTTCGAGGGGAAAGTCGCCCCAGCCAAAGCACTCGCAGTGATCGAGAAGCTAGCCGAGCTCGGTTGCGCGCAAGTCTCGGTCGGAGACACGATCGGGGTGGCGACTCCGCGTGGGGTGGATCTTGTCATGGTGCCGGCGCTTCGGATCCTAGGAGCTTCGCGACTCGCGGGTCATTTTCACGATACCCGGGGAGCCGCACTGGCCAATGCTCTCCGGTCGGTTGAGCATGGGGTGAGGATTTTTGACAGCTCGGCCGGTGGGCTGGGAGGCTGCCCGTTCGCTCCGGGCGCCACGGGAAACCTGGCGACCGAAGACTTGGTCTACCTGCTCGAGGACATGGGGTTTAAAACGGGAATCCGCTTGAATCTCCTAGCGCGCGCTAGTCTTCGATTTTTCCGCCGTCTGCGCCGTCCGCTGGTGAGCCGCTATCTCCAGGCTTTTGCCGCTTCCTCCTGAGATTCACCCCGGGGAAGCGGGAGGCCCCTAGAATCCAATGGAATGGAATTCGCATTCGCAGGTCCATCGGTAGTCGCAATGCGCGAGGAGGTTTGCACTCTATGGACGGAATCAACGTGAATCAGATCAAGGAAGCACTTTTGGCCCGTCGGGAAGCCATCGATGGAATATTGGAGAGGGAGCGGGGATTGGGACTCGAGCAAGGTGGTGAGCACCAAGCAGAGATCATCGATATCGCTCAAGCGCTTGAACAGATCGAACGCGAAAAGTCGATCGCGGATCAGGAACGGCGCGAGCTGTTGGCGATCGAGCGAGCCTTGGCCAAGATTGCAACGGGTGCGTTCGGAACCTGTGAGGACTGCGACGAAGCGATCGCGCCCAAGCGTCTCTTGGTATTGCCGGAAGCGCGTCTTTGCGCGCGATGCCAGCAGATCGAAGAACGGCATCAAAGCCGGACGGCTCGGGGAATCACGGCAGCCGCTCGGTGAGTTCATGCTGATTGGCATATTACTTGCTCAACTCGGTTGCAGATTCAAATCCTGGGTCGCGAAAAACCGTTGAGTCGATGGGAAGTGGGCAGATCATGAGAATCGAGCGTTCCCCCAGCGGGGCTGTCTGGCATGCTTTTCGGCATCATCTTTTCATTCTGGTATCCCTCCTGGGGTGTCTAGCGCCGGCTTTGACGCCCCGTCTTTTTCCGATTTTACGCTTAGCTCCGCGGGGAGAACTGGTTCGGCAAGATCGGATTTTCTTTGCTGCGGGAGTGGTCCAGGGACAAGAGTGAATGACGCGGTAATTATTGGATCCTCTTGAGGTTTTGAGACCTTGCGAGTTGCATCGGGCAATCTGCAGAGGATGGCCGGCGTCAACGCTAATGCACCGCGTAGTATTCGTATAAAATCAACTATTTACGGCGGGCATAGCGTTTGCGTAAAGGCGCCCGATTGGGTAATGGAGTTCAGCTCTAAAACTCAAATGGGGGAGTCTGACGAATGAACCGAGTTCACCGGATCTGCCAGCCAAGCGCTGTGCCTCTACGCATGCGCGCCCGGAGACTTTCCAGCAGGGGTTTCCCGGGATGACCCCCGTTGTCTGGAACGCCCTCCGTCTGAATTCGCTATCTTTGAAAGTCCGGCTTGGATTGCTTATCAGTAGCCTAATGGCGCTCACGATCTGTTTTTTTGCCATCATCCTTTTTCAGCAGCACACTTTGGCCCGTCACAACCGCCAGGTTTCGGATTCCGGCGCCCAGGGATTTGTTTGGACGAAGCGCCTAAGCGACCAGCTCCTTCAGGTCGAACGGGTACGGCTTCTGGGTCTGGGTGGGGAGTCCGAAATCGCGCAGGTTCGCGAACTCATTCAGCAAATTTCCCTGCTTTCTTTGCCGGCCCAAGACGGGGAGCGTTTGGATTTGATCCGGTCCGGATTTGAACGATTTGTTCAAAGCACCGCCCTCGGTGAACCTCAGGGGCAGCCCCGCGAAGTGCTGCGCCATTTCAGCCCGATCGTCCTGGCTTCGAGCGAGCTCGATCGATCACTCCAGGCTCGCACCGAGCAGGCGTCGCGGGACTTGGATCACCGGTTGGATCGGGCCCTGAAAACCGGGGTTTTCGTCCTTTCGATCTTTCTGGTGATCGCCATCTTCTTCACGCTCAGAATCATCTCGGCCACGACCGAGCCACTCAGTGAACTCTCGCGGGTGCTCGACGAGGTTCGTGTCGAGGACGATCTCGAGGCCCATCTCCCGAAAATCGAATGGAAAATTCCCGAGATTTCCAGGGTGGCGAGCAGTTTTGAGCAGCTTTTGCAGCGCCTGCGTGGATACCGAGCGCTCAATGTGCGCCGCCTGTTGATCGAAAAGCGCCGTGCAGACGTGATTGCAGCCGCCATCTCCGACGGGATCTTCCTGCTTCGTGGAGATGAATTGATGTACGCCAATCCGGTCGGGGAGAAGATTTTGGGTATTCCCATGGGCCAGACCCGCAAGGGCATGCGGATCTCCCAAGTGCTCGAAAGCCGCGAAGGCGAAATTGCCGGCGCTCCCAAGTTCGGTACTACCGGCATGCGTTCTTTCGTCGCGTTGAGCCGGGCCATCAGCAGCACGATCCCGGTCGAGCTCGAAGTCTCCGTTGAGGAAAATCGAAAGCTTCACTTCCTTCTCCAGGCTTTTCCGATCTCCGACGAAATCATCGAGCAGGTCGAGCACTCCCTGCATGGTCCGGTCGAGCGGCTCTTGGATCGTTGGCAGTCGAACACTTTGGTTTTGGCTCGGGACGTAACGTTGGTGCATGAGAGTCAGGAGGCGAAGAGCCACTTCATCGCTACCCTCTCTCATGAAGTGAAAACTCCTGTAACGAGCTTGACCATGGCTACCCGGCTTCTCAAGAAATCGGTCGATCAGATCCCGAATCCAAATCACCGAGCTCTGATCCAAACTTGCGTCGAAGACGTGGATCGGCTTCGCGGGTTGATCGAGGATCTTTTGTCCGTCTCTCGTTTCGATTCGCTGACCCAGTGTCTGGAGGTCAAGCAGGTCGACATCGGGAAGCTGGTTCGCCAGTCCGTCCAGTTCTACCAACCCGAAGCCTTCACACGCGGCGTGGAAATGTCGATTCAGGTCGTGACCCAGGGAGTTCCCCTCAAGATCAACATGGACGCGACCAAGGTCTCTTGGGCGTTGTCGAATCTCTTGATCAACGCTCTTCGCCACACCCCGAAGGGTGGCAAAGTGGCGACGACGGTCACAGTCGAAGGAGACCGCATCGAAGTTCGCGTGCGGGACAACGGTCCCGGTATCGACAAAGGCCGGATCGATAAGGTTTTCGATAAATTCAATGCCTTCTACGATCTCCGGGTGGCGAGGACTGGCAGCGTGGGGATGGGGCTCGCCATCGCGCGTGAAATCATCACCGCCCATGGCGGCAAGATCTGGGTGACGAGCGAGTCCGGGCATGGAGCGGAGTTCTGCTTCAGTCTGCCGGTGGCAGGCCCGACTTCGAGGCAGATTGATTCATCCAGGAACAGTTTTGAACAAGCGACGGGCGCAGTGGCACAGGCAGGGGTTGTCGAACCGCTGAGCTCAAGTTTAACGACCGGTAATTTTAAAGGGGAGCAACCAAATGGCGCGACTACTCGTAGTTGACGATGAGAAGAGTATCTGCAGTACCATCGAAGCAGCGATGAAAGAGAGTGGTCATCAAGTCGAGGTGGCCGATAGCGGGGAGTTGGCCATCAGTTTGATGCGGCGGAGCGTACCCGACATCCTCCTCACGGACCTTCGGATGGACGGCATGAGTGGGCTCGATCTCCTGAGCAAGGCGCGGGAGTACTTTCCCTCAGCGACTGTCGTGATGATGACTGCGTACGGCAGCATCGATACCGCGGTTTCCGCGATGAAGAACGGCGCCTACGACTATCTCGTGAAGCCCTTCACACCGGAGCAGCTCGAACACCTGATTAGCCGCATCGAGGAGTTTCGCCGACTTCGGGACGAAAATACAAAGCTTCGTGACCAAGTCGATGCACTCTCCGAGCCCTCCGCGATCGTCAGCTTGAACCCAAAGATGCACAAGCTGCTCGAAATGGCCAAGAAGGTCGCAGTCACCGACTCGACCATCTTGATCACCGGCGAGAGCGGCACCGGAAAAACAATGCTCGCGAAGACCATCCACGACAGTAGTTCGCGGGCCAAAGCTCCGTTTGCGGTGGTGAACTGCGCGACACTGTCCGAAAACCTGCTTGAGAGCGAGCTTTTCGGTCACGTGCGTGGATCGTTCACGGGAGCCGTGAAAGATAAGATGGGCCGCCTCCAGTTGGCGGACACCGGCACGGTGTTCCTGGACGAAATTGGCGAGATCTCGCCCCACTTGCAAACCAAGTTGCTGCGCTTCCTCCAGGAGCGAGAGTTTGAAAAGGTCGGCGATACCAAGACCGTTCGGGTGGATGTCCGTATCATCGCGGCCACCAACAAGGATCTCGAACGCGAAGTGAAGGAAGGCCGGTTCCGCGAAGATCTTTACTTCCGCTTGAACGTGATCGACATGCACATGCCTTCGCTTCGGCAACGGACGGAGGATCTACTGATCTTGGCGGAGCAGCTTCTGGTTCGGTCCTTTGTCTCCACGGGGCAAAAGCCTCGGGTTCTGGATGACGGCGCTAAGCGCGCGATCATGAACTACACTTGGCCCGGCAACATCCGTGAATTGAAAAACGCCCTGGAGCGGGCCGCCATCCTCTCGACGGGAGATCGGGTCACGACTGAGGATCTGCCCGATCGCGTCCTGGAAGCCAACGCGCTGGCTTCGATGCCGCTCTCCGCAGTGGGAGCCGCAGCGACCGCGATGACCGCTTCGGACGTCAGCTTGGAGGCCTTGGAGAAACAGCACATCCAGCAGGTCCTGACCACGACCCGGACTTTGGAGGAAGCAGCGAGCATTCTGGGCATCAACCTCAGCACGCTCTGGCGTAAACGTCGACGTTACGGATTGGAGTGAAGAGAGGAGCGGGCTTCCTAGATCAGGAAGGTCGCTCGCCCGGCCTGGTACGTCATTCGCACCAGTAAAGTAGTGCAGATCATGACCGAGCTTCCCGGTGAAACGGGGAGGCGGTCTCTGATACGAGAAACACGGCAGTCATCGCGAACGCTCCTCTGAGGTGTTCGGATGACTGCCGTGCCCGTTTACGGGCCAAGGATTTCCTAGCGCTGAGTTCCAGCATTGGTTCAGCGCGACAGGATGCCCGACGTGACAAACCGCACCCCCGTTTCTGCCACGTCACCCTTCCAACTTGCCCCATCCCGAAGTGTGCGGTCACATTGCGGGGACTTCGATTCTGCACGAGGTTCAACGCGCGAGCGTGCAAATCCGAGGGGCCCTGCGGCTGAGGACTGCGCCGAGCTTCGATAACAGCACTGCCAGCGCGGATGCAAACGGCTTTGAAGCGAATTGGACGCCTGGCATCGCGGTTGCACAGGGTGACGCACGCCTGCCGGGGCGAAAACGATTCAAAGATCCGGCAAAAACGGGAGAAAACACCATGTCTCTGAAATACACGAATTTGATTCTCACTGTGGCTTTGGCAATCAGCGCTTCCGCATTCGCGGGCGACCCAACACCGGCTCATCCGGCACGGGCTCTTAGCTGGTCTGACTTCAAGGAAGCTTGCCTGCACCCCACTGGGTTCGGCAATCAGAACCCACAAACCAACATCATGATCACCTGCGGTGATGTGCGCACCACTTGGGTGGCTGATGCTTCCGGCGAAGTCCCTTTGCCCGGCGTCCGTCACATCGAAATGTCGGTCACTTCCGACAAGTATCAAGTGTTGCCTGAGACCCGCGAAGTCGAAGGCCTCGTTCGCGCAGGCAGCTGCTCGAAGTTCAAAGAAGTCACCGAGACCTTCAAGGCCCCCGAGCGCGCTGTCACTTGCGTCGACATCGCCACCAAAGGCGAGTTGATCGATTTCTGCAAAGCCGAAATTGAAAACGGTAAGCCAAAGGATCCGAAGCTCACCACGGTCGTCGAAACCGGTCGCGTACTCGACACTTGCGCTGGCGCAGCTGCTCACTGATGTCTGCTGCGGCCCTTTGATCATTCAGTAAAAGGGGAAGACGCCTCACGGTGTCTTCCCTCTTTTCGTAAACGAACCATGAGAAAACCCATGAATAACCCCTTGAGAAGACAGAGCGGAAAATCAAAGTGGGTTCTGTTATCGGCTCTGGGTGGCTTGAGTCTCGCCGCAACCGCCTGCGGGAAAGAAAGCGCCCAAGCCTCGCCCACGCAGCAGATGCAGCCCGTGGGAGGGCCGGACTGGTACGAGTTCCTGCGAAAGCGCGATGCTCAGTACCACAAGGCCACGGAAACCTATGGTCCGCTCGTGGTGCGAACCGGTGTCTTCTCCAATACTTCGGCGATCACCCCTTGGTCATCGAGCTATTTCCCCAATGTGGACCGGTGGGCATTTGACGACACGCGGACGTCAACGCTCGCGAAATACGACGCCTACGTCAAACGGACACGGGGTACCGATCCCAAAACCCGCCAATGGCAATCCGACCGATGGACCCAAGAGGGAGGAAACTCCATCGCGGGTTGGGAAGGACTCTGTAACGCCTGGTCCTTCGCTTCCCTCATTCATGCTCAACCCACTCGCGAGACCAACCCGAAGGGCCTGGGCATCCGTTTCGGGGTCGGCGACTTGAAGTACCTCCTTTTCAAAACTTATGAGTATAGCGTTCCCGAGCTGACTTACGGCGAAGACGCAGCCCATCCGCTCAACGGGACCCTGCCGGATCCGAACGACATCTATCCAGATCAGTTTCACCGCGTCCTTCAAGCCGAGCTCCTGGAGCGGGGACGACCCTTCATCATCGACCGAAGACCCGACGTCCAGGTCTGGAACCACCCGATTCATTGGGCCAAGACCACGATCGAACGGGATCCATCGAATCCCAACCGCGTCACGGTCAGCACACTCTTGCTCGGGGCCAATGAAGTGGAGGATCGCGACTACAATGGTGCCCTGGTCAACATGACGTTCGAATACGACTACGAGCTCTTCGGAACCTGGCAGGCCGACGCGAGTTTCAAGGTCGAGCTCGGCTTCTGGACGGGAGGCTCGCGCCTCCTCCATCCCGACTACGTGATTCCGTTGCAGGATTTCAAGCGCGGGTCCCCTCAAGAGGCGATCGACCGCGGCTACGTTCCCAATATCGATCCCAAGATCGTGGACGAGATCCTCGCGAACCCCGCTAGCTGATGGTACGTTAGTCCGATCATGTATTTTGTCCGGATGTTCCTCATCCTGGTGTGGGTAGCGGTGGCCTGCATCATGTGCTTGTTCATGTGCTTGTTCCGGTGGGGTGATCTCAACTTGGATCGGGACGTGGGTCGTTTGCTTTCTTGGGGAATCCTCAAAGTCACCGGGATCCGGGTCGAATGCGAAGGGAGGGAGTTCCTGGCGTCTTCGCAGCCCTGTGTCTACGCAGTCAATCACCAGAGCGCGCTCGACGTCGCGACTTTTGGGGCCTTGGTTCCAGGTCAGACCATCATCATCGGCAAAAAGGAGTTGAAGTGGATTCCGTTCTTCGGCCTGGTGTTCGTCGCTTCCGGGAACGTGACCATTGATCGGGGCAATCGAAGTCAGGCGTTCGCGGGACTTTCCAGAGTGGTGAAAGCCATCCACGCCAAGCGTGCTTCGGTGATCATTTTCCCGGAGGGGACCAGGAACCGGAAGATGGAGGGACTCCTGCCTTTCAAAAAGGGAGCGTTCTACATGGCCGTGGAAGCGCAGATACCCATCGTTCCAGTCATTTGTTCGTCACTCGCGCC
>JAYVNB010000130.1:0-5678 GCA_043759365.1 Bacteriovoracaceae bacterium | reverse complement strand
CATCTACGCCGTCACCCGTGACCGATCTCACCTGGACTACGTCTTCTTCGTATTCTCGCTCGCGATGATGGTCGCCACACTGATCGGATTCACCGACTTCTTCCTGCATCCCGGTTTCGCCCCTTCCCGCTACCTCTGCCTGTTCAGCGCTCTTACGCTCCTGACCGCCCATCAATTCACACGATCGTTTTTACGCACACGTGAATGGTTTCCCCGACAAGATTTAGCCCATCGGGCCCTGATGGGCCTCGGGGCTTTCATCGCAGTTTTAGGCGCGTCTCCCTGGTTCCCCTTCCTGAGCACCGTTTTGGGTCACTTCGTGGACCTCACCATCGTGGTCTCGGTTGGACTGGTCCTGACGAGCGCAATCCGGGTCTTCCGCCGGGGTTTTCGGCCGGCGCGTTTCTTTCTCCTCGCCTGGAGCGCTTTTTTGGGCATGACCCTGCTCTACTTCACGGGCACCTATGGGCTTTTACCTGGGAGTTTCATCTCCCATGCGGGAGTGGAGCTTGGATCGGCCATGGAAATGATCCTCCTCTCCCTGGCTCTGGGAGACCGCATCCACTCCATGGTTCTCGAAAAACGCGCCGCAGAGATCAAGGCGCGCCAAACCGACAGCCTTCGATCCTTGGTTCATATCGTCTGTCACGATTTGGCGTCACCCCTCACCGTGATTCAAACCCTCTCGGAAATGCAACTTTCCAAGAATCTCCGGGAGTGGAACTACATCCATCGCGCAGGCATGCAGCTCCGTTCCATCCTCGAGCACGTCCGATCCCGCGAAGCGGTCGAGAGCGGAAAAGCCCAGGATCGTCGCGAACCCGTCTCCCTGAATGAGGTCATCGAAAACGCACGTTTCATTTTTCAGGATCCGCTGGCGCGCAAAAAGCTCCTCTTCACGTCCCAGATCTTGGCAGCCGATGGTGCACCGGGCGACCTACGGGTCTTGGCCGATCCCGTGACCTTGAGCCACACGGTCATCAATAATTTGATTTCCAATGCGATCAAGTTCTCTCACGAAGGCAGCGAAATTGGCTTCTACGCGCGGCCCTTGCCGGGTAAGCACGGGTGCGTGGAAATCCGCATCCAAGACCGTGGAGTCGGAATCCCCCCTGAACTCCTCCCGAAACTCTTCGTCTCGGATCAGCCGACCACCCGAATCGGCACTGCTGGCGAACGGGGCACCGGATTTGGAATGCCGCTCGTGAAATCGATCATCGACTCCTTGGGCGGGACCATCGAGATCGAGAGCCGGACTTCGGAGTTGGCAGGAACGGAGGCCAGCGGTACTTCGGTCCGCATCGTCCTTCAGTCTCGGATGACTTAACTCATCACGACGACGTTGCCGCCGAAAATTCGGTTGATCGACTCCACCATCTGCGGCGTCGGAGCGACGCCGACGGTCCTAGGCAGCTCGAGTCGGGTGCGAAACAGATGGTCCTCGAAATCGATCCGGACCGGGCATTTGCCGCGATTCTCGATGATGCTTCGCTTCAGTTCGCGCAGCTGACTCGTGGTGATTGAAGAAGGGCTCAGCTTCAGCACGATCTGCTGGACCCGGTTGCGATGCGCTTCTTTGACCCAATCGAGCGACTTGGCCAATACCTTGGGAGCCTCGTCACCTCCGCCGGCTTCGACCTCCCCGACGATTAAGAGGGGTTCAGCTTCGGCGAGCGCCTGTTTGATGAGTTCTCCCGACTGGGCATAGGCTTCCGGAAAAAACACGATCTCGATGCGACCGGAGAGATCCTCGATCTGGCCAAAGGCCATCCGGGAGCCCTTCTTGGTCATCACTTCACGCATCTCGGAGATGAGGCCTGCCAGCTTCACTTCCTGCTTGGGAGCTCGAAAACGTCCTCCGCCTCCCCCGCCCCCCCATTGCTGCTCCTGTTCCTGAGCGGCAGGTTTAGCGGCGCGTTCCGCATTTTTCGCCTCGCAGTAATCCTTGATCTTCTCGACACTCCAACCGAGCCAGTCCTCGCAGATTCTCTGCCAGGTATCCATCGGATGTCCGCTGACGTAGAATCCGACGACCCGCTTCTCTTCCGTGAGCTTCTTGGAGCGGGTCCAGTCCTCTTCTTGCCTGAAGACCGCCGAAGCCGGAGTGACCAACTTCACCTCTTCGGCCGAGAAGGAGTCAAAAAGCGAGCTTTGCCCCAACTCGCGTTCCGCTTGCTCATCGCCCGCGAATTCGAGGATCCCTTCGAGCGAATTGAACAGGCTCGCGCGGTTCACTTCCGCGATGGGATCGAAAGCGCCAGCGCAAGTGAGTGATTCGAGAACCTTCTTGTTGGCTTTGCGGGTCGAGACCCTCCGGGCGAAATCCATCACGTTCTTGAAGAGTCCGCCGACCTCGCGGGCCTCGAGTATGGAATCGACTGCGGTACTGCCCACCCCTTTGATGGCTTCGAGACCGAATCGGATAGCTTTCTTCTTCTCGCCGGTCGTCTGGCCCTTGATCTGCGAATCGCCGTCGATGAGTTCCACGCTGAACCGCTTTTGCGAATAGTTCACGTCCGGCGGTAACACGGGGATGTTGTTCATGCGCGAGTTGGCGATGTATTTGGTGATCTTCTCGGTGTTGTCCATCTCGGTCGTCATCAACGCCGCCATGAACTCGGCTGGATAATGAGCCTTGAGGTAAGCCGTCTGGTAAGTGACGACCCCATAGGCGGCCGAGTGGGACTTGTTGAAACCGTACTCGGCGAACTTCGCCATCAAATCGAAAATCAGCTCGGCTTTCTGCTTCTCCAGACCCTGCTCGGTGGCGCCCTTGACGAAGATCGCCTTGTGCTGAGCCATTTCTTCGGGTTTTTTCTTACCCATGGCGCGACGAAGCAGATCGGCCTGCCCGAGCGAGTAGCCCGCGAGTTCGCGCGCGACCTGCATGACCTGCTCCTGGTAGAGCATCACCCCGTAGGTTTCGTTGAGGATCGTTTCGAGTTTCGGGGTCTCGTAGACGACGGGTTTACGCCCGTGCTTGCAGTCGACGTAAGTATCAACCATACCGGATCCGAGCGGACCGGGCCTGTAGAGCGCTGCGATCGCGGTCAGGTCATCGATGTGTTTCGGGACCATGCGCATGCACAGGTCCTTCATGCCGGAGCTCTCGACCTGAAAAACGCCGTCGGTGTCCCCGGAGGCGATCAGAGCGAAAACCTTCTGGTCATCGTAGCGAATCTTCTCGATCGCGAATTCAGCCTGTGAAGAGCCGGGTTCGGCGGTCAAGCGGACCAGCTTCACGGCGTTGTCGATCACGGTCAGGGTCTTAAGTCCCAGGAAGTCGTATTTGACGAGACCGATCGCTTCGGACGAATCCTTGTCGAACTGGCAGACCAGATCCCCTTCGCGCCCGACGTAGAGCGGGCAATAGCTCACGATCGGGTTCTCGGTGATGATGACACCAGCCGCGTGGACTCCGGCGTTGCGGTACAACCCTTCGAGCTTGAGCGCGTAATCCATGACCTTGGCGGTCTTGGGATCCTGCTCCATGCGCTCCCGGAGCCGGGGCTCCTTCTCGATCGCTTCGGGCAATGAAATCCCGAGCTCCTCGGGGATCAGCTTCGTGATCTGATCGCTCTCAGCGAACGAGAGCCCGAGGACCCGGGCGACATCCTTGACCGCCGCACGGGCCTGAAGCTTTCCGAAGGTCACGATTTGGCAAACGTTGTCGCGGCCGTACTTGCGTGTGACGTACTCGATTACTTCACCCCGGCGATCTTGGCAGAAATCGACGTCGAAGTCGGGCATCGAGATCCGCTCAGGATTGATGAAGCGCTCGAAAAGCAGTTTGAACTGGATCGGATCGATGTCCGTGATCTGCAGCGCCCAGGCGACGATCGAGCCCGCACCGGAGCCGCGACCGGGTCCCACCGGGATCCCGTTTCGCTTCGCCCACTGGATGAAGTCGGCGACGATCAAGAAGTAACCGGCGAAACCGGTCCTTTCGATCATGTCGAGTTCGTATTTCAATCGATCGTAGTACTCTTGCTTCTTCGTCGCCCAATCGGGGACATTTCGCTTGTCCTCGAATCCCGGCTCCAAGTAGCGAATCTCGAGTCCCTTCAGGGATTCGGCGCGGAAGAACGCGATCAGATCGAAATCGGCGCCTTTTTCAACCCCTTCCGGACGGAAGTTCGGGAGCTGATAGATCGTGCGACCTTTGGCGTCCTTGAAGGGGAACACAAGATTGCACTTCGCCGCGATCGCGAGCGTTTCGTCACAGACTCCCGGGTACTGCTCGAAGCGCTCGCGCATGAGCTCGGAGGATTTGAGGTAATACTCGGACGGCACCAAGCTGCGGGGACGGTCGATATCGAGGTTACGCCCCTGCTCGATGCACATGAGGACTTCGTGGGCCTCGGCCTCCTTGGCATCGAGGTAATGGCAGTTGGTGGTCGCAACGCACTTCACGCCGTTCCGTTCGCCCAAAGCGTAGAGAGCGGAGTTGATGTCGGCTTGTTCGGGCACGCCCGAATCCACGAGCTCCAGGTAGAAGTCCTCACCCCAGCGCTTCTTGAACCAATGAAGGGCATCGCTGGCGGCCTTCTCGTCGCCCGAGTGCAATAGATAGGGAATCTCGCCACGGATACAGCCGGCGAGAATGATCAGACCCTCCGCGTATTTCTCCAGCAGTTCCCGATCCACCACGGCCTTGGGGCCAACCGGTTGGCCCTTCTGGGGGACCGGCGCTTCGGTGTAGGCTCGGGTGACGATTTCGCAGAGATTCTGGTAACCCTTGAAGTCCTTGCTGAGCAAGATGAGCTTGAATGCTTTCGGGCCCCCACCCGTCAACGCAAGCCGCCCCTGGGGAACGTAATTGATTTCACAGCCGATGATGGGCTTGATGCCGGCCTTGGAGGCATTGCCGTGGAAATCGATCGCCCCGAACATGTTGCTCGTGTCGGTCATCGCGACCGCAGGCATGCCCAAGCTTTTCACCCGATCAAAGAGATCGTCGGTTCGGATTGCGCCTTCCAGCATGCTGTATTGGGTGTGAAGTCGGAGATGAACGAACGACATCTCCCATGGTCATAATGAAGGGCGTCAGAAAAGGCCAGTCCGCAATCCATTTTGAGCGGAAGCGGGAACGAAGCGGCCTAACGTCCTCGGCTGGAAACGACGGCCACGTGCGGGTAGTAGACGATCCCAACGTAACGCTTCACGCCGAACATCGTTCCCAAATCAAAGAGGGCCATCGTTTGACCAGGCTGGGGAATATCCGTGCGCGGATCGAGGTAAATCACCTGTTGTTGGCGGGAAGCCAACTGAACACTGACTCGCTGCAAGCAATGCACCCAGCTAAAGAAATCCCCTGGGGCCTCTGCGGGCTGGGTGACGGTGGCGATGGACAAAGCTTGCCCCCCTTGAATCGTCTTACGTGCCTTTCTGAAAAACTGACTGACTTGATGCTGGAGGCTCATGAAAAACACCGTTAGAACCAGGAACGGGAACAACGCGATTCCCGTGAAAGCGAACGCCTGTGCCCAAAGTCCCTTGCAACGAGCTTTCTGAAGTTCATTCACTTCGTTGTCGCCGATGCAGTAGTCAGGAAGCGTGAGCCACACCCGGGCGGTTGCCAGCAGGGAGTCGGGCTTCGGTCGAAGGATCAAATGAGTCTTCGATTCCAAAGCCTCCACAGCTGCAGGCACCGATTCAGTCGCCGCCGGCCCGCGAAA
>JAYVNB010000129.1:0-16752 GCA_043759365.1 Bacteriovoracaceae bacterium | reverse complement strand
GGGGGGGGTGGCGCCCCCCCCCCCCCCCCACGCCCGGGTCCCGAAGATTGCGCGTCGGTGGGACCCGAAACAAAAATCGGAGATCTAGGCAGGCTCTCTTTCAAAAACCCGGGCGAGGATTTCAAGGCCACGGGCCATTTCCTTTTTCTCGAGGGAGGTCAGGATTTCAAACCGAGAGCTGAATCTCTTGGACGCTTCGCGCTGGTAGGAAAGAAAGACTTTTCTCCCCGAGGGACTGAGCTCGAGATCCACGAGGCGGCGATCTTCGTCGCTCCTCAGGACTCGAATGTAACCTTTCGCGCGGAGGCACGAAACCAGTCTACACATGCTGGGAGGAGTACTCCCTAGGATTTCGGCCAACTCGGAGTTGGTCGAGCGTTCATATCTTGCGAGGTGTGCCATGATCCGAAACTGCGGCACTGACATCTCATCGGAGGCGATCGAGCGCATTTCGGTGCGGATCTCGCGCATGGCGAGCGGCACGGAGTCTAGGAACTGCTTGGATAGATTCTCGGTCGACACGCACCTCATCTAACGCAGTTAATTACCTCCAGCAACTATCTAATTGCCTGAAGCAATGGTTTCTCCTAGCAACGATCAGAGGGTCCGATGGGCAGGGGGTGCGCGGGTCGGCTTCGAGCACCACCACGCCCAAACCATAAATACTCCTTGAAATGGCAACCTTACCCAGAGAATCCAATCCGCCACTTGCTCTCCATCCAATGGCAAGTGATGGACCGCCATATTGACGTTCGCTGGAAGCACCGCCAAGTAAAGTGCGACCAGCCCCCACCCTGCGGCCGCACGCAGCCGGGGAACCAGAAGCCCGACTCCTCCGGCCACTTCGAAAAACCCGCTGACCGCGACCAGGATTTCCGGAGCGGGAAGGGAGGACGGAACAATTGAAACGAAAGGGGCAGGATGGGTGAAATGCCGTACGCCAATCAAAATCATGGCGAATGCCAAGATCCAACGCGATGCTGTCCGCAATTTTTCAACCCGAGGTGATTTTTCCATGAGTCTCCCTTTACGTTCCGGATTCAGTTATCTTAGCCCCATGAGACCTCCGAAGCTCGCCCGGTACCTAGGACTCTTTGCTGCTTTCACTCTTTCGCTCGCGGCCCAAGCTGCACCCGCGACTCAGGAGGTTGCCGTATTCGCCGGTGGATGCTTTTGGTGCATGCAACCGCCCTACGACTACCTCAAAAGCGAAGGCGTACTGAAAACCACGGTAGGATACACGGGTGGCAAAAAGGAGAAACCGACCTACTCGGACGTCTCCGAGGGCGGAACGGGTCACCGCGAAGCGATCGAAGTGGTTTTCGATCCCCAGCGAATCACCTACGCGAAACTTCTGCAGGTTTTCTGGCACAACGTCGATCCCGTCGATCCTGCAGGCGAGTTCTGCGATAAGGGAGAGCAGTACACGAGCGCGATTTTCTATCAGAACGATGCCCAAAAAGCGGAGGCCGAGAAATCCAAGATCCAGGCCGCATCGGATCTCAAGATCAAGCAGCCGATCACCACCTCGATCGTCCAGGGTGGGAAATTCTATCCGGGTGAGGACTATCACCAGAGTTATTACACAAAGAATCCGATCCGCTATAAGTTCTATCGCTTCAACTGCGGTCGGGACGCTCGACTCAAGGCGGTCTGGGGCGAGCTGAGCGGGGGACACTGACTCCTCAGCTGCTCCTTAACGGTTCCCTGTCGGCCCCTCGATGACTTTGACTTGGGCTTCAGTGCCCGTTCACACACCACGAGACGCACTCGTGATTGGAGTGCGTAGTCGGCCGACATCGATTCAGGCATTCATTCATCCAACTCGCGCAATCGCCGGACAATTCCACCCGGGGATAGGCGAGTTCGAAAGCGGTCGTGACGTTTGAATAGCGGGTAAGATAGGTGTCGTACCACTGGCGTGCACCTCTGGTTTGGCTTGCGCATTCGGAGGCTGGATTCATCACGCCGGTGATGCCTTCCGCTTCCGGATGACTTCTGAGCGCATAGACCAGGCCCCTACCCACTTCATCGAAATCCTCATGCAACCAAGGTGAGGGCACTTCGACTCCCCGGGGCGCACCCACCGCGAAATGGAGGGCGATGTGAGCCAATTTAACGATGATCAGATCGTTCATCGCAGGACCGCCCGCACCCAGCAGAAACTGCATCTTGGTCCCGTCGAAGACTGCCCATTGGGTCGCACCGTCCAGAACCGCACACTCGATTCGATCGCTCGCCGATTCACCGAAGCACTCAGCGACTTGTCGAGGGAGACGAGCCCGGTCGTCTGGCCAAATCGCCACTTTCATCTGGCTGAGCGACTTCCAAAGCTCCCGAGTCTTCATGGAGTAAAGCGTATTCGCCCGCGCGCTGCCTTGGCTCAGGTACTTCCGGTCTTGAGGCCCAGGCTGTTCTGGCCCATCCATGATGGGGGTGTAGTTCATCAGCACGATGCCGTTGATGAGGCGATCGCGTTGCGCCTCGATGAGGGGGACAAGGTATCCTCCCCCGCCACTGCTGCCTGGGCCAGCCCAAGAAGAAATCGGAGCACAGAAGAGAATGAGAGCTAACGTCGCGATCGCCTGACTTATTTTTCTCATAGCTTCTGTGCTCCTCAAAGTGTCGGGAGTCTACCATTAGATGACTTATATAGTCAACTACAGGCCTCACCCTTGAGTCAGTTCTGCGAAGTACAGATATCGGGGCCATACTCCAAGCAGGACCCTAAGGGGTAATTGAAGTCATTGCGTCCTGCTCGACGAGTGCAGCTCGTGATGCAGGCCGGGTTTCGCCCACAGTAATCCGTCCCATAGGACAGGCATGTTCCCGTGCTGTAATTGAACTCCTGAATGCCCGCCCGTTGAACGCAGCTTTGAATGCAGGTGACGGGCGTCTGTGCATGGCCAGGAAAGGGACCAGGGCCGGGAAGAGGGATGACTGGGCCGTGGCCGCTATCAGGTATCCCTGGAACGCCGGGCCCCACGGGCTGAGCCGGAGGATTAGGCTGTCCGACTTCAATCAAAGAGCACGAGTAGGCCGCCCCGTTGATCAGTGTCGTGATTTCGTCGGCGTGACTTGAAGCGATTGAGTTCGCAAGTCCGACCAAAACCAAAACCGTGAACGTCAACCGTTTAAGAATTAGAAAAAGTGGCGCTTGCATAGAATCTCCCTGGTTGATGCGGAAGCTGAATTACAAACCGCATTTACTGCTTCGCGTTATACCGCGCCGCACCAGGACCCGCTGCATCCTAGTTGTAACTAAATAACGAAACTCGTTACAATTTGTTCCATGCCGTTTCGAAGCCTTTTCATATTCGACGACTACAAGGATTACCTCCGGCACCGAGTTGAAAACGAGCCCGAAAACTGGGGCCTCATCACTCGACTCGCGAAGGCAGCGGGCTGCCAACGCTCCTATCTTTCGAGGGTCATGAAAGGCTCGGTGCAATTGACCCCCGATCAGGCGTTCGGGCTCTGCGCCCACTGGAAACTCCCGCCGATCGAAGAAGAAGGGTTTTTTTGTCTGGTGGAAATTTCCCGCTCGGCGTCTCCCCGATTCCAAGCCCATCTGAGAGCTAAATTCCTGGCTCTCAAAAGAAAGCACGAAGACCTCGGCATGCGGCTGGCGAAATCCAGCCTTGAGCCCGGTGAAAAGGAAGCGAACTATTACTCATCTTGGCACTGGGCTGCGCTTCATATCGCCTGCAGCATCGAGAAACTTCAGACCGCGCAAGCCCTTGCCCAGTCACTGCAGATCCCGTTGAGCCTTGTCAAAAAGACGCTGTCGCGCTTGGAGTCCTATGGTCTCGTGAAGCAGGAGACTCCCGGTCGCTGGGTCTACCGCACTTCCGAGCTCCACGTGCCAGCCACCTCTCCCTTAGTGACCCAGCATCATTCCAACTGGAGACAAAGAGCTTTGATCGATACCCAACTCAGGCACGAAGACTCGATCCACTACACCATGGTTCAATCCATGAACTCCGTAGCGTTCGAAGCGATCCGACAAAAGCTTCTGCAGTTCATCGACGAGTCAACCCGCATCGGTGGACCATCCGAACCCAACGAGTTGACCTGCTTGACCTGCGATTTCTTCAGGCCCTGAGATCCCTGATTTCAGGGCCGTTCAGCGACTGCCGCTGCTGGGCGCCCGGCGCCGCGGCCGACGACTCGGGCCGGCACTGCTCCCAACACCCGCACTCGCGCCGGCACGGGGCCCACCCCCGCCTCCGCTGCCTCCGCGACGACCCCGACTCGCTCCACCGCCGCCGCCTTGGCCTCCACTTCCCCCGCCGCTTCCGCGACGGCGGACTTCGGCGGTGAGACCTTCTGGAGTCTTCATCAAGGTCACGCGCATGCGGATCAATCGCTCGATGTCCGAAAGGTAAGCCCTCTCGTCGGGAGCGCAGAACGAAACCGCCATGCCCGACGCCCCTGCGCGTGCCGTGCGGCCGATCCGGTGCACGTAACTCTCGGGGATGTTCGGGATGTCGTAGTTGAAGACATGGGTGATGCCATCGATGTCGATGCCACGAGCCGCGATATCGGTCGCGACCAAAACCCTCGACTCGCCCTTCTTGATGCCTTCAAGCGCGCGCTCACGCGCCCCTTGGGACTTGTTGCCGTGAATGGCGGCGGCGCCGATGCCCGCCTCCATCAGGGACTCGCTCACCCGGTTGGCATCGCGCTTGGTGCGCGTGAAGACGATCGAGCGGCTTGCGCGCGGATCGCCCAAAAGGTGGATCAGGAGCGCAGTCTTCAAGTTCTCGGGCACGTTGAAGATCGCTTGGGTGATCTTCTCCGCAGTGGTCGCCACCGGGGTGACTTCGACCCGCGCGGGTTTGGTCAGGATCTGCTGAGAGAGCTTGGCGATCTCGGGCGGCATCGTCGCCGAGAAAAACAGGGTCTGCCTCTGGGTCGGGATCGTCGCGATGATCTTGCGGACATCGTGAATGAATCCCATGTCCAGCATGCGGTCGGCCTCGTCGAGGACGAAGATCTCGAGACCGTCGAAGCGCACGAGTCGCTGCTGGATCAAATCGAGGAGCCGGCCCGGAGTCGCGATCACGATGTCCACGCCTCGGCGGAGAGCCGCGACTTGGGGATTTTGCCCGACACCCCCGAAAATCACCGTATTGTTGATTCGCAGCCCCTTGCCGTAGTTCGTGAAGCTGTCACCGATCTGGGAGGCCAGCTCCCGAGTCGGAGTCAGGATCAGCGCGCGGATCTTCTTGACCGGACTTCCCGGTCCACGGTGCTCGCCGGCCGCGTGCGAACGCTCCGACAGGAGTTGAAGCATCGGAAGCGCGAACGCCGCGGTCTTGCCGGTGCCGGTCTGGGCGCAGCCCAGGAGATCCCGGCCCTCGAGGACGATCGGGATCGCCTGTTGCTGGATAGGAGTCGGGATCGTGTAGCCTTCGGCTTCGACCGCCTTCAGGATGATGTCGTTCAGTTTCAGGTCAGTGAATTTCATGCGTGTGCCGTTCTGGAATTGGGAGACTTGGCCGTTTTCTCGACCAAGTAGTCCTCGTAGTTCTTGTCGTAATCCGTCACCCCGCGCGCGCCGATCTCGATCACGCGGTTGGCGACGGTTTGAATGAATTGCTGGTCATGGGAGGAGAACAGCACGGTGCCAGGGAACTTGATCAAGCCGTTGTTCACCGAAGTGATCGACTCCAAGTCCAAGTGGTTGGTAGGTCCGTCGAGGATGAGGACGTTTGCGTCGATCATCATCATTCGGGAGAGCATGCACCGCACGCGCTCGCCTCCGGAGAGGACCTTGGTTTTTTTCGTGGCTTCGTCGCCCGAAAAGAGCATGCGGCCCAGGAAACCCCGGACGAAGTTCTCGTTTTGATCGGGCGAGAACTGGCGCAGCCAATCGATCAGGTTCAGGTCGCCTGATTCGAAAAATTGTTTGTTGTCCTTCGGGAAATAGGATCGCGTGGTGGTCACGCCCCAAGTGAAGGTTCCGCTGTCGGGCTGGGTCTCGCCCATCAGGATCTTGAAGAGCGTCGAAACCGCGATCTCGGTGTCGCCGATGAACACGGCCTTGTCGCCCTTGCGGAGATTGAAGTTCACGCGGTCGAGCACCCGGGTGCCGTCGATTGACTTGGACAGGTTCTCGACTCTCAGCAGCTGATCCCCCGCTTCCCTCTCGGCCTTGAAACCGACAAACGGATATTTGCGGGACGAAGGCTTGATCGTGTCCATCGTGAGCTTCTCCAGCTGCTTCTTGCGGGAGGTGGCTTGGCGGGACTTCGATGCGTTCGCGCTGAATCGAGCGATGAAGGCTTTGAGCTCTTCCGCCTTGTCCTTGGACTTCTTGTTCTTGTCCTGCATCTGCTTCAGGACGAGCTGCGAGGACTCGTACCAGAAGTCGTAATTGCCCGAATAGAGCTGGATGCGGCCGAAATCGATGTCGGCCATGTGGGTGCAGACCTGGTTCAGGAAGTGTCGATCGTGGGAGACGACGATCACGGTCTTGTCGTACTCGGCCAGGAACTCCTCGAGCCAGCGGATCGCCGTGATGTCCAAATGGTTAGTCGGCTCGTCGAGGAGGAGGATGTCGGGTTTTCCGAAGAGTGCTTGGGCAAGGAGCACCTTCAACTTGTCGGTGTCCCGGAGCTCGCGCATCAGCTTGTGATGAAGCTCGGTGCCGATGCCGAGACCGGCCAAGAGAACGGCCGCATCGCTTTCGGCTTCCCAGCCCCCGATCTCCGCGAAGTGGGCCTCCAGTTCGCCTGCGCGCTCGCCATCCTTTTCTGAAAAATTAGGCTTGGCGTACAGCGCTTCCTTCTCCGCGATCACTTGCGAGAGCTTGGGCTGTCCACGCATCACGGCCGCGAGCACCTGGATGTCGTCGAAACTGAAATGATCTTGGCGCAGGAACGAGATGCGCTCGCCAGGAGTCACCGTGACGGTCCCCGTGTAGGAAGAGTTCTCTCCCGAGAGGATTTTCAGGAAAGTCGACTTACCCGCGCCATTGGCACCGATCAGGCCGTAACAGTTCCCTGGTACGAACTTGATATTCACATCATCAAATAGCTTGTGAGTTCCATAGCTTAAACAAACGCCGGCGGTACTGATCATTTGGGTCACCTTATATGCTGCGAGGCGTAGTTTCCAGGACTATTCCCGCTTGGCAAACCGGATCCAGCCCAACCGAAAATCGAAGGATTCTCGCGTATTTCCCCACCGGGCGTCGACTTCGCCCCGGATCTGGTCTCGAAAACCTGCTTTTTCCGACTCCGGTAACGTCGATTCGAAGTGCAACAAGCGAGACTGAGAAAGGAGGAGACCCGCAAGCTCGCCTGCCGTCAGTTCCTGCACCATAGGTGGGCGGCCTTCTCCGCATTTCTCGAAAGCCGGATGTTCCTTAAAGGCTGCGGTCACTTGCCCGAAGTCCCCACGCGGCACCTGCCCCGGTGCTCTCCAGTGGAGATTGAATTGGCGCCGGATCCAGTCGTTCAACTCCCGAAGGCGAATCGCTTTCGGAAACTGGTACTCGAACAAGTGAACGATACCCCGAGGTCGCAGGATCCGGACGAACTCGCTCCGCGTAGAAACTGGATCCATCCAATGGAAGGCCGAGCCCACCAGGACTCCATCGAAGCTCGCTTCGGCAAGACCGCTCGCCTCACCGGATCCGAGACTGAAACGGATACGATCCTGCCATCCGAACGTACGGACTAGATCCTGGGCCGCTTCCAGCATTCCGGGATCAGGTTCCACCCCGTGCACTCGAGCCTCCACTCCAGTTTGGAGGATCGAAACCGCGGAGTGTCCGGTCCCGCACCCGATATCGGCCAACTCGTAGGGCTCGGTGAACTTTCGAGCCCGCAGCGAAGCCGCGAACCCCGTGAATGCCTGCGGGGGATAAAAGGGTCGATGAAGCCGGTAGTACTCCGGATCGAACTGCCCCATTCCTTTCAAAGGAGTTCCTCCGGAAGCTTCCAGGGCCTCTGCTTGCCGAACGGTAAAAGGAGCAGCCGAAAAAAGGACACCTCGCGGTCCTCGCGGTAAGAAGGAACACCGATCGTGATCTCCGCCTGAGCGACATCGAGGCGAAGAGTGCCATGAAGCCGGTCCCAGAACGGAAAAATCGTCGACCAATTGGAGTCCGTCTCATCCCGGACGATGGAGTGATGGATCCCATGCATCCGCGGGGTCACGAGAAGTCGCCCCAGTCGTCGCTCCAAATCCAAGGGGAGCCGAATATTGGAATGATGAAACTGCGCCGCTGTGATCACAAGCGTCTCGAAGAGCAGGAGGGTGAACGGATCGGATCCGATCAGGATCACTTGAAGGCTTCGATAGCCGGTCGAAAGGATCAGCTCGCCGAAATGGAATCGCGAAGCGGTCGAAACATCCATATCCAAGTCGACATGGTGAACATTGTGGAATCTCCAGAGAATCGGGAAGACATGGTTCATTCGGTGCCAGAGGTAGAGCGTGTAATCGAAGAGGAGAATCCCGAGCATGATCTTGATCCAAGGATTCAGCGGAAGCGTTCCGAGAACTCCCCAGTGGGACTCTTCGACCGTCCGGGAAACCCAAAGCACACCCGGGAAGAAAACCAACTGAAGCGCGGTGGAGTTCAGCGCGGTAATCCCGAGGTTTCGAATCACGCGACGAGGCTTCGAGGTGGTGACTCGGCGAAGGGGGCGGAACCACTCCAACACCAGCCCGACTGCGAATACACCGACCAGGAAGCCGATTCGAACGCCCTTCCCGAGGTTCATGCTCATGGGACCAAGTTACCACGACTTTTCGGATAACCGCTTGGCATGACCTGCCGTATCGGGCTAACTTCGGAGCATGCCACCTCACACCGGGGTCGAATCCACGGCAACCCTGATTTTCGCGATAGCGGTGCTCCACACTTTCGCCGCGAGTCGAATTGCAGGTCTCGCCGATCGTTGGCCGCGAAAAAATTGGCGCGCGGGCGTCTTCCACCTTCTGGGTGAAGTCGAATTGGTCTTCGGATTCTGGGCCGGCGTCCTGCTGATCGCCATCGCGATCCTCCAGGGGCCGGGGGCTGCGTTTTCTTACCTAGCGGGGCGCGAGTTCGTCGAGCCACTTTTCGTTTTCGCGGCGATGCTCGTTTCCTCCACCCTTCCGATCATCGCACTCGCCCGCAAGCTCATCTTGCGACTTGCCCGAATCATTCCCTTATCCGGAGACCTTCCCGTCTACGGCACTTGCCTCTTCGTCGGCCCCCTGCTGGGAAGTTTGATCACGGAGCCGGCGGCCATGACGGTGACTGCACTCCTCCTTCGCGATCGCTACTACTCCCGAGGAGCGACGCCCCAGTTGATGTACGTCACCCTGGCCACGCTTTTCGTGAATGTCTCCCTGGGAGGAGTCCTCACCCATTTCGCCGCGCCTCCGATTCTCATGGTTTCCAAAATCTGGGGCTGGGGAACCCCGTTCCTCTTTCAAACCTTCGGTTGGAAAGCGGTCATCGCGATCGCGGCCAACTCTGCGATGGCTACCTGGATCTGTCGCGAAGAGTTGAAAAGCTCCCCGCTCCCGAAACCTTCCTC
Source organism: Bacteriovoracaceae bacterium (assembly GCA_043759365.1). Classification (GTDB taxonomy): domain Bacteria; phylum Bdellovibrionota; class UBA1018; order UBA1018; family UBA1018; genus JAYVNB01. Next base: position 7,207 of record JAYVNB010000129.1, on the reverse strand, counting down.
CATTCCCCGTGGGCTAGCCGGCCTGCATGTCGGTATCCTGGCGTGTCTCGTTGCAGTCGCTCACTCCCCATCACTTCTCATCGGACTCCTCCTCTTTTTTTTGGGCGTCGCAGCGGTTTCGACTCGGCACCAGGAGGCGCTCAAGATCCGCGAGAGTGCCCTCGTCGCGTCATTCCTCGCAGGCCTCGTCGTGTTGGGAGGCCTCCAGTCCTGGTGGATCGCGCCCCTCTTTTCTCAACTCGGAGCAGGGTCGATTTATCTAGGGACAGCTGCCCTGACTGCGGTGACGGACAATGCCACTTTGACGTATCTCGGCGCGCAAATTCCGGGACTTGCGGATCCACTCAAAATCGCTTTGGTGGCGGGAGCGGTCGCTGGGGGAGGACTGACGGTCATCGCGAACGCACCGAATCCAGCCGGTTACTCGATTCTTCAAAAATCCTTCGGGCCCAAAGGAATCAGTCCTTGGAAACTGTTCCTCCATGCTTGCCTACCCACTGCGATCGCCTTGATCAGTCTGAGTTTGCCTTGAGCGTTCCGAATCTGCATGATGCCATATCATGAAGCGAGTCGTGGTTATCCTGAACACCCGCGCCGGATCAGTCGCGGAGGAGTCCCGGAAAAACATCGGACTAGCGCTCTCTGAAAATGGGCTCGAAGGCGAAATCTGGCTTTCTCAAGGCGAAGATCTCCAGGAGCTCGCCCTGCGTGCGACCACTCAAAAGTTCGAAGCTGTTTTCGCCGTCGGCGGAGACGGGACGATCAGTGGCGTAGCTTCGGGGCTTGCGGGTACGGACGTTCCTTTGGGAGTGATCCCGTTGGGCACGCTCAATCATTTCGCCAAGGATCTGGGCATCCCCCTTCCCCTTGCTGAAGCAGTGCAGGCGCTCGCAGCGGGAGCATCGAGGCAAGTGGACATCGGGCGAGTGAATGGTCGAACGTTCATCAACAACTCGTCGATCGGACTCTATCCGAGGATGGTGCGTCTGCGACAAGTGGTCATGGACCGTCGCGGGCGCGGAAAATGGGTCGCCATGATCCAAGGCTCGATTGCCGTCCTCAAGCGGTTCAGATTGACTCGCGTCCGCATCCACAGCGGCGACCACACCCTTCATCTCCAAACCCCTTTCGTCTTCGTCGGCAACAACGCCTATGAAACGGGGCTCCTCAACGTCGGGAGCCGAGCTCAACTCGACTCGGGTCTACTGAGCCTCTACACGCCGCACCAGACCAGCCGATGGGGACTCTTGCGCTTGGCGATTCGAGCCCTCTCCGGAAAGCTGAATCGGACGGACGCTTTTTCGGTGGTTTCGGGAACGGAGTTCTGGGTGGACAGCCACAAGAAGGACATGCATGTTTCGATCGATGGCGAAATCCTGACCCTTCAGCCCCCGCTCCACTACGAGATCCTACCGGGCGCACTGAGGGTTCTCATCCCCCGCAAAAAAGAGGATTGATGGACATTCCTTGGGACCGGCTCCCTCCAGCGACGCTTCAAGCCTTGATCGAGGAATACGTCTCGCGAGAGGGAACCGACTACGGCGCTCGCGAAAGAACCTTCGAGTCCAAGGTCGAAGAGGTTCACTCGCTTTTGCGAGATCGCAAAATCAAAGTCGTCTTCGACCCGGAAACCGAAAGTTGCGATTTAAGGGAAGTCCTTCATCCCGAGAAAAAAAAATCCCAGTGATGCGCCCAGGCACGCCGCTTGCTATTGAGCTAAAACAGAGGTGTTGCCCCAGTATCCTAATCGCCGAAGACCATGATGACATCCGCGAAACCCTCTTCGAGGTCCTGCCGATGGAGGGCTATACGGTCCACACCGCCAAGAACGGAAAAGAAGCCTTGGCGAAGTTGGGGACCATTCCCTCTCCCACCTTGGTCCTGCTTGACCTGATGATGCCAGTCATGAGCGGCTGGGAATTCCTCGATGCCCAGAGGGCCAATGCGGTCTTGAAACCTCACCAGGTTCTGGTGGTTTCTGCAGTTCCCGCCACCCAGAGCCTTGAATGCAAAACACCCCTGACAACCGCTGGATCGTTGACGAAACCCCTCGATCTCGCCGTCCTCCTCGACCGCGTCCGCGACTTTTGCGGACCCGGAGCGGAGATCGAAGTGGACCTTGAAACCCATACCCCGGGTAAAATGGGACATAGCCTCGCGATCTGATGCAAATGGGTGCGCCACATGAAAACTTACCCTGGCGCACGGGCTACAGGGGCGAACCTTGAGTGGCGCCGTAAATCTTTGGGTTTCCCTCGTTTCGGAGGCCGGTCTCGCGAATGGACCGGATCAGCCAGACCTCGGAAACCCCAGGCAAGTTATCCGGCAAGCCCCTCGTATAGCTCCGCTCAACGGTGATGCCGTATTGGCCGAATGAATGAAATCGCCCCGATTCTTCGTCGCGATGAACTTCGTCGCGGTGAAATTGAAGAAACCTGAGGATCGCAAAGTCACAATCGACATTCGCGAGGTTGGGATGGCTCACTTGTGGAAAGTCGATCCGCAACTGGCTCAGGGTATGACGGGTCCGAAGATGTGAAATCGAGAGCTGACGTTTGGAAACATACTCATCTCGCGGGATGTTCTCTGAAGACTGGAATCCTAGGCTCGACTCGTTCGAGTCGATCGACTCGGCTAAAGCCGACTTCATGGATCGCCAATCCTTCTCGTCCAAAGCCAACAAGAAACGCTCGAGCATCCTTTTGATTTCTTCCCGGCTCGACACTTCAGGGTCCGCTCCGAGTTGGGCCATGACTCCATTGTACCCGATCGCTCTCCAGCGGTTTTAAAAAAAACGCGGCGCGCCTTCGACTTTATCTTGCGACGGTCGATTGCCCAATTCAGAATCGCTTGTTAAGAATGCTCATGCTCGCACTGCTCCTGGCCATGCTTCCAGCCCTCCACTCCATCGCGCAAGCCGACGTGCCTGCGAACGGGATGACGATCTATGAACTCAATGGGTTCACGCTTTCAGGGTCGGAATACTGGCCCTACGTGGAGGACCAACCTTTCAATTACCCCGCTGACGTACTTTGGGGTTTTCAAGGCGAAGAAAATGAAAGCGGACGCCCGGTGCCCGCGACAGCTGCGGTTCAAGCCTGTGCCAAAGTCGCTTACGACCAACTCCACGCGCTCCTCTCCCATCCTCCGATTGAACTTCAAAGAGTGGTAGCCCTCGGAGCCACCCCGCGCTTCTACCTATGGACGAATGATTATTCCCAGGCTTCGGCCAATCGGACTCGTCGAGCGAACTCGATGTGGCATTGGAACCGCGGCGACAAGAATTACGCAAAAGGCTACTGGAAGTGGGAATCCGTCCTCGCTCAAGATGGGCAGTGCCTGACTCCACAAACCCCACAACTCACCGCGGAGCTTCTTCGGATCATCGGGATCCTCGAGCGCAATCCGCTGCCTTGGCCGGAACCCGCTCCTTCAGCAGGACTGACTCCACCCGCCACCCACCCAGGCACCTGAGATGAAAGGCCTCTTTTTTCAAAAGCCGCTGGAGTTCCAACTTCGAGTGGAGGGTGAGACCTGGACCCAAGGCAGTCCCGTGAAGGGCGTTTTGGAAGTGAAAAATCACGGCCAAGAGCCCGCTTCCCTCGCGGAGGCCCGAGTGGCGCTCGCGTATGGCGGCCTTAAAAAGGTCCATGAAAAAGTACCCGGTGCGTTGAAGGTTCTGGCCGCGCATCCTTCGGATACGCAGACGCTTGAGGGCGGCAAGAGCGCGAGTTTCGAATGGTCGTTTCCGACCGATCGCAACTGCCCAATCACCGATTCCTCCAACAGCCTGTTCCTGATCTACGGATCCGCGGACGTTTACGAAAAAATGGGGCAGCTTCAGTTGGCGTTCAAGCCCGATTCGATCGTCCAGGAATTCATCAAGACCCTATCGATCCAGTTTCGTTTCGTTCAAAAAACCCAGAAGTCCAGCAAAGGTCATGTTGAGACCAAGCTGTCACCTCCCGACTCCAAAGCTTTCTCGTCCCTTGAATACCTCTTTCTCACGACTCGTTTCGTTGAAGACGAGCTTCACCTGAACTACCGGTTCCAAGTGAAAAAAGTGAAACCCACTCCCGGCTCCTTTGAAGTCGCCAAAGAGCACCGGGAGGTTGACCAAAGCATTCCTGCCGCGCAATACCTGCAGCCCAGCGGAAGAATCAATTTTGATCGTTTCGAATCAGCGATCCGAGAAGCGGTCTCGACCGTCGAATCGAAAGTCTCCTGATCTCTTCAGCCCTACCCCTACTTTTTCAAGCGGATCCGGGTTTGGGCTCGCCGATGACCAAGCCATCCACACCAGGCTTCGCCTCCTGCTTGGCAGCAAGATAGGGCAAATAGTGATCGCTCATGAACTGCGCCCGATAGTCCTTGAATGAAGTGACCGCACCCAACTTATGCAGGGTCCAGATCCAAACCCAGGGAAGGTCAAACTGATAATTCAGGAAGCCGCTCCGTGCGCCGTTCGGGAACAGATGATGATTGTTGTGCCATTCACCGGCCACGAAACCCGGCCAAATCTGATTCACTGAAAGGTCGCGACGGTTGAAGTCACTGCCATCACGGCGACGGTCTTTGCCTTTGCCGTGACCTTCGTAGTTGTAGGTTCTCACTCCGATCGCCCAAACGCCGCTGGCTCCGAAAAGTGCGATTGCGAGCGGGTGGCCACCCAGGAGGTAAAAGGCGCCGTACCAGAAGGACCAGTTCAGCACGTAGTGAAAAACTGTCCTCAACGGATGACAGATTGAACCCCAAGTGAGGTATTGGGCATAAGTGTTTGCCCGCACGCCCGTGTGGTTAATCAATTTACAGAGGCCCGAGTATTCCTTCTCCGAAAGGTCCTTGCGTATCCCCTGATGGTTTGCATCCGCCAAGAAGCAGTAAAGCCAGCCTCCGTTGACGTTGTAGGGATCGCCCGGCTTCTCGGGAAACTGGTGGTGCACGTGATGAGAAATCACGTAGACTTCCTCCGGAATCACTCGGAGCACCATGTTCCGGCACAACTCGCGGACCCAAGGGCTGCGAAATTGAAATGCACGATGGGTCGAGTACCGGTGGAGCCAAAAAGTTCCGTGGCTGCCCAGGATCACCATGCTGTAAAAAAAGCCCGCAGCGAGGAGCCACCACGAGAAGTAGTAGGTGAGGAATATCACCAAGGGGAGAGTGAAGCTGAGCGCTGCCAGCCAGCTGAAGAATGGCAGCCAGTTCTTGCGATCGGCCAGAACGTTCATCCGGCGACCGAACTCCCGGAAAATCTCCGAACGGGCGGGAACGATCAGTTCACCGTTTCGCTCCCATCCGTAGTGAGGAGGGTCCAACGCCCGAGCAAGGCAACTCACAGGCTTTTGAGCCTGGGCCTCGTTCGTGCCGCTTCCTTGGCACTGGGTATCATCCATATTCTTCAATTCACTCTTCCACTAGAGGTTGGGGACCGGGAAAGATTCCGATCAAATCCGGATCTTCGCCCTCTTCGGCACCTTCAGGACGATCGCCCTTTTGCTGCTTCCTGAGAGCGCGCTTCTCCTGCTTTTCCTGCATTTTCTCGGCTTTGTCGCGTTCCCGGTTTCGTTTGCCCTGGGTTGCCCGATTGGGAGTTGCCACGTGAAGCTCCTTCGTTTTGTATGGGGACGATCATCCGCGAAACGGGATCATTCCACCAGAGGGAAAGCAGGTTTTTTAAACAGTTTGAGCGCTGGAAAAGCCCGGCATATCCGAGCCGCTCTTCTTCAGAAGGCGGGAAATCTCCTGCCAACTCGCGCGGTCCTCAGGAGTGATTAAGGAAACTGCCGATCCGGTCGCTCCTGCACGCCCAGTGCGCCCAATCCGATGGATATAGTCCTCTGCTGCTTGCGGAAGATCGTAGTTGATGACGTGCGCTATCTGCGCCACATCAATTCCGCGAGCTGCAATATCGGTCGCCACCAGAACCCGGATTTTACCGGAGCGGAATGCACCGAGAGCCGAGTTGCGCTGTCCTTGGGTACGGCCGCCATGCAGGCTGTTGACCGCCACACCGTAGGACGAAAGGTAACGCGCCACCCGGTCGGTTCGGAGCTGCGTCCGCGCGAAAACCAGGATCGAACCGGGACGCCGATTGAGCTCATCGAGCAAGGTTTCGTTTTTACGCTGACCTGTTGTGGAGACTAGGGTCTGAGTCACGTCCGGAGCTGCTTGCGATACTTCGCCGATTGTCACGCGCTCGGGATTGTTGAGGTGCTGTTTCGCGATTTGGTCCATCTCGGGAGCCCAAGTCGCTGTGAAAAGGAGAGTCTGTCGCTGCAAGGGGACGGTCCGCAAGACTTGTTTGAGCTGAGGTGCAAATCCCATATCGAGCATGCGATCCGCTTCGTCGAGGACGAGCACATCCACGCGAGAAAGATCCACGGTCCGTCGCTCAAGATGGTCGATCAGCCGACCCGGAGTGGCCACCACTAAACGGGGTTTGCGCGAAAGGGCGCGGATTTGGGAGGGCATTGGCGCCCCGCCGATCAGTGGAGCGCAGCGCAAGTCGGGTGCGAACTCCGCGAGCTTGAGCCAAAAGGTTTCAATTTGTTGAACCAGTTCACGAGTAGGAACCAGGACTAAAGCGGTCTTGCCGGAACTAGTGAGCAATCGCTCAAGAATGGGAATGAGGTAGGCTGCGGTTTTGCCGGTACCGGTCTGCGCGCACCCCACGATGTCTCGACCCTGAAGGGCGAAGGGGATGGCTCTGGATTGAATGGGAGTGGGGATTGCAAAACCCATGGCCTTCAAGGCCAGCTCAACCTGGATCGAGAGCTTCAGATCGGAGAATCGGGCAGGACCCGATTCAGGACAAGTGGGGATGGATATTTTCAATCGGAATTTCTTTCAGATTGGGCCGGGAGCGGCCTGAATGCCGAACGAAAGTAGCCCGTTGAAAAGAACCGGGCGGGAGAGGTCTGCGAACAGCCCTCTCCCGCCCGGAACTGAATAAAAGAACGGGGTCGCTTAGTAGCGGCCGCCGCGGTTTCCACCGCCGCCGCCGCCTTTGTAGCCGCCGCCACCGCCGCCGCCTTTATAGCCACCACCACCACCGCCGCTTCCGCCGGATTTTTTGTACTCAGTCTTAGGACGTGCTTCGTTTACAGCTAATGCTCTGCCTTCTAAATCGAATTCGTTTAAAGCATCAATAGCTTTTTGTGCTTCGTCATCATTTGCCATTTCCACAAACGCATAGCCTTTGCTA
>JAYVNB010000128.1:0-16787 GCA_043759365.1 Bacteriovoracaceae bacterium | reverse complement strand
TCCTGGAGATGCTCCGAAGAAACTCGATCGAAGTCAAAGTGGCGATTTCGAGCAACAACCTCGACGCGCAAAAACACCTCGTAATGGAAGGACTCGGCGTCGCCCTCTTGCCAAGCTTCATGGTGAAGGAGGAGATCCGGGAGCGGAAACTCCAAGGCCTTTTCCCGAAAAAGCAGTTCAGCTATTCGCTGAAGGTGGTCACTCGACGCAGGAAGGTGCTCTCCAAGAATTCAGCGACTTTCCTGAAGTTCATGAAGATCGCGCTGCCCGAGCTCGCTATGCCTGCTCCAGGAGCTGCCAGAAAACGCTGACCGCATTCGCTGAAACGAGCCAAAAGCAGGCGCCCCCACTCCAATCCGTTGTCAGTGTCGATCGGTAGTCGCTCCAACTCCCCACTCAACCGTTGCAACTGGGAAAACTCCTCGCCGAGGGCGAGCGCGGATCGAGCGAATGAGGATAGGTTTTTTGGATTGGGGGCCATGGAGGGAGCGCGTATCGCAAACTTCCAGGAAATGCGATCGTTTTAGAAACCGATGTTCAGGATCGGTGCCACCGCGAAAAGTCCACGGGTATTGAAGTTCAACAAACCGATCTGTACCCCGTGCAGCGACTCCGTGAAATTGATCAGGCCGATCTGGAACCCGTAGACTTCACGGGCCTTGTTGTAGAGCGAGATCTGGGCACCCATGATCCGCGTGAACGGACTGTAGTTGGAAAGGCCCGCGACCTGCAGCCCGACGACATAGGACTCCGCTTGGTTGGAGTTCACTCCGAGGGCGGCTTGCAAACCGAAAATCCTCGCCTTGTTGACGTTGATATTGGTTATGCCTGCTGCTTGAAGGCCCAGGATCGTAGCCTCACCCTGGTTCAGGTTGAAAATGCCTGAAACCGCGATCCCTCCGAAACTCGTCTCCGTGATGTTGCCCACCGCGCCCAGGTCGAAGCCGTAAACCATCCGATGCTTGCCCCAGAGAACGCTCGCTCGAACACCGGTCACCGTGAAGTCCTCGAGCGGCAATTGCACCGGGGGAATCACGGCAAGGGAGATGGGTGAAACCGCTGCTTGGGCCGACATTGCGGCTCCGAAAAAAATCGCCAGCAAAATGACGCGCACGAAGTTCGGCATCACTCATTGTATCTAGAGAATGTAGAAAAACAACCCCGGGAGTTCGGATCAATCCCGCGTTGGCGCTGGACGGAATAGGTACATCGGGCGCTCGGGATTCTCGAAGACTGAAACACCCGCTCCGGGACCCTCACGGAGCGGAAGCACGCTCTCTCGGAGAGTCTTGAACCTGCGGCCCAAGGCTTCGGCGATACGGAGACGGCCGGAACCGTCGCGTCCTAGGAAAATCTGGACGTGCCCCGGCCAAAGGATCGCATCTCCGGCAACCAGTTCGCCCTCCGAAACAAGCCGACTCACTTCGAAAGTGCCATCCCGGAGGCCGCTCATTTCCCCGTCGATCATGCAGGTCGTCGAGATCGGAGATTTGAAGGCAGTGGCCGCGTACCCGGCTCTCTCATACGTTTCCTGAACGAACGTCGAGCAGTCGATCCCCATCCCGAAAGCTCCCTCCGTCGAATCACTCAAGAGCCCCCTGGCGTTGCTTCGGAGGGCGCCATAGAAGTACCCGTCCATCAGGATCGAGCACCCATAGGTCGATTCCCCATGGGCGTCCGAAAAGCGGGAGAGCTCCTCTTCAGGGACGATGTCGCGAATGTCGAATCGAAGGGCGAGACGATGGATCAGGCGACGCCTGAGTTCCATGGGTAATGCATAGAACAGCAGCACTTTGGCTTCATAGCTGGAGAGGCCGTCAGGACCGTCCGCGAGCGAATCCTCGAAAACAGTCGCGTCGGCAGCCACCTGAAATAGCCGGTCGAGAGTCTGTGAGGGACCGCCGAGTTCCGCGACCCAAGCCAGGATCTGGGGCTCATAACGGGTTGCGTAGCCCACCACTTGCCGATTCAACCACTGGCCGTATTGGGACTCCTCCTCCGGAACCCAGTGTTGATTCCAAGTGCGGTACCGTCGCCCTCCGAAAACGCCGACCTCGGTGGCCACCCCGGCGACATGGGTCTTCAACTCCTGGATCGCGATCCTGGCGGAGTCGACGGTCAGCCCCATCTCCCGGGAGTCAGCCCAGGCCTCGCGGAGTACTCCCAAATCCTGGAGCCTGCGCGCCCGCACGCTTGCGATCGCACTCCACGCTGCCTGAACGATTCGGGCCCGGACTTCGAGTTCGGCAGTTCCGCTTACCCTCATCGACATTCGACTGGACCTCCGGTTGAAAGGAGTCATCCCTACCTCGAATCCAGGTCAAACTCCAGTTCCCAGCCTGTTTCAGTCCCCGTTGACGAACCACGACCGGCCGGAATAGCGTGACTCCATGCTCGAGCGCTTGATCGCAACCCCAATGCCCCTCGTCCTGAAAAATGCCTTTAATCTCGCCCATGGTTCGAGTGACTCCCGAACCAACCTCCTGGTGAGGATCGGCGAAGGACGGGGCGAAGTCCCGATCGTCCCCTATTATGGAATCCCCTCCGCCCGACTGCTCGAAGAGTTGGATCGGGCATCGGCGCTCCTGGAGGAAGACCCGTTTCGGATCGATGCCGTCATGGCCCGCATCGACGCTCCCTCCGCGGGCTTCTCCGCGCCAGCCCGGTGCGGAGTCGACCTGGCTCTCCACGATCGCGTCGGTAAGCTTCTCGGGATTCCGCTCTATCGCCTATTTGGTCTCAGCCCAGAAAACATCCCTCCGACCAGTTTCACGATTGCCATCGATCAGCCGGAGGTCATGGCCACCCGGGCTCGGGATTCGAAGCTTCCCATCCTGAAAATCAAGCTCGGCAAGCCCGAGGACTTGGAGATCGTCCGCGCGGTTAGGCTGGCGACGTCCGCAAAACTTCGACTGGACGCAAACGGAGGCTGGAGCCGCGAACAGGCCTTGGACCTGATTCCGCGCCTGATGGATTTCGACATCGAGCTGATCGAGCAGCCTTTGGCCAAGGAGGATGTCGAAGGTTACGCTTGGTTGCGCTCCAGGCTCAAAGCTCCAATTTTCGCGGATGAGTCGTTGCAGTCGGAACGCGATGTCCTCGCCTTGAGGCCAGGCATCGACGGAATCGTGGTGAAATTGATGAAGTCCGGAGGATTGCGCGGAGCACTCCGAATGATGACTCTAGCCCGCGCCTTGGACTTGAAGGTCATGCTCAGTTGCATGATCGAAAGCTCTCTGGGAGTGACGGCTGCGGCTCACTTGGGTCCGCTTGCCGACTACATTGACCTCGACGGCCCCCTGCTGATTGCAAACGATCCTTTTCGGGGACTCCAATACGAGGGAGCTCAGATCCACCTTCCCTCTGGGCCAGGAATCGGGGCCGAGCCGGTTCATTGAAGGACTGACCGGCAAAAGTCAGTGAAGTCGAGGTCCGACGTCGGCCAACCTGTTTTCCGCCAGTTCGGCCAATGTCGCCTCCCGGGCATCGGTCGCCTCGATCTCGAAAACGAGATCCTGTCCTGCCAAAGGATGGTTCCCATCCAAGGTGACGGAATGGCGATCGGCTTGGATCACTCGAAAAACCCGGGCCTTTCCCTTCCAGGAAGGATGCGGCACTTCGTCACCCACTTTCAGGGCGTGACCATGGATGAGTTTCTCGCGAGCGGAGACGAGAACCATTTCAAGGTCATAAAAACCGTAGGCTTGATCGGCAGAAACCTGGATCCGGCGTCTTTCGCCTTTGATGAGGTCCTTCAATCCTTCGGCCAGTCCCTTCAGGAATGCGCCTTGCCCCTCGCCTTGGGTGATTACGTCTTGGTTGAAGGTAGAACTGATTACTTTGCCTACACGGTCGCTGAGGACGCAACGGAACGATACGACTTGAGCTCCCATACTGATCTCCATTTCGCTCGTTTCGAGCGTACGCGGACGATGAATGAGTCACATTCGGATGCTGCGCGGAAGGATCGGGAGAGACGGAAAAGGGGTCGAAAAAGACTGAAAGTAGGGATCGCGAGTGGATTCCTGGGATACTCCCCTAGTATAGCCCATTCCCAAAAAAACAAGAAATCTGATTTTCTTGAGGAATTACTTGCCTAGGGAGAGGCTGATCGGAATAACGCGCCCTCAGGAAGCGATCGTCAGGATCCGCGGCCCTTCATCGGTAATCAAAACGGTATGTTCGTATTGAGCAGACCATCGCCCGTCCGAAGTGAAGATCTCCGTAATCTCCGATCCGGGAATCGATTTCTCGCGGATGGGAGCGGCCGTCTCGTTGACCATGGGTTCGACCGTGATGGTTCCCCACTTCAAAAGCTTGGAGCCTTTCCCTTTTTTTCCGAAAGAGGGAATGAAGGGTTCCTCGTGGAAGTTCCGGCCAACTCCGTGGCCGCCGATCTCGCGGACCGCGACATAACCTTTTCGGGTAACAAACTTGTCGACTGCAAAGCCGATGTCGCCCGTAGTCGCTCCGGATTTGACGGCTTCGATCCCACGATGCATCGCTTCAAAGGCACACTCGGTGAGCTTGCGGGCCACTTCGGAGACTTCGCCGACGAAGAACATCGCGGAAGTATCCCCGTGAAAGCCATGCATGATCGCAGCGATGTCGATGTTGATGATGTCCCCTTCTCGAAGGACGCGCGCGCCAGGCACACCGTGACAGATGACTTCATTGACCGAAGTGCAGATCGCTTTCGGATAACCTTGGTACCCGACGCATGCCGGAATCCCGCCATGGCTGCGGATGAAGTCGTCCGCGATGAGATCGAGTTCGTTCGTGGTCATCCCGGCCTTCACCTGTTTTCCGGTGAACTGCAAAGCTTCAGCGGCCAGCCGACACGCCTGCTCCATCAACCGGATCTCGCTTGCCGTCTTCACCGTCATAACGAGAGTGTATCATGCGATCACATGGCGAAAGCTCACTTGCCGAAATTCTTCTTGAGGAAGGACTTCATCTGCACCCAGGAATCCTTGTCCGCTTTCTCGTCATAAGCGACTGGGATCTGGAACTTCTTCCCGATTTCCGTCGCCTTCGGGTTCGTGAAGGCATGGAGGGCACCCGGGTAAGCCTTGAAAACGAGATCCGCCTTGGCCTTCTTCATCTCGTCCTTGAAAGCCGAGACTTCCTCCTGCTTCACCATCTTGTCGGCAGCGCCATGAAGAACGAGAAGCTTGGGCTCGATCGGGCCTTGCGCCCGAAGCGAGGAGGCGAGGCCACCGTGAAAACTCACGACGCCGATCAGCTTGCCGTTGTCGGGAAGGGCCCCGGCACGCGCCAGGTTCAAGACCTGCGTGCCACCGAAACAGTAACCGATGGCGGCGATTTTTGAAGTATCGATCGAGGCACCGCCTTGCTTGGCCGTTTCGGTCGCAGCAGCGATGAACTTGCGAATCCGATTCACTCCCAAGCTGGGATCTTGGTAGAAAGGAGTCGCAAGCGCCTGGGCATCTTTCGGATTCTGGGCGGTCTTTCCCTCGCCGTATAAATCGACGACGAGCGCGGCGTAACCGAGATCATCGGCGATCTGCATGGCACGCATTTCAGGATACTCGGTCTTGCCCCACCATTCATGGACCACTACGACGAGCGGAAGGGCACCTTTGGGTGAATCGGGAATCGAAATACTTCCCTGAAAAACCCGATCGCCTTCCTTGACGGAGACAGGAAGGGAGTGGGCCGCGAATGCGCTGGCTCCGGAAGTGAAGCTGAGAAGAATAGGGACCATAGCCTTGAGGATGGACTTCATGGGAACGGTATAACATGTCACCGCAGGAGACGAAAACCAGGAGCCTCAGCTACTGAGCGGCACCAACCTGAACTTCTTGACCCGGTCGAAAGCATTACGGATGACGCCCCTCATTTCTGCAACGGGCGAAAAACGACCTAGCCGCAGGGCCTCATCGAGATCGTGCCACTGGTCATCGCCGCTGAAAAGGTACTGGGTTTTCAGAGATCCCGCTTTGATTGAGGCCCCCCAAAACAGAGGCCTACTCCCCTCGATCCCTGGCATCCACTCCCGCCCCCCTCCGTCCGAGTCCGGAGGAAGGGACAGCAGGCCGAACAGAAATCCCAATTCACTGCCAGCGAAATCATGATGAAAATGATAGGCCGTCGTCAGTTCGAATCCGGCGATTCGGTTCAAGAGCGATGCTCCCAGCACGGGATCATAACTTGGCATCCCATCGCGGGCATCGGGCGACGGAAGTTCAGAGCCGAGGGGGACCGAGGCCGCGACCTGAATATGAGCGACCCCTACGGAGACCACCGCACCTGCGCATCGAGCATAGGCGGAAGCACTGAATCGCCCAGTCCCTTGGATCGCCTGTGACAAGATCGCGACTTGCACCGGCTCGGGGTTCTCCAGGGCTTTGTAGCGGACAGTCCCTCCGGATACGTTTTCGAACTCAATGGATTCGAGGGTGGTTTCGGGCTTTTCCTCGACCATCAACCAGTGCGAAAGCCCGGGTTCGCTCAATCTGGGCAAATGCGTGCGCTCGAATGCGACGAAGTTCTCCCCGTCGCCGATGAGAACGGCGGCACCGGCGCCCGGGCTCGAAGTGCCCGCGAAAACCCCCGTCCCCGTCGGCAGATCAGTCAAGACCCCACGCTCGCGCGCAGCGGAATCGTAGGGACCCTCGATCGGGTTGGGGAGCGGAAACAGTTCGATCCCCAGGGGATGATCGGGTGAATCGAGGTCGGCGATCCGGAGATGAATCACGGTCGGGTCGACGACCATCACGTTTGAAGGGCCATGGATCAAACCATAATAGGGGATGATTTTATGGCTGTCCGTCAGCGGATCCCACGTTGTCCGGCCGTCGTAAGGAAGGATCACATGTCCGACGAGGCTCCAGCTCACCCCTTGATCCCGGCTAACGCGAATTTCTCCACCTGCCCGATTCTGGAGATCGATCCTCATCGACTCCCGTGCCTCGGCACTGGATTGAGCCAGCCCGAAACAGCCCAGAAGGGCGAAGAACAGCGGCAGGAATGATTTCATTGAGGCTCGAGTGCCCGCATTTGCGGAGCGAGTCAAGACCGCATCGTCGACTGAGGCGTTCGATTTGGGAATCATTCCGCCTGGAGGAGGCTGAATTGACTGCGCCCCAGGGCATACCTGAGACTTGACTCGAGTCCGTAAAAAATAGACGTTCTCGGAATGGTCACTGTCCAAATCTCCCGAGAGATCCTGAGTTGCCTGAACTTCGTGGATGGGAACTGGGTCAAGGGGTCCGGTTCGCGTTGGGAGATCAAAAGCCCCTACACCGGTAAAGCGATCGGCGAAAGCTTCGCGTCGACTGCCGCGGACGTTGGGCAGGCGGTCGAAGCGGCGGATCGCGCGCAAAAGGCCTGGGCCGCAACTCCGATCAAGGAGCGCACGCGGGTGATGTTCGCGTTCCGGGACATCCTACTCCGGGACCAGGAGTCGATCGCACACCTCAAAGCGTCGGAGTCCGGTAAAACTTATGCGGAAGGACTGGCAGGCCTGATGAAGGGCGTAGAAGTTCTGGAGTTCGCGCTCTCGCTTCAGAACCTGGATCTCGGCGGCAAGATCGAAGTCTCGCGAGGAGTCACCTGCGAGTACCGTCGCGAGCCGCTCGGAGTGGTGGCGAACATCACTCCTTTCAACTTTCCGGCGATGGTTCCGATGTGGACGATCCCGATCGCTCTCACTCTGGGCAACGCTTATGTCTGGAAACCTTCTGACAAGACCCCTCTCACCTCGACCCGTATCGCGGCAGCATTGAAGGAAGCCGGCCTCCCCAACGGACTCTTCACCGTTCTTCAAGGTGGAAAGGAGACGGTGGAGGCCATCATCGATCACCCGAAGGTTCGGGCGATCGGATTCGTCGGCTCCTCAGCCGTGGCCAAGCAGGTCTACCTGCGCGGTACCCAGCAAGGAAAGCGGGTCTTGGCCCTCGGTGGGGCGAAAAACCACATCATCCTCCTGCCTGACGCGAATCCTGAACTGACCGGAGCTGGAATTTCGGATTCGTTCACAGGCTGCGCGGGACAACGCTGCATGGCCGCTTCAGTGCTTCTGGCGGTTGGCGCTTCGAAAACGATCGATCCCTTGATCGAAAAAGCGGTGAAAAGAGCAGGCTCGCTGACGCTCGGCCAAGACATGGGTGCGATCATCACTCGCGCCCAAGTGGAGTTCCTGAAGGCCGCGATCGATCGCGCCGAAAAGGCGGGTGCCCAAGTCCTGCTGGATGGACGCCAGGCAAAACCTCCCGCGGGATTCGAAGACGGCAACTGGATCGGTCCGACGATCCTGGACCACGTCCATCCGGACTCGGAGGCGGCCACGATCGAGCTTTTCGGACCGATCCTCTCGATCATCCGTTGCCATGACATCACCGAAGCGATGAAAATCGAGAACTCGAGCGGATACGGCAACGCCTGCTCGGTATTCACTTCCAGTGGCGCGCATGCGGAACGCGTGATCCGCGAAGCGACTACCGGAATGGTCGGAGTCAACATCGGGGTGCCCGTACCGCGTGAACCGTTTTCATTCGGAGGTACCCAGGACTCAAAATTCGGGCATGGGGACATCACGGGTCACCATAGTCTGGACTTCTGGAGCCAGATTAAAAAAATCACCAGCAAATGGGAGAGGCAAGTCGACTCGACTTGGATGTCCTGATGAAAAAGCCCACTCCACTCAACCACGTGATCCTGGCGACCCATACGAACCTCCGATACAAGGAGAGCCTTCCCATTCACTGGGGCGAAAAGGATCCGCTGAAACGCGGCGCAGTCGTCGCGTCGGTCACGGACCCGCGCAAACGAAACGCCATCGGAACTCACAGCGGCTCTTATACGGTCTACAGAGCGCTTTCGATCGCCTCGGGACAGTTCCTGTCACAGCATCGGCCGGATCTGCACAACACGGATAGCCCGATCAAGATCGGACCCTACGAGAGCTGGTTCAACGCCGAGAAAATGGTTGCCATCGATCCATGGGGCCTCGACCCTCAAAACAATTTCTCCGAACTCTTCAAGCAAGGCTACGACATCCGCCCTACGATTGCCGTCACTCAAGCACGCCTCCAGATCGGGGAGATTCATCAGGCGATCGATGCCGGTCGACTCAAAATCGACGGCACTATCGTCACTGAGAATCGTGACATCAAAATCACCAAAGTGGCGATGGAGCCCGTCTGGTATCTGCCCGGTGTCGCCAAACGCCTGGGCGTGGAGGAAGGCACCTTTCGCCGCGTGCTGTTTCAGGAAATGGGTGGGATGTACCCGGAGCTCATCACACGTCCCGACCTGAAGGTCTGGCTCCCCCCCATCGGGCACGCGACGGCCTATATCTTCGGCAATCCCGGGGATCTCGCAGAGACTTCCATCGAGCTCACTTGCCGGGTGCACGACGAGTGCAACGGATCCGATGTGTTCGGCTCCGACATCTGCACCTGCCGCCCCTACCTGATGTATGGGATCGAGGACGCGGCCCGAACCGCCCAGCGCGGCGGCGTAGGAGTCGTCATCTACTTCCGCAAGGAAGGACGCGCCTTGGGCGAGGTCACCAAGTTCCTCGTCTACAATGCGCGCAAGCGGCAAGTCGGCGGGGATTCGGCGGCAACCTACTTCCATCGGACCGAATGCGTGGCCGGCGTGGAGGACGCACGATTCCAGGAGATGATGCCGGATCACTTGCATTTCTTCGGCATCAAAAAGATCCACAACCTTCATTCCATGAGCAACATGAAGCACGATGCCATCGTCGGAAGCGGGATCGAAGTGGTGAACCGCATCTCCATTCCGGACGGCCTCATCCCAGCTGATGCGCAAGTCGAGATGGAAGCCAAGAAAGCCGCCGGCTACTTCACCACCGAGAAACCCAAGACGCTCGAGGAGCTGACTTCGGTCAAAGGGCGGAAAATTGAAGAGTGAACTCGACTACCTACTATCGCCCCAGGCGATCCGCGATCGTTCGCTGAAGCTATTTGAGGCGACCGAAGCGGGGCATACCCACTTCAGCTATCATCCCGAGGCGCTCGGGCCTTTGGTCGACTTCGTCATCGAAGTGATCCGCAGCAACTATCCCGATCTCAAGATCCCTTTCCACTCCCGGTGGGGACACTTCAAGGTCGGTGGCATCGACCGCCTCGCTGCTTTGGAGCCTAGGCTCGCATCGCTCCCTCCGGAGGAGCGCGCCCGCGTGAAACTGGATCTCGTCATCGCTTCCGTGCTGCTCGACGCGGGCGCAGGCGATGGTTGGAGTTATGCGGAAAGCCAGTCTGGAAGATCTTTCAGCCGCTCCGAAGGGCTTGCAGTCGCAAGCTTCCGGATGTTCATGGAGGGCGCCTTCTCCCATGACCCGTCCCACCCCCTGCAGGTTACTTCGGAGGGCCTTAAGCGATTGACCCGCGAAAGCCTGGAACAGGGATTTCAAGTCGGCCCGAAGAATCCTCTGGTCGGAGTCGAAGGGCGCCTGAGGCTCCTCCAGTCCCTCGGTGCGGCGATTGAAGCCAGTCCGGCGATCTTTCCGAAATCACGTCCCGGCAGCCTATTTGATTACATCAAGGACTTGGGTCCAGGCAATGAAGTCCCCGCTGTGCGCTTGCTGAGGGCCGTTCTGGACGGCCTCGGGCCAATCTGGCCAGGTCGCACAAGCCTTGAAGGAGTGAACCTCGGCGACTGTTGGCGGCATCACCTGCTCGGACCTTTGACCGAGACTACTTCTCTCATCCCGTTTCACAAGCTCTCCCAGTGGCTGACTTACTCCTTGATTGAACCCATCGAGGATGCGGGAGTCAAAATCACGAATGTGCACGAGATGACGGGTCTGCCGGAGTATCGTAACGGGGGCTTGCTCCTCGACCGTGGACTCCTCACTCTCAGAAATCCCGCGCAACTCGCCAAACCCCATGCTCCCGAGAGCGAACTGATCGTCGAGTGGCGCGCCCTCACGATTGTCTGCCTCGACCGGATCGGAGCATTGGTGAGATCCAAGCTCGCCCTCACGGAAGCCGAATTCCCCCTGGCCAAAGTCCTCGAAGGCGGGACCTGGTGGGCCGGCCGGATCGCGGCCAAGGAAAAGCGACCGGATGGCTCCCCTCCGCTGAAACTCCAAAGTGACGGAACCGTCTTTTGAGGAAACCATGACTGGACAGATTCACCTGATCGACCACCCATTGATGCGGCACAAGCTCGGCTACCTCCGGAGCAAAGCGACTGCCTCCAACGAGTTCCGGGAACTAACCAAGGAAATCTCCCGTTCTCTCGCTTACGAAGCGCTTCGGGACTGGAAAGACTTCGACGTGGTCGAAGTCGAGACCCCGATGGCCAAGACCACCGTCGAGCGGATCATCAATGTCCCGGTAGTGGTCTCCATCATGCGCGCGGGCAACGGAATGCTCGATGCGGTGCTTTCGATGATGCCTTTCGCATCGGCCGGATTCATCGGGATCTACCGCGACAAGTTCGTCCACAGCACGGTCGAGTACTACTTCAAGATGCCCCAGGACATCAAAGGCAAGGTTGCGATCCTCTGCGATCCGCTGATCGCGACCGGCGACACGATCATCGCCGCCATTGAAAGACTCAAAAGCCACGAGGTCAAGCGCATCCAGGTCCTCAACATCTTGATCAGTGAGTTCGCGGTCGCCCGTCTCAAAGAGAGCCATCCGGATGTCGAAGTCTTCACGCTCCAAATCGAGAAGGAGATGAACGGAGAGGGTTACCTCGTTCCGGGTCTGGGTGATGCCGGGGACCGGCTGTTCCAGACCAAATGACGACTCACTCCTCCATCCATCTCGTCGGAATCGCGGGCGGAAGCGGCTCGGGAAAAACCACTTTCGCGCGGGAGCTGTTGTCGCGCCTGCCGAAGAATGAGTGCGCCCTGATCTTTCAGGACAACTACTACATCGATCAATCGGCGCGTTTCGACTTCGATGGAGGTTCAGTCAATTTCGACCACCCGGATTCGCTCGACTTCCCGCTGCTGGTCGCGCATCTGACATCACTCAAGGCCGGCTCGTCGATCGAGATCCCGATCTACGACTTCGGCACGCACTCGAGGTCGCGCACCACCCTTCCACTGGCCCCGAAACGGCTCATACTGGTGGACGGAATCCTCATTTTCCACCCCAGCGAGGTTCGTGCGCTTTTCGATGAACTCGTGTTCTTCGATACGCCGGAAACGCTCCGGTTCGCGCGCAGACTCCAACGCGACATCCGCGAACGAGGTCGAACCGCAGAAGGAGTGAAGTCGCAGTTCCTCAAGCAGGTCAAGCCAATGCACGACCAATTCGTTGAACCGACTCTCCAACATGCCGACGTCGTGGTGCGCGATGTCGGCGATTACGCGTCAACATTGGACGAGTTCACTGCGAAGTACCTCAGTTTCCTGAAGGAAAAGTAGTCCTTTCCCGCGACATTTTCGCCGCTCTCCTTTCGAAAGTATCGTGCCTCTTTAGCGGAAGTGGAACTTGGTCGAAGGATATTTGCCCTCATTTTGAAAAGGGGTGACCTCAAACATCACTCCGAAACTTCAATGCTCTCGATCGAATCCAGAAGGATCTGGGGATTCGCTTGGCCGGGGTCTTGTTCATTGAACATCCCTTTTGCACGAACGCGGATCCGGGTACTGACGAGTTTGTTGCGACCATTGATATAGGCGCCCGGATATCTATCCCAGGCGGCCTGGAGCTTTTCACGGATCGCGCGGAACAGGGTGGGGTCACTGAAGTTCACCAGGGTATACTGCCGATTGAGACCCGACATCAAAGGCTGGCGCACTGCAAAGATGTTAAACAGGATCTCGGGACTTTTAGGGAAGAGCACCAGCTCCCCTTCAATCGAAGCTGGGTGTCCATGCATGTTTCGAACTGCCTCGATGACTTGAACAGGCTGCGCGGCGGATTCGTCAAGATTCAGGTGAGTGGGACGACCCGGAGAGGTTTGAATTTTGAAAGCCAGTTTCACCAGATCACCCCTCCAGAGAAAGCGGGTCAGCTGAGTGTTCTGGACAAACACGGGAAGAACGACATCCTTGTACTCCACAACCAGGATCTGGCCACCTCCTCCCACCGCATGCACGAGGAACATCGACTCTCCCAGCCCTGCAAGGTCTTCGGGAATCTTCGCATCATGCTCATAGGGGGGAACTGGTTCCAGCGCGGCTGCAGCCGCAAGAAGCTCGATCGAGCTCAAAAGAATGTGCTCTTGAGGACTGGGGTTCGGAAGAAAACTTCCTTTCACCCGAACCTTGTCGTTCCGGTGAAAAGTCCCCAGACTCCGCACTAGTTCTGGCGAAAGAGCGATCAAGGACATCTGGATGTTGTCAAAAAAATCTCCTGGCGTCCGATAAGTGAAGACGTACAGACTTTGTGCCGAAGCCGATCCATGAATCCATCCCTCCACTCCCGTCGTGACCAACTGCCTTTCGAGTGTGGGGAGATCGACCGCTTGGGCAGAGGGAACAGCCAGCACCATCATCGACAGGACAAAGCCGAGCATGAACATGGGAAATCCGTACCATACCCAAGGTGGCAGAGGTCTTGTATAATCTCGCGACAACCCGGCAGGGACTTCGGAGGGTTGAGGTGCCGCTTTGATCAGTCCCCGCTTTAGACGACTTTTCGGATGACCAAGAGCAAGGACGTAGAGGCGAATCCCTCGATGCTCAACTTGAGGTGAGGCAAAGAATGGTAAGGCGGCTGAGCGACTTGGTGGTCCTCGGGATCTGAGCCGGAGTCGAAATTCACCCTTTCTAGAAACGCCCCGTGCGATTCCAATCTTAGGCCCAGACTTTCGATGTCCTGCATTCGATAGACCACGTTCATTCCGGCGAACACCGTGTCCGTGTTGGACTGGACATTGTATTCGGTCGTATGGACGGCGATCCCGCCGGGCCTGAGGAAGCTCAAGGAGCTTTCTACGAATCGAAATCCCGCCTCCAAGTCTCCCAGATGCTCCATGGAACAAGAGGACCACAGGAAATCGAAATGACCGAGATCGTCTGGCAATGCATTCATATCCACCGGTTGAAACCGGACATTTCTGGCAAACACCTCAGGCGAGCTGATGGCTCGACCCTGGAGCTGCTCGATCCGGGTGCAATGGGAGGCGCCCCAATGATCCGCACCCTCCGACGACGGCTGATCCGTCGCCAAAATCTCCACTTCTCGGCTCGCAAATGCATCCGCCAAAGGTTCGTTCCCTACGGCAAATCCCAAACCCTTTTTTCCAGCCTCCAGCATCCCGCGCGTTTCCAGGGCTTCAGCGATAGCGGCATACTCCCAAAGCTTACGATGCAGGCGGGTCGGTGATTCGCGAAAAATCTCCATCCAATGAACCATTTTGGGCAATAGAAAGTCCCGACGCACGCAAAGCCGACTTGAAAGCATGGTGGGCAGACTACTTGGGGTCGAAAAACAGTCAAGAACGATCCAGGAGACTCACTTCGCAAAAAGACGCCTGACGGGAAGTCCCGTCAGGCGTCCACTTGGGAGCAGGAATGGTCCCGCCTCAGCTCAGCGACACTGGCGCCACTGAAGCTTGTAGAGAATCCCGGCGCTGATATCGACCGAGTCTACCGCCATCAAGGTTTGATCGTTGCGCTGGTTGGAGATGGCCTGGATGCTCGAGTTGGTCCGAAGATTGACCTGAGCGCCACAAGGCGACCAGACTAGAGCCGAAGCGATCAGAGTATTGGTCAGCAAGTAGTCAGAGTTCCTTGGACCGGTGAAGGTCTTCTGGAACCGGGGACCGCTCGAGCCTGCGAAAAAATACTCGACGTTGAACTGGGTCATGCCTCCGGCAGGCACAGCGTTGAAGCCCCGATAGTCGACCGAGATCACGGAGACGGAGTAGCCACCGGGAACATTGACGGGAACCGCGACGTTGCAAGACTTGCGATCCAATCTCCGACCGCTGGTTCCACCGGCCTCCGCGACGTAGTTATCGAACAACAAGGAGAGCGCCGTCGCATCGGGACTCAGCGTGACCGAGGCACTGCCAGCAGGACAGCCCGTGCCGCCATAGGAAGGGTTGCCGAGTGATATCCCTTGAATGTCCGCCATGGCCGTGGCGGCTGCGAAGAGAACCGAGAGACAAGCGATTGAAAGGGATTTCATGGGAGCTCCTGAGGGGTTAAGCGAAAATCGACCAAGACCGGGGAGTCACGATCGACTGGACACTCCTGAGCATTGAGCAAATGCAAGGCCACGAACAGAGTGTTCCAAAACGTTTGGAACAGTGAATCGGGGCAGAAATCGACCGAAAACAGGGTCTGAACGCTGGCCTGGTGCCTTGCGGGACCGCGTTAGTCTGATTTCCAGGGTGTTTTTTTCCGAACTTCGCTTAAGAGTCCACGATTTCAATCGGCCAGTTCCACCGTCACGACCAATGGGTAGTGATCCGACGGCATCTGGTAGCGCTCGCGGGGAACCGAGGGCCTCAGATCCGCGATGCCGTGAAACCCTTTGTAACGATAAGTGCCGGATTCGTCGGATACGATCCGATCCTTCAAATGTGGGGAGACCAGTAGGTAGTCGAGAACCAAGGGATGGGGTCGACCGAGAAAGTCGAAATAGAAAAGGGACACGCGCTCCTCGACCGGAATTCCCAGTACGTCCTGGAAGTCAGCGAGATCAGTCCGCCTGAGAAGCTCCAGTTCCAGGCTTTCGAGGCTGGTGTTGAAATCTCCGCCTACGATCACGGGAACCTCCGGATTTCCCGCACGCAGGGCCTCATAGATTCCCACCAATGCGGCGGCTTCCGCCGTTCTGACATCCTTGCCCTTGAAATCCTCCTCTGTGCTGATCATCGACTTGAGGTGAGTCAGAAGCAGGATCAATCTCGGGTTGGCACCATCCAGCAGGCGGAGCTCGGCAACATCTCGGGAAAATCGTGAAAGATAATTCTTCTTGAGGGTCCGGACATCGATCGGCATCTCTTTGTTGGATCGAGTCTCCACTTCAAAAGGCAACCCCCGCCGAACCAGAAAGCCCAGATCAATGCTGCGCTTGGAATTTCCCGCCACGAAATAGCATTCAAACTCTCCACGGAGGAAATGTTCGTTGAAGTTCTCCAGGGACTCCCTTCCCCCGACTTCGATCAGCATGAGGACATCGGGTGCGATATCGAGGATCGCTTTGGAAAGCCCCCAGAGTTTCGAAAGGGGCTTTTGCCTCATCTGGTGCTGAGCCAGCGCCAATGCTCGCCAGTCTGCCTCGAGCATCCGCTCGAGATCCTGTCCCTGGTAATAGTCCATGGAGACAAACAGGTTTTCAGCGTTGAGTTCGCAGATCTTGAGCTTCACCGGATCTTG
Source organism: Bacteriovoracaceae bacterium (assembly GCA_043759365.1). Taxonomy (GTDB): domain Bacteria; phylum Bdellovibrionota; class UBA1018; order UBA1018; family UBA1018; genus JAYVNB01. The sequence continues at coordinate 496 of JAYVNB010000128.1, read as the reverse complement.
ACTGCCACGGTCAACCCTTCGCCTGTGGGCAAGAGAGTACCCCGGAACCTTCCCCCACGAAGGGCGATTCGATTGAACTCACGGAGGGCGAGGACCGTCGCCCGATCTTCGGCGCATTCAAACTTCTCATCTGCGATCATTCCCCAAGCGAACGTATTGTCACCGATGAGAAGCCCGCCCATCTTCAGGTTCTCTGCTGCCCACAGGGCATATTGGGGATAACTCACTTTGTCCGCGTCGACGAAGACCAGGTCAAATGGACCCATCGCTTCGATCCGCCGCAGCTGCTCCAGCGCCGGCCCGACAAATACCTCCACTTTCGAATCCAAGTCCGCTCTTCTGAAGCTCTCCCGAGCCACTTCGGCGTACCGGGGTTCAAACTCGAAGGTGTAGAGTTTGGACTGCTCAGGCATGGCTCGTGCGATGCAAGTCCCGGAATAACCGGCGAGGGTCCCGATTTCCACCGCTTTCCGCGCTCCGCAAGCTCGGACCAAAA
>JAYVNB010000127.1:0-5725 GCA_043759365.1 Bacteriovoracaceae bacterium | reverse complement strand
ACGGCATGCGGGCGATCAGCCCGCTCGGCTACTTCCCTCCCGGCACCCAAGCTCCGACCCTGAACGACGGCAACAAGTGGATGGCTCCGGATGGGACTGCCAGCGGAACCCCGGTGCCTCAACTCCCTCCGACCACCCAAGCGGTCATCAGCGACATGAACAACATCATGTCGAGCTACGGTCCCGTCGATTGGGGATCCAGCAAAGAGGCCGACGGGAAGACTCGGACCTTCTACGATGCCTACGCGGCGGGCGCATCGCTCGGCCCCATGAACCCCGCCCGACCGCGGGATGACGAGTTCCTGAATCGCTGTATGAACCTCCGGCCTTCATTCACCTACTCGTCGATCCGTGGAGTCGAAACCAAAATCGAACGAAACGGAGCTTTGCCCGACAAGAACCGAGTCAAAGCGGCGATGAACTGCGCCATGTGCCACGGCACGATGCGCTCCCCGATCGGACGCGCGCTGAGCCGTACCGAAGTGGAGTTCAAAATTCTGGTCGATCGGTCCATGCCCCTGGGATCAGGCGCCAGCTTGAGCGACGCCGATCGCCTCGCGTTGGTCAGCTGTCTCTATGAAGAGCAGGATGACAACGACAAGGCCTGGTACAAGGCCCAATCCTGCACCAGCTCCACTTCACAGCTCCTGGGCGGGGATGGACTTCCACTTTGTCCTCCCGACAGTGCTTCCACACCACTGGAGCAAGCGGGTGAACTCTCCAGGATCGTCAACCGCCTTCATACTATGCCGCGGAGTACTTACCACGCTCCGAATCGCCCGACTGAGATGTACCGCCGCGGTCACTGAAACGGCGGCGAACTGGATCCGATTCACTCAAAGTAGCGCACTCCTTCGCGGGAGGGCGCTACTTTCAATTCGGACTAAAGATTTTCTGTCAACGCTCCGACACAAACTCTATGAAGCGCTCTCGCAAAACGATGTTGGTCGTGGCCTCGCTGAGCGCCACGGTTTGGGCTCCCTCCACCTATGCCACCTACCCGGACTGCCCAACAGGAGGCGCAGCAGCCATGAACCAGTGGCGGGACGAAGCCGCGGCGGCTGCTATCGATCAGGGATGGGGGGTTGCCGATGTCATCAAAGGCTGCTTCCCGACCGAGATCCCCTCTTGTCTCCAGAGGATCGCGGACGATTCCGCGGGTCAGCCGTCAGTGGACTATGCTTCGAACTTTCCTACCGAGCAAAAACGCCTTCCCCGGATCTTCAAGGGTCCAGGCAATTCGGATGACCAATTCCAGATTCCCGAGAATATCGAGGACATCATCCAAGGCACCGCCCGCCCGCCCGCAGTCGCCGGCGAACAGGTGAATTACCGCAAATGGAAGCTCGTCAAATACAAGAGTCGCTCCACCGGTGGATTCGACCTCGGCGCAGTGGGACCCGGCCAACGGTCGACGGAGTCCCTGATGCTCATCCTCGCTCCAGGCGACTCCTTCACCCCGCCACTCGGCTACGACCGCTGGATCAACATCGGATTGCCTTCCGACCAGGTTTCCGATCGCTTCAAGCCCGAACCCCAGCAGAAGTTGCCGAAGTGGTCCGACTACTCCGGACTAGGCGGAGCATTGCCGGTCACTCTCACCATGTTGACCCTGCAGAAAGCCTCCGGGGACCAGAAAGCTCGCATCCTTTTCCAGAATTTCAGCCGCGGTGATTCAAGCAGCCCAATCTATACGGGCAGTCCCTCGAACCCGAGCAGTTGCCAGAGCTGTCATGCAAACGGGATGCGCGCGATCAGCCCGCTCGGCTACTTCGCCCCTGGCGTGGCCGTTACTACCTTGAACGACGGCAACCGCTGGATGGACGTCAACAACGTCGGCAACGGCCTGCCCGTTCCCACGTTGCCGGCGGCAACCCAGGCGATCGTCAGCGACATGAACAACGTGATGTCGAGCTACGGCCGAGTGGATTGGGGAACCGTAGTCGAAAACGGAAAGTCCCGCTCCTACGTCGATCCGTATATTCACGGCGCCGGCCTAGGACCGATGGCACCCGCCAAACCCAGAGATGATGCTTTTTTCGCAAGCTGCATGAATCTTCAAAGTGCTTACACCTACTCCTCGATCCGGGAAGTGGAGACGGTGCTCCAGACTGCCAGCGCAGCTCCGAACAAGGATCGGGTGAAAGCCGCCATGAACTGCGGAATGTGCCATGGCGGAAGCCGTGCGCCCATCAATAGGCAGTTCAGCCGGAACGAAGTCGAGTTCAAGGTGCTGATCGACCACTCCATGCCGATGATCGGCGGCAACGGCATGACGGATGCGGACCGTCTCGCTTTGGTCAACTGCCTCTACGCTGAACAAAAGGACAATGACAAGTCTTGGCTCTCCCAGATGGCCTGCCAAGATACGGTAGCCCATCGTCCGAAGTTCAAGGCCACCCGCTATCCGGCCCAGACGATCCAGCGCTCAGTCGACGACCCTCGCTGAATACCCCCGCTCCTGATTTGTCCTGGTGCAGGACATCCGTCCGCCCGCTTTACCGACCCTTCGTCGGAAGAGCGGGCGGGCCTGCATTTTCCAGGTCAAGATCGTCCAAGCAAATTCCGAAAAGCTTGATGTGAAACATCTTCTCGCATCGAGTGGTTGGATCGTCTTGGGCGCAATTGTCGCTTTACTTCTGGCACGGGGGATCTACGAGGGCCTCATCCAGAAGACATCGACCCTTCAAAAAAACTTCCCGCTCCTCGCCCATTTTCGCTATTGGCTGGAAGAGATCGGAGCTCCGCTCCGGCAATACATCGTTTCTTCCGACACCGAGGAGCGGCCCTACAACCGCAACACCCGCAGCTGGATCTATGCGAGCGCCAAGGGCGAGACCAATGTCATCGGTTTCGGCAGCGAAGTGGACCACAACGCGCCCGGCACGATCCACATCCTCCCCAGCCTTTTTCCGATCTGTCCGGTGGACTCGACTTCGGATGATCACGCTCGGCCCGCCTTGATCGGCGGACGGAGACGCCACCCCTACCAACCGCAGAGTTTCTTCAACATCAGCGGCATGAGTTTCGGCTCGCTCTCGGCCAACGCAGTCCAGGCCCTCTCGCAAGGCGCCAAGCTCGGAGGACTCTACATGTCCACCGGCGAAGGCGGACTCAGCCCCTATCATGAACAAGGGGGAGCGGACCTCGTGTTCCAGGTCGGACCGGCAAAATTCGCGATCCGGAACGAGGCCGGAGAATTCGACGAGGAACGTCTCCGCAAGCTCTCGGCCAAACCGCAAGTGAAGATGATCGAAATCAAGCTGGCGCAAGGCGCGAAGCCAGGCAAAGGAGGCGTGCTTCCCAAGGCGAAAATCACCGCTGAAATCGCCGCAATTCGCGGCATCCCCATGGGTGTCGATTGCCACAGCCCCAACAGCCACATCGAGTTCAACGACACCGACAGCCTTCTGCGCTTCGTCGAGCGGATCCAGGAGATCACTGGCAAGCCGACCGGCTTGAAACTCGTCGGAGGCGCCAAATCCCAAGCCGACGACCTGGCACGCCGGATCGCTGAAACCGGGATCTGCCCCGATTTCATCATCGTGGATGGTTCTGAAGGTGGCTCGGGTGCCGCACCGCTGGCTCTTGCCGACTACGTCGGCCTCCCGCTTCGTGATGGCCTCACCCAAATGGACAATTCACTGAGACGTTACGGAGTCCGGCGCGAGCTCGCCCTGATTGGAAGTGGAAAAATCGCCACTGGAGGCGACGTCGTCCAAGCCATGGCGCTTGGCGCGGACATGGTGAACATCGCGCGCGGTTTCCTCCTCAGCATGGGATGCATTCAAGCGATGAAATGCCAGACAAATCATTGCCCGACCGGCATCGCGACCCAAAGCGCTTACCTGCAACGTGGGTTGGACCCGACCCTTAAAAGCCTTCGTGTCGCCAACTACGCCGGGACGTTGCGCAAAGATCTGTTCATGATCCTCCACTCCTGCGGGCTCACGCATCCCAACCAATTGACCCGCGACCATTTGAGAATGGTCGTCGCCCCAGGGCAAGCCCGCAACCTGGGCGAACTCTATCCATATCCGGATCAAGTGGGCGGGATCCAGCCTCCAGTCAGACGCCAGCGGTCGGCTTGAAGTCCCAACCTGAAACGGTCTCGATCATTCCGCGCAGACTGACTTGCCCCGTGTAGTTGCCGAAGATGACCCGGCCTGGTTTCAGGCACCAGTCGGAACGCAGGTCCGACCAAGTCTGAAGCAGTTCGCGACTGTATTTTGGGATCGCTCTTTCCCAGCGTGAAATCACGAAGTGAGCGGCTCCAGAGCGAGCTCCCAGCAGTGCTTTGAGTTCCTGGTTCACCCGGCGCTTGATCTCCTCATCATCGAGCTTGGGCAAATCAGGACGCGCGGATCCTCCCAACATCATCGTGAAGGAGAGGTGAGTAGCGGGACTCTTAACACGACCGGCAAAAGCGCTCGAGTTGAAGAGGATCCCCAAGGCATCCCGACCTTCACGCCTCGGGACCAGTACCCCGACCCCGATCGGCTCCCGTAAGAAACCGGACTTCTCGACAAATGCAGTGACGCTCACCAAAGGTGAATACTCCACTCGTGCCAAGGCTTGCACCGAGACTCCGTGATTTCCGGAGGTCAGAAGTTCTGCCGCTGCTACGGACGGGACGCAGAGGAGGATGTTGCCCTCGTCCGGAAGCGTGCTCACGAGCCTATTTCTTTGAAAACGCGGGCCCAATCTCCCCTCCAGATCCTTCTCGAGTGCACGCACCCACGCACCCATCCCGTCACGAGGCGCCATCATCGGGGAGCGCGGGCTCCGCGTACCAGGCCAAGATCTGCGAGTCACGTTCCTGGCCAGCCAGTAGCTCAAGAGCGAGTGCCCTGAAGGGATCGCGAACCGTGGAAAAGCGGCGCCCACTGCGATCTCCGAAGGAAGAGCGGCATAGACTCCGGTCAACATAGGAGAGATGAGATAATCGAGCGCCGGTTCTCCCAAGTGCCGGCGCGTCCACTGCTCGAGGGTCAAATCGCCGGGCTGCTGGTCGCGATCGGCCAAAATGAGGTAAGCCCTGGCAAACGCGCGGACGGCTTCTCGAAGCGTCAAAGGGAACTTTTTGAGCCTGCCGTCCCGAAACACGTACCGCGAGCGCGACTCGGGATTGACGCCGATCAGATCGACACCCAGGGAGCGAAAATGGGCCTGGACAGCAGGGCTCGCGAGAAATGAGTGCGCCGCAACTTCCACCATGCCAAAGGGAGCTTCGTGCGTCGCAATCAGTCCACCCGCCCGCGCCGAGCTTTCAAGCAAACTCACTTCGAATCCAAGCTCATCCAATCGACGAGCCGCGAGGAGTCCCGCGACCCCGGCGCCGATGATCGTGACTTTTCGAAGACTCGTATCGAAAGTTCCGATCATCCTCGGGGCCTCATCAAATCGTTTTTGAGAACAATTGAGTCAAAGGTGCCTGCCGGGCGAGGCGGGCGTCAAATGCCATGCAGATGTTGCGGAGGAAGGGACGCCCCTTTTCGCTCACTTCGCAGGCATGCCTGTCCAGTCTGATCAAGCCATCGCGAGTCAGCTCTTCCAACTTTTCTCCCACGGTCTCGAGGAACACCGCGTAGTCGGCCTGAGAATCCCATTTGGTCTTGAAACGGGTCATCAGGTTCAGGATGTGGCGTCGGAGCACTTGGTCCTCTTCCGTCAGGACATGCCCGCGGAGGATCGGAACTTCGCCTTTATCGACTCGAGCTGTGTA
>JAYVNB010000126.1:0-16818 GCA_043759365.1 Bacteriovoracaceae bacterium | reverse complement strand
GATCATCTCGAGACCGATCAACCAGCGCTGTTGGGGGCGCTTGGAGTCGTCCGCCCTGGCCGCATCCCGGATCAATCGCAAAGCGGTGCGCTGGGCCTGGGCAAAAGTATGGTAGTCGGCGACGAACGAGACGTCGCGCGATCGGATCTCCTGGACCAAGTCGGCACGGTCGAGGGAGCGCAAGCCGCGGACGGGGATCTTGAAGTCCCTTTGATACTCCGCTTCGTACTTGAGGATCGCCGCTGGAGTCCTCCCCAACGCCCGTTTGGCTTCCTCGCGGAGCGTGCGATAAATGCGGGTCTGAAGTTGGAGCAGGGTCTTGCGCGGAGAACTCTTGGGACTCATGCCTCCGCGGTCACCCGCCATTGGTGGACGCATCGCAAAGTCGGCGAGCCCGGTTGGTAGTCCACGTAGACTTTGGGGTTCAGTGAGTAAACGAAACCGCGGATCCAGTGTGAATAGAGGCTGCAAAGCTCGGAGGCAACCGAGGCGATCGCCGCGTTGCCGCTTTGATGAGGGCAGATGCGGAGTTCTAGGGAGATTTCCCGGCGGATGGCTCGGCGAACGAGGATCCCGTCTTTGTGTTTGACGGCGCAAAGGGGGTTATCCCGGAACGCGAACAGCACGGCCCGCAAATCGGAATACTCGGCCGGATCCGGGTTTTTCCACCGGAGCGCCCCGCATGCGGCTCCCGACTTCCAGGAGCTTTGCTCAAGCTGGCCCAAGAGTGAAGCAAGCCCGTCGGGGGGAGTGCGATCCAGGATCGAACGGAGTGTCCAGCCTTGAAGGGACTGGATCGCCATCTCGATCCGACCCAGACAGTCGTCGGGAGAAGTATCGTCGAGCAGGCTTTCCAGGCCTCCTGCCGTATCGGCTTGCAGCGCAAGGTCAGCCGCTTGCTCCAGTCCTCGGATCGACTCCCGAACTGCCGAGTTCACCGATGGGCCGAGGAAATGAGAGGGCCGATCGATGTTCAGCTCTTTGAGCCAACCCAACGTGATTTTCTGGAGTTCCATCAAGTCGCGGTACCACTGGTGATGCCAGTGGCTGGCGCGCCGGATATGCCACGGTTGTTCGCGAATCATTCTCCCTTGAATTTAACGAAACTCGGAACAACCCACCAGGAGTTCCTTGAGATCGCGAAGTTTGGCGCTTTGCTCACCGTGGGATCTCAGGACATCCTGCGCAGTGGTCTCCGCCAAGTCGGGGTGGCGCGGAAGAATCAAGTATTGGCTCAATTCGTTCCAGGTCGGATGGACGAGGCCCTGCAACTGTTCCCAAATCATGTCGACTAGCCGGGGGTTCTCTGAGCCGACGTGCAGATTCATCCCGCTCTCGGTGGAAAGGAGAAGTCCAGGCAGCGGGGTTTTGACCCGGGAGATCCGGGAGATGGCCAAATGGGGAGGCAGGCTTCCGGAGAGTCGGATTTGGGAGTGCATTCCAGCATTCACGCATTCGCTCCGAGGAAGGATGAACAGGAGTTCGCGCCATCGGATCGATCCGTCGTCGCGAACCAAGGAAAGCAGCTTCTCCTGGCCAGTCTTGAGGTTTTCGATCGCGCGGGCCGCCCGCACGAAGAGCGCCGCGCGAATGCGGTCGCCCACTTCGCCTTCGGGAACCAGGTGAATCCGTGCTCGCACGGATTTGGGTTGGTAGGGGATCTCGGCGGCGAGTTTTTCCCACTCTCCGGGGAGAGGAACCGCGAACGGCAATGCTCCCGAGGTTTGACCTTCGGGCTGTGCTCCCAGCTCACGGAGCAAGGGACGGGGAACTGGGATGAACTTCACGACTTGTTCGCCCAAATGCCAGTTTTCTCCGCGACGCTCGCACTGGTGGTCGAGCCAATCGCCGACCGCATCGGACTCGAGATAGGCGCGCAAAGGCGCGATCCAGGCATCATCGGGAACCAGGACTAAGAATCCAGAACCCTTGGCTCCTGCCGAAGGCCCGGTCGTTTGCCCTGCTGTTGAGGAGAGAGCATGGGTCTGAAGCTTGCGCTTGCCGGTGCCCGAAGCCGTGGCCGGGTGAAACCAGAGTCCTTTGAGCGTGGGATGGACCGACCAGGCGCCGTCGCGCGCGGGATCCCCATGCGGGGTCGAACGGATCGTCGTGAAGCTGGCGAGGGGGTGGGAGTTGCTTCGGAGCCGCTCCAGTCTCACGAGGATTTCATTTCCTGCCGCCTCGGGCCAGCGTTCATGCCACTCCTTTTGAGGAGTCGGGCTCGGTTGTCCGTGAAGCTGCCATTGCCCTCGGACTGTGGGGATTCGAGATTCCATGACGGCTTTCAGGCCGTGGAGGGCATCTCCGAGCAAGAGAGGAACTTCGACGTGACTGCGGATTTGGCCCTGCACGGAGATGCGCGCGGGGCGATGGGCCATCCGTTCCTTGAGATCCGGCTCTCGAACGAAAAGGTAAAGGAAAGACGGGAAAAGTGGGCCGTTGCTCGGTAGAGCGTGCTCGACGCCGGAGAACCGCCACTCACAGACGAGCTTGGAATGGTCGAGGAGGAAGCGAAGGGTCTCGTCGCCCTCCGTCGGGCCTAGGGCTTCTTCGCGCGCCCACCACAGCAGACCGCCGGGGCGGAGTTTGGTGAGAGAGACGCAAGCCTGAAGGGCCCCTTGGCTAGTCGTGGCGCCGCGGAGCTTCTTGAAGTACGGAAGACTTTCGAGCTGCTCGCGATACCGCGCAGCTTCGGCGGTCCGTGAACTGACTCGAGTGATCCGTTCCTCGAGAACGAAAGCGAGGTCCGAAGCCTCCATCTCCGCGATGCGGGAAAGTAGGGACGGTTTCGGGGATCCGAGCGCCAGGGTGAGCTGATCCCGAGCGTGAACTTCGAGGCCAGTCCCGAGGCTCCAGACTGGAGGTGCGGAGGGACCCCACCAGAGTTGAGTCAGCTCGGCGGCGATCAATTTGAAAGGATGGGACTCGAGTCCAATCCAGGTCAAGGACACCGGACCCGTGCGGACCATGGAGCCATCGCGCAGAGTCGGAGAGAATACGATCCGCTTGCGGCGCATGGGTCCGGTCTCTGAATCCGCATCGAAGCCGAACTCCTGCATTCCTTCCCAGATCGTCGAAAAGAATCGCTCATCGTAACCGCTGAGCTCGCTCTGGGAGCTGAGCTTGCGGCGGGCGAGCCTCAGCAAACTTGCCAGCAAGGAGGGGCCTTCGTCAGAAATGCGCCAAGAGTCGACCGCGTTCCAGATCTCGCGCTGGATCATCGGGCTCGGGTTGTACCAGGAGTAAAGATTCGGCCGAGTGATCTGCCAGCCTTCACGATCCAAGGGGACATGGGGCTTGAGTGCCGAAGAGAGAGCCCAATTCAAGCGTCCGAGGTCCTCTTCCTTCAAGGACCGCAGTCCGCGGTCCGACCAGGCCTTGAGCAAGATGGCCTGTCCGATCGCGACCATCGCCACTTCTTCGAAAAAGCTATTCAGTGCGCCCGTTTGGGCCGGACTGCGGGGTCCCTCGATCCAACGACGGAGGCCGCCGGCGGGGTCCCCCGCACCTTGGGATTGGCTCGGTCCCGCAGGGAGGTTGGCCAGGCAGTCCAAGTGTTGGGCCACCGCTTCGCGCCGGCTCGGATTCAAAGTGAGCAGTTTGGTGACGTTGTTCTCGAGCTCGTTTTTAATGTGCCCGACGATGTTCAGGAGTGCTGGAAGGATGGCCGAGAGCGAAGCAACGGGAGGAGTGAATCCTCCCAGGACTCCCGGAGTGGCCAATCCCGAGCGGGACGGTCGCGAATGGGAAGCAGGGGAGGGCGAAGCACCGACCATTCGGGTTCCGATGCCAAGCTTGCGGTGAGGGGAGAAAGTCGACAAAGGAACTGGAGGAGGCTGAATGGATTTTGTAAGGGCAGGGGGAGCGTCAAAAAACAGGCCCCGCATCTCCGCGCGAACGTTGGAGTCGATTCTGGAGCCCAAACCAGAAGGGTTGAGGATGCCCTCCGTCGGAGAGGTCGACCGAGGAGGAAACGGGGGCGGCGTGACCGGAGCAGGAGGCTTGACCAAGAGGTCAGACAGTCTGCCGGACGACGCGCGAGTCGACCGGGGCAGCTGCCCCTGATCCAGCAAAGTTGTAAGTCCGCTTGGTTCCATCCACTTCCCTGATTCGGATCTGAACTCTCCTCAAAACGCGGTTTTCCAAAAAGAAAAACACGGTGCAAAGCGACCCACTTCGCTCTGCGCTATTTTTGAGTGACCCCTGAACATTCCCTGGCTCACGCGAGCTTTGGTGAAGAGAAGATTCCGAGGATGACGAGAGACCAATGGGGATATCAGCGAAACGATTTTGGCGGGGAGCGAAAACTGATGACGCGTCCACGCTCGTCCTCAGTTTTGATCCTCAAGCCACCGATGAGAGTGCGTTAGGAGATCTAATGGGCGCGGAAACCAAAGCAAAAATGGCAAAGACAGACTCTTCTCCCGCTCCAGTGCAGGATGAGATTGCAGATATAATGAATGAAATCGAGAGTTTACAGCAGGGAATGGCACAGGTTTCCAAGCCTAAGGCTACGACTCAAAGCGCAAGTTCCCCGATTCATGCCGTTCCGGATCCCGCTCCTCCCGAGGATTCGATCAGTAACGAAACCCTGGCCGAGTTCCGCGATGAGCAGGGTGCCGATTCGGCCTCGATGGAAGAAACCTTGGCGGGGATGAAGTCCGAGGAAGAAGACTTCGGGACCTCGCTCTTGGATGGAAATTTCGAATCAGAATCCCATGCTCCCGACGATGTTCAGGCCTCGGCCGAGGCGGTGATGCGGGCTGTCGAAGCCGAAGCTGAAGCCGACGCTCTCCTCGCGGCCGCTGAAATGGAGGCCGATCTGTTGCTGGCCGCCGCTGAAGCCAATGCTCTGGCGGAAGCCGTCGCGCTTGAAACCCAAGCCTCCCTTTCAAATCCAGATTCCAAGCCAAAGGATGAACCGATGACAACCGGACCCCGTTCCGTTTCCCCGTCCAGCGCCGATTCAGGGTGCCTCACTTTGAGTCTGCAGGGCTCGATGACTTTGAAATTGAAGTATGAGTTCGAAGGTCAGGAAGTCACTTTGAGCTTCAACGATCAGTTTCTGCGGGTGGAGCTTTCGGACGGAACGGAATTCAAGATACCCGTGGCTCGTCCCAAAGCGGCTTGAACGCCCACTGGCTCGGAAGATCGAAGCGCACTCTGTTCTTTCCCCGGAGTCCGTGAGACATCTTCCGAAATGATTCGAATCACCGGGGGCGAGTTCCGCGGACGGAGCATTTCCGCTCCCTCGAACGACCGAACGCGCCCGACTCAAGCCAAGCTCCGTCAAGCTCTCTTCAATTCCATCCAAGTGGCGGTGCCCGATGCGCAGGTCCTGGACTTGTTCGCAGGATCGGGCTCCCTCGGCTTCGAGGCGCTGTCGCGAGGTGCGAAGCGTGCCGTTTTCGTCGAAAGCGTGCGGTTGGTGGCCGGTTACATCGAGAAGAACGGCAACCTTCTTAAAGTGCGGGACCGGATGAAGCTGATCGTCGATCCGGTGGAGAAAGCTTTGGCGAAGATCCACTTCGAAGGCCCCTTCGACATCGTCTTCGCGGATCCTCCCTACGCTTCGGGCTGGGAGACGCGCCTTCTGACCGATATCCAGTGGGAACACCTGCTGAAGCCGAATGGATACCTGTTGATCGAATGGGGAAACCAGAAGTCGAAAGCGAAAGCGCTGCCGGAGGCGGTGCCGTTTCTTGTCAAAGTCCGCGAGAAAAATTATGGTGATAGTGTGCTCACGACTTACCGGCGTGTTTCGGTTGACGAAACTGTCGAGGAACCATCCCAGGAGACCGACCCGGAATGAAAATGCCGCGAGCCATCTATCCCGGTTCCTTCGACCCCATCACCAACGGGCATCTCGACATCCTCGACCGCTCACTCTCGATCTTTTCGGAGATCACCATCGTCGTCGCTGGCACGGGCAAGAAGTCCCCAATTTTCACGCCTGAAGAGCGGGTGGATTTGATCCGGGAGGTCGTCGCCGATCGCAAAGGCGTGAAGGTCGATCGTTGGGAAGGGCTGATCATGGATTATGCGCGGATCCATCGGTTCGAAGCCGTGATCCGCGGACTTCGCGCCGCTTCGGACTTCGAATACGAGTTCATGATGGCGAGCATGAACAAGCAGATCAACGCTGACGTAGAGACCGTTTTCATGATGACCGCGCAGAACCTCTATTTCGTGAGCTCGACGATGATCAAGGAGTTGTTCCATTACGGGGGGGACGTCTCGCCCTACGTCCCTTTTCAAGTCGTGCAACGCCTGAAGGACAAGATCCCCCTCAAACTTCCCAAGGAGATCAAGCCGTGACTCGAATCGCCAAAAGGCTCGATGGAGTTTCGGAGAGCGCCACTCTGAAGCTGAACGCTTTGGTGCAGTCGATGAAAGCCCAGGGTATCGACGTGATCAATCTCACGGCGGGTGAGCCGGATTTCAACGTACCGGATGTTGCCAAGACCGCGGTTCAGGAGGCTTTGGCCGCGAACCGTTCCAAATACACTCCCGCACCGGGAATCCCCGAGCTCCGCACGCTGATCGCGGAGAAGACCAACCGTCAGCAACCCGCGATGGTCGCCGGGCACCGACCCTGGAAACCGACCGATGTCGTCGTCACCAATGGCGGCAAACAGGCGATTTACAATGCCATGATGGCGCTGCTCGATCCGGGCGATGAAGTCCTGATTCCCGCACCCTATTGGTTGAGCTACCCCGAAATGGCCAAGCTTTCGGGCGGGACGCCGAAATTCATCGAAGCCCCTTTCTCCCAAGGCTTCAAGATCTCGCCTTCCCAACTCGAGAACTCCCTCACTCCGAAGACGCGGCTGATTCTTTTCAATTCTCCCTCCAATCCGACCGGCGCGATGTACACCCGCGCGGAGTTCGAGCAACTCGGCCGGGTGATCCGGGATTCGAAAGTGGCGCGCGAGGCCTGGGTGCTGAGTGACGAGATCTACGACCGGATCATCTTGGGCACCGAGCCGTTCACTTCCTTCTTGGATGCCAACCCGGACCTGCGCGAGCGTGTGATTACCGTCAACGGAATGTCGAAATCCGCGGCGATGACCGGTTGGCGGATCGGGTGGTCGGTAGCGCCCGAGGCCATTACCCTGGCGATGATCACCCTGCAGGGCCAAAGCACCTCCGGGATCAACGCATTGGCCCAGTGGGCAAGTGTTGCCGCCCTCAAGCTCCCGGAGAGCGCTTTCAGCGATCAGGTCTCGCGCTTCCGCGCGCGACGGGATCTCGCGTTGGAAATCCTGGGAAAAGCAGGCAAAATAGAAGTCGCAGCTCCGGAAGGCGCGTTCTACGTCTTTGCGGGGTTGAAGGAATATCTTCGTCCCGGGGAGGATTCCATGGGCTTCGCCGAACGTCTGCTCGAGCAGGCGAAAGTGGCGGTGGTCCCTGGAACCCCGTTCGGTAAATCCGATTTCGTGAGGCTCAGCTTCGCGACGGACGAGAAATCCTTGGAAGCGGGTTGCCGCAGGCTCGTGGAGTACCTGAGCCGAGGGTGATCGGAGCGCAAGCTCCCCCGTTTTCCGAATTGGCCAGGAGGGCCGAGGATGCGGTTTCGAGATTGCCTGTTCACGATCGCTTGGGGTGCCTTGGGTTTCACAGCCATCGGCTGCGGGATTCCCCGTCTGGACGGCAGCACCCAGGAAGGCAAGGCCGCGGTTCTAGATGCGGTTCATAGCGCGTTGACGAATGGCAATTGCGCCAAGGCGATCTCCCTCATCGAGCCCGTCTACAACTCTGTCTACAGTGACAATGAAGTCCGGTTGGCGCGGGCTTCCGCTTTCGCATGCGCTGCGGGCGTCGATAATTTTTTCCAACTTGCCGCTGATATGGCGATCAACCAGTATCAATCGAGCCCGGGCCAGGGATCTTTCCTTTTCCGCACGGCCGCTAAGCTCTTCAATCTGCCGGGCCTCAGTTTCACCGATTACGACGACCGACTGGCCAACTCACAGCAGGCCATGGAGGCCCTGACCACGGTGATCCGTGAGGGTGTTTTTGTGCGTGGATCCAATGCCTATTTGACGACGACGCCGAACACCGGTTCATACCTCGCGACTGACCGGACGGACGACTCGAATCTTTACATGATGATGGTCTCCCTCAGCGCGATGGGAGCGGTAGGAAACCGCTACGGAAATCCGTTCACGACGAATTTCAAGAAAGGTAATCTCCTCGGCATTCATGTCGATCCCGTCAATGGTTGGCGAAAAGCCACCCAGATGCAGGGTGCGGCATGCACCTACGTCGCCGGGTTTTTGAACTTCGTCGATTCCGTAGGCGTCGTCCTGCCCAAGTTGAGTGGGGGTCTCGCGACTTCGCTCAATGTTTTCTCAGCCCTGACCCCGACCTTGAACGCGGTCTGCGACGCCGGGTGCAAAGGGATCGCGCCGACCAACACCGGTTGCAACATCGCCGCCGGTTGCGCGACTTGCCCGATCGAGTTGCGTGATTACGCTTCGTGCACGGGAGTGGCGACCAACCCCGCCTCCTGTGCGGGGGCCGCCTTGATCGACTTCATCAATCACGACACGACTACAGGGTGGGTGACCGGACCGTGATGGCGATCCGGAGAGCCGGCAGTCTCTGCGCCGCGGTCCTTGGAGCCTTGTTGGCTCCCAGTCTGGCCAGCGCAGGCGAGCTGCAGCAACTCTACCGATCGACCCGCGTCGAAGCGATGGGAGGGGCCTCGACCGCGCTGGCCGATGATGATTCGGCGCTCTACTTGAATCCCGCCGGCTTGGGGGGGATCGAGCGCCTTCAATTCAATTACCTCGTGACGGACATTAGTCTTTCGACCGATGTGGTCGCCACAGTCAGCGATTCAGCCAAGGCGTTCTCGAAGTTGAGCGGCAGTAGCCTGAATCTCTTCTTGGGTAAGAACATTTACGCCGAAGCCCAAATCGCACCCAACCTGATCGGCCCGGGATTCGGGTTCTCGGTCCTGGCCGATCAACAACTTGCGATCCATGCTGAGAACCGGGCATTGCCCCAGGTCAACTTCGGGTATCAGACGACGGACGGATTCCAACTGGGCTACGCCACCTCGGTCGGTCGTGGCAAACGCAGCCTGTTCGGAAAACGCGCCGAACTTCGAGTGGGAGCTGCTGGCAAGATGCTGTTTCGGCGGGGTGGGTACCGCAAGCTCTCCCCAGTCGCCCTCTTTCAGCTCGTCAATCCTTCCTCCCTTCAGCAGTTGATCGGCCCTTGGGGAAGCGGCTTGGGGCTCGATTTGGGTTCTCAATTCGTCTTCGAGGCCAACAGTCTCCTCACGCTCTACGCGGGCTTGGCGATGACGGACATCGGGGACACGAACTTCGGGAATGGGCCTGATCCGATCAAGGCTAATTTGAGCGGGGGATTCGCGGCGAGGTACAAGCTCGGCGCGATCCATTTCAAAGGGATCTACGATCAACGCCACATCCTGCACGTGACGGATTGGCGCAAGAAGAACCACTTCGGAGCCGAAGTCGAGCTTCCCATGGTCAGCCTGTTCGCGGGCATCAATCAGGTTTTCCTGACCTACGGCTTGAGCTTCGATGCTTGGATCGTGAAAGTGACCGCTGCTTCCTATGTTGAGGAGCAGGGGAGCTTCGTTTATCAGGATCCTGAGCGGCGCTGGATGCTGAGATTGGCGCTCAAGTTCGATCTTTGAACCGTGTTCGGGCGAGCTCGATCTGCCGTTCCAGGAAATCCTTCATCGAGATCCCGGCTGCAGCCAGCTGTTGAGGGATGAACGAGGCCTTGGTCATGCCCGGGAGGTTGTTGATCTCCAGGAACACCGGGCCTTCGCGGTCGACGATCATGTCGGTGCGCGAATAGCCGGAGCAACCGATCGCTCGGTGCGCGACCAGTGCGACGTGCTGGACGGCGTCCCGGACGGAGTCCGGGATTTCAGCTGGAGTGAGTTCGAGCGTGCCTTTTCCCAGGTACTTTCCGGCGTAATCGAAATTGCGTCCTGCATCCATCCGCACTTCGGAAACGGGAAGCGGGCGCGGGCCAGAAACCGTGTCATAGACTCCGACCGTGAGCTCGGTGCCTTGGACGAAGACTTCGCCCAAATAAAGAACCGCGGGATCGTTTCGCAGCAGTTCGAGCGCGGTTTGGATCGAAGTTTCGTCCGCGATGAAACAGACTCCGTTGCTGGATCCATCCGCCACGGGTTTCATCACGGCACGTCCGGTACGGTCACGGAGTTCCCGCAGCGAACGTTCAGCCGCGAGAAGATCCCGACCATTCAAAACCTCGGATTCAGCGACTCGAATCCCACTTTTCTGCAGGACCCTCTTGGACGCCGCCTTGTCGAACGCGAGCACGCTCGCGGCCGCGCTCGATCCCGTGAAGCAGAGTCGCCGAGCCTCGAGAATCCGTTGAATCTGGCCGTCCTCGCCTCCGGATCCGTGCAGGGCCAGGATCACCACCGTATCGGCGCGGCAGTGGTCAAATGCCTGTTCGCAGTTCGGCCAAGAGTCCGCGCTCTGGGCACCCGCTCCAGTCGAGGAGGGGAGAAAGGGGCGCTCAAACGGTCTTTCGTGAGCCTGAAGGTGCTCTCGAGAGACTTCCGTCACACGTCCGTCGAGTGCCCAGAACCAGCACCGTGCTTCGGGCAGGATTTGGGAGATATGCTGGGCCGAGGCCACGCTGACCAGCCGCTCGCTGCTGGGACCGCCGAAAAGGAGAATCAGGCTTTTGGAAGTGCTCACCCTTGGAACTGTACTGGAGGCGGGCGGAGAGGCCAAGGGGAACTCATTGGATCCCGATCACCATGAAGCTGCAGGAATTTTCAAACGTTCCCGAGGTCACGGAGTAGCTGGGGATGTAGCGGTCGCCGGAAGTGATCGAAAGAGCCGAGGTCCGGGTGCGGGCCTGCACGGTGGAGCCGTAGTCGATCGCGGAGCCTGAAATCGTGGATCCGGTCGAGCCGGTATCGTTGGTTCCGGTGGTCAGCAACGACACGCTCGAAGTTCCTACCGTAGGTTCGCGGCCCGTCGCTTCATGGTAGACCGTAGGACTGGTAAAGCGGCTCAAGTCGATTTCGGCCCGGGCATTGTCGACGTTGAGGGAGCTCGTGGTGCTGACCAAGCGGGAGACTCGGTAATAGACTTCGGCACGGGTGAGGTCCCCGAGCTTGACCCAGAGGGCGGCTTTATGAAGGTAAGTGGTGGATCCTCCACCCCCGCTGATTCGGTCGAAGAGAACCGTGTAATCCCCATCAGGAAGATCCGTTTTCGTGAGAGAGGCCTGGACCAGGCCCGTGGCTGTGGTTCCGGTCACTTGGCTGTTAACGATCGCAGTCACGGTTCCATAGGGAGCCAGGGCGACTTCTGGAGTGCCGCTCGATGTTCCGGTCACCGCTTCGAAAGTATAGGGTGCTGTTGCGTCCAGCACTGCGAATTTCGTCGAATCCACGTGGAGCACCGCATATCGCTCAGGAACGGTTGAAGTCGCGAAAAAACTCTTATGCGTATTGGAATCGATAGACCCCCCGGCAACCGTAGTGACGGAATCAGTCGTAGCGTAGGGGTTGCCCGTGATCGGGATGTAGATCTTGGTCTTGGTGGCACCGGTCTGGCGGACCAAGATTCGGCCTGTCGAGCAAGTCAGGGTTCCTAAAGCCACGATGGGGGTCGAGATCCGGTAGTTGTTGGCTCCAGCGGTAGGGGTGAAGAGAGTCGAAAGTCGAGTCGTACTGCTAGTCCCTCCGGGAAACGAGAGACTGGCGACCGTGGTACCCGAGCTGTCCAGGAGGCTGACGAGACTGGCGACCGCCCCTGTGTTGGTGCAATTTGCGCCGAAATAATAAGCGGGGGAGCCATCGTAGTCCGTCGTGTCCAGGGAAGTTCGGGTGCGTGCCCAAGTCACAGCCGAAGTGGAAGAAGCCGTGAGACCTGAATCCAGGAGCTCGATCGGGACTTCGAGGTTGCGGGGAATCGAAGTGAAAATCACGGATCCGCCGGTATTCAAGAGGGGAGTCTTGGTTTGGAGGGTTTTCGTTTCGGGGTAGAGCGACGCCAACGTGCAGGTCGAAACGCCGGAGGAATTGGTGACGCTACAGGTTCCGTAAACGTTCGCGATCTCGGTATCGGTTGCGCCAAACGTGGGAATGACGCCGACCAATGCGACGCCGCCTGCGTTTTTCAAGGTGATGCTCACCGTGGAAGTGGAAGTGCCATTGGCTTGGACGGGCCCCGTGCCTGCGATGCTGCATTGGCCGGCTGAAGCGGTTGTGGAGGCGAAGGTGAGATTGGTCGTGACCGAAGTTAGGCCCGAGGGAGAGCTGATCGCGAGAAGCTTGGTTTCGGCCACAGTCGATCGGATCTGCCCTGTGGCTTGGCCGCTGGCATTGGTGGCACTCGAAGGCTGCACCAAAGTGTTTCCGGTCCCACTTGAAGTGAACCCCACGGTCGTGCCGCTGATCCGGTTCGACTGCGCGTCCCGGAGGGTGATCGTGACCGTGGCGTAGTTCACCCCGTCGTCGGTGACGGATCCGAGTGTCTCCGTTGTCGATGCCGCGATGGTCGATGTGCTCGACGAAGGAGGGCCTGCGACAAAAGTCACACCCGCAGTGACGGAGCTAAGCCCGGCAGGTGAGGCGATGCTCACAGTCTTGGCTTCGGCAACTGTGGACTTGAGCGAACCTGTGGCGACGCCACTGGCATCCGTCGTGCTAGCGGGTTGAACCAGGGTGTTTCCCGTGCCGGTCGAAGCGAATGTGGTCGATGCGCCGCTCACCGCGTTGCCAAAAGCGTCCTTCAAAGTCACGGTGATCGTGGAGCTCGAGGTTCCGTTGGCAACGACCGTGCCTGAAGCGGAGGCTACGAGCGTCGAAGTGCTGCTCGAGGCGCTCCCGGCGACGAAGCTCACTGGACCGCCGGATTTGGCCACCGGCCCGGTGATTGCGAGGGTCTTGGTCTCGGCGTGGGTTGACGTCAGGGTGCAAGTGGAGACTCCCGACGAATTGGTCGCGCTGCAAGCGCCATAGGCATTGGTCGACCCAGTATCGGTTGCTGAAAAGGTGGGGGTCACCCCGTTGATCGCATTGCCCAAGGTATCGATCAAAGTAAGGGTCGCGGTCGAAGTCGCGATCCCGTTGGCAGTCACCGGGCCGCTCCCCGTGATCGACGAGTTCGCTGCGGAAGCAACTTGGACGTAAACCGTGACGGACGAGTCGGCCGTGTTCGAATAAGCGTCGCTCGCCCGGACCGTGACTGAACCCGCTGCGTTCGGGGCCGTGTAAACCCCGGTTGAGGAGTTGATCGAGCCCCCGCCCGCCACGACTGAGTAGGCGCTTGCACCGACTCCACCGGTGGACGAGAAAGTTTGAGTGCCGTTCAAAGGGACCGAGATCGAAGTGGGGGTGATCGCCAGCGCGGGGTTGATCGTGACAGCCGAGTCGGCCGTGACTCCGAAGGTATCCGTCACGCGAACCGTGGCGCTGCCTGAAGTCGCCGGAGCGGTATAGAGCCCACTCGACGAGTTGATCGAGCCGGCCCCGGCTGCGACCGTGTATGAATAGGGGGCTTGACCCCCGGTTACGGCAAAGGTTTTGGTGTTGTTCACGGCTAAAGTGAAGGCGGTCGGAACGATGGCCAAGGCGTCCGTGATGCTGACTGTGGAGTCCGAGGTCGTGCTTTGCGCGTCAGTGACCCGCACTGTCGCTGACCCCGTCGTGGCTGGAGCGGAGTAAGCCCCTGTTGATGAGTTGACCGAGCCTCCTCCGGAGAACACGCTGTAAACGTAGGGAGGGGCCCCTCCGGCAGCGGTGAAGGACCGCGACCCGCTCTTGTTGACGAAAGTGGGCGTGGGGCTGATGGCTAAGGAGGGATTGATTGTGATCGTAGCCGACGAGGTGTTGCTGCGAGCGTCCGTGACCGTGACAACTGCAGTACCCACGGTGGCAGGAGCGGAATAGAGTCCCGTCGAGGAGTTGATCGAGCCCCCTCCTGAAGTTTTCGAATACGTATAGGGGCTGACGCCGCCCGAAGAGCTGAAGGCCTGGGACGTGTTGACTCCTACCGGAGGAGCGCCGGGGCTGATGGCGAGTGCGGGTTGAATCGTGACGAGGGAGTCAGAGGTGTTTCCGAACGCATCGGTCACGCGCAGAGTGGCGCTGCCTGCAGTGTTCGGAGCTGTGTAGCTTCCTGTGGAGGAGTTGACGGATCCGCCTCCGCTGAAGACCGAGAACGCATAGGGGGTGACTCCTCCCGTGGCGGTGAAAGTGGTCACGTTCGAAACAGCCAGTGAGAAGCTCGAAGGCGAGATCTGAAGGGCTGCATTGATCGTGATCGCAGCGTCAGAGGTGTTGCCCAGGTTGTCGGTGGCACGGACCACGGCGCTCCCGCTGACGGCCGGTGCCACGTATTGACCGGAAGCGAGCCCGATCGAGCCTCCTCCGGATACCTGGGTGTAGGAAAAAGGACTCACCCCGCCGGTCACGGCGAAGGTCTCGATGTTGTTGACCGCCAATGTGGAGGAAGCAGGCGAGATCTGGAAGGCGGCGTTGATCGTCACTCCGGAGTCGGCTGTGGTCCCGACGCTATCGGTGACTCGCACCGTGGCGCTGCCCGCGGCTCCAGGTGCGGTGTAAATGCCGGTCGAGGAGGCGATGCTGCCTCCGCCGCTGAGGATAGAAAAGGTGAACGGCGAAACGCCCCCTGTCGCAGCGAAGCTCTTGCTGTTTCCCGCTGCCAAAGTGAACGAGGTCGGGGTGATGCCGAGAGTGGCGTTGATCGTGAGGGTGGCGTCGCTGGTGTTTCCGCGCGAATCGGTGACCCGCACGCGATCGGTCCCTGGGGAGGCGGGCGCCGTATAAATGCCCGTTGCAGCAGCGATCGTGCCCGAGCCCGAGACAAGACTGTAGGCGTTGGAGCCCGTCCCTCCAGTTGCGCTGAAAGTCGTATTTTGCCCGACCGTCGTCGTGAGGGTGATCGGGCTGATGGCGAGAGAGGGGTTGATCGTGATCGTACCCGGAGACGTGTTGCCTCGGGCATCGGTGACCAAAACGCTTGCGGAGCCTGGACTGCCCGGAGCCGTGTAGAGGCCTGTGGAGGCATCGATCGAGCCTCCCCCCGAGGTCTTCGAATACAAGTAAGGAGTCACTCCGCCAGAGGCAGCGAAGGATTGGGTCGCTCCGAGGGTCAGGGTGGTCGTGCTCGGACTGAGGGCGAGAGCCGGCTGAACTGTGACGAGCGAGTCCGAGGTGTTTCCGAAAGAGTCAGTGACTCGAACGGTCGCGCTTCCGGAGGCTCCCGGCGCTGTGTAACTGCCATTGGTAGCGTTGATGCTGCCGCCCCCGCTGAAGACCGAGTAAGTGTAGGGAGTGACTCCGCCTGCAGCGGTGAATGTTGTGGTGTTGGTCACCGCAAGGCTGACACTCGAAGGCGAGATTTGGAGTGCGGCGTTGATCGTGATGGTGGCGTTCGAAGTGTTGCCCAAGCTGTCGGTCGCTTGGACCAGCGCGGTCCCGGCAGATGCGGGAGCCACATACTGGCCGGTGGTCAGGCTGATCGTGCCGGTCCCGGAGACTCGCGAATATGAAAACGGGCCGACTCCCCCGGTGACGGTGAAAGTCTGGGTATTGTTGACTGCGAGAGTGAGGGTCGCGGGAGAGATCTGGAGAGCGGAGTTGATGGTGACGGCGGAGTCCGCGAAGTTGCCGATGTTGTCGGTGACCCGAACGGTGACCGCCCCCGAGGCTCCTGGAGCCGTGTAGGCGCCGGAACCGGATACGATCGAGCCACCTCCGCTGAAGACGGAGAAACTGTAAGGGGGGACTCCGTTCGTGCCTGCGAACGACTTGGGATTGCCGGCGGCCAAAGTGAACGAGGCTGGGTTGATCCCGAGCGACGGGTTGATCGTGATCGTCGAATCCGAGGTATTGCCGCGGGTGTCGGTCGCGCGGACCACGTCTGTGCCCGAAGCCGCAGGGGCAGTGTAGAGGCCGCTGTTGGGGTCGATGACGCCCGCGCCCGAGAGAAGACTATAAGTATCGGCTCCGACCCCGCCGGTGGCCGTAAAAGTGGAAGTGCGGCCCGGAGTGAGCGTGAGTGTGGCCGGGCTGATCGCGAGCGCCGCCTGGATGGTCACAGTCGACTGGGCGATCGTATTGAGGCTATCCTTGACTTGAACGACGGCGTTTCCAGTAACGGCCGGAGCCGTGTAGGACCCGGTCGAGGAGTTGATCGTTCCACCCCCTGAGGCGATCGAATACAGGTAGGGACCCACGCCCCCCGCGGCAGTGAACACCTGGGTATTGCCGACCGCCAGAGTATCGGTAGCTGGGCTCAGTGTCAGGGCGGCATTGATGGTGATGACAGCGTCGATAGTCGCGTTCTTGGCGTCCTTGACCCGCACTGTCGCCGATCCGGGAGCGGCTGGGGCAGTGTAGCTTCCGGTCGAAGCGTTCACGGTGCCACCTCCCGCGAAGACGGAAAAGAGGTAGGGACCCTGGCCACCGCTCGCGGCAAACCGGCTGATGTAGTTCACCGGGATCGTTTTGGTGGCCGGAGTGATGGCCAGCGGGAAGTCTGCGACGGTCACCGTCGCCTGGGCGATGCTTCCGAGCGTGTCGCGAACCTGGACCAAGGTCGAGCCGGTGGAGAGACTGGCTGTATAGGATCCGGTGGCGGTGTTGATCGTTCCTCCGCCGGTGATGATCGTGTAAACGTAACCCCCGCTGCCGCCGGCCGCGGCGAATGGCTGATTCGCGCCGGGCGCCAGGGTGATCGTCGAAGGAGTGAGGGTCAGTACGGATTGGATTGTGACCAAAGCATCGGCGTAGCTCGTGGAAGTCGTGTC
>JAYVNB010000125.1:0-5736 GCA_043759365.1 Bacteriovoracaceae bacterium | reverse complement strand
CCAAGATCCTTCGTTTGGTGAACTCCTCCTATTACGCGATCCCAGGCGGAGTGTCCGACGTTCAGCGCGCGCTGGCGTTTTTAGGATTCAATACCTTGGCCCAACTCGTTCTGGGCATCTCCGTGTTCTCCGTGTTCAAGGACATCGCGGTCGAGGACTTCTCGATGCCCGAGTTTTGGAAGCATGCTTTGGCAACCGCGGTCTGTGCAGAGTCGATCGCCAAGCGCCTTAAATACCCGAAGCCCGAAGAAGCCTTCACCTGCGGACTTTTGCACGACATCGGAAAACTCGTGCTCCACGAAGTGGATCCGGACCGCCTCGCCTCGATCGTGCGTGAGACCCGGTTGCGCTCCTGCAGCTTTGTCGAAGTCGAGCGCGAATGGGAGCTTCCTGGTCATTCTTTCTTGGGCGAAGTGATCGCGACCCAGTGGGGTCTGCCTCAGAGCATCCGGCTCGCGATCCACTATCACCATTTCGACGTTTCGAAGATGGCGAGCATCCTCGGTTCGGCCAAGCCCCTGATCCAGATCGTGCGCTTGGCGAACGTGATCGTCGTGAAGAACCAGATCGGCAACTCGGGTGATCGCTCTGCAGGCGAGATCACGCCGGACATGATCCTGCCATTGGGCATGAACGCAGACGATGTCGCAGCGATCGAAGCTCAGCTCGGTCAGGACATGGAAAGGGCGGGTGCATTGCTTGGCGCCTACCGCTAGAAAACTTCAGGTGGTCGGCCAGGCCGACGGAAACGGGTCCGCCGAGAAGTACCAGGTGCTCTTTGACCAGGCCTCGGATGCCGTTCTCACGGTGCTTCCGGACGGCCAGGTGGACGACGCCAATCGTGCAGCCGAGGATCTCACGGGCTTCCTCAAGGAGGAGCTGGTCGGCTCGGCAGTCCGTTCGCTTTCTCCCGATGCGAAGACCCAGCATGTTCCGAATCGCGCGCGCGTCCTCTCCTTGGAGCAGCTCGCTTCACCGGGGACGTACGAAGATATCGCAGTCCTTCGCAAGGACGGCTATGTCCGGCTCGTCGACCTCACGGTACGTAGGGTTTCGAGTGCGCAGGGTCCGATGGCCTTGATCCTCCTTCGGGATGTCAGTGAGAAGAAACGCATGGAGCGGGAGCTGATCACGCAGCACGCCGAGCTCCGCAAGGTTTGTTTCGAGTTGGAGCGCAAGAACGCTGAACTCACTTCGATGCAGGAGACGTTGGTGCAGGCCGGAAAGATGGCGGCGCTCGGGGAACTTGCATTTGGAATCGCACACGAGCTGAATCAGCCGCTGCAGGGGATCCGCGGATACGCGCAAGAGCTGGAGTCGATCCTCGAGCATCCATCGTCCGAAGTCACTTCGGGTCTTAAGGAGATCGTCTCCAACGTGGACAAGATGTCGGGCATCATCGACTACCTTCGGACCCATGTCCGCAAGTCGGGCGAGAAGTTCGAGATGACCAGCGTCCACCGTGCCATCGATGAGTCGATGAAGATGCTCTCACGGCAGTTCAAGGTGCGTGGCATCGAGGTGACCCGCGACTTCGGCGCGGAGGTTTCAGAAATCTACGCCAATCCACTGCAGCTCGAGCAGGTGTTCATCAATTTGGCCACCAACGCGCGGGATGCGATCGAGGCTTCCGGGCGTGGCTCGGGGCATGTTTCGGTCCGCACACGGTTCGCGGGCGATTTCGTTGAAATCGAGTTTCGTGACGACGGCTGCGGCATGTCTGAGCGGACCAAAACAAAAGCTTTCAATCCCTTCTTCACGACCAAGGAAGTGGGCAAGGGAATGGGGATGGGACTGAGCTTGAGCTACGGGGTGATCTCGAAGCTTCACGGCTCGATCGTAGTTGAAACTGAGGCCGGCAAGGGGACCGCGTTCACGATCCGTTTGCCCCGGGATTACCGGGAACTGGCTTGATTGAAGAGAAGACTGTCACTGACAGGTTGAAGAGGGAGAATCCTATGAGCAAAGCGCGTATTCTGGTGGTAGACGATGAAGAAACGATCCGGAAGCTTCTCAAATCGCGGCTGGACCGCGAGGGCTTCGATGTAACCGTCGCGGGTTCCGCCCAGGAGGCCGAGGCTGCATTCAAGACCCAAGGCGGATTCGGCGTGGTGATCACCGACCTTCGCATGCCGGGCAAGGATGGATTCGCCTTGATGGATTGGGTGAGGCAGACCCAGAAAGGCGCGCGCGTCATCGTGATCACCGGTCACGGCGAAAAAGAGATCGCGGTGAAGGCCCTCCGTCAGGGTGCTTCGGACTACATGGAAAAACCCTTCGACCTCGACGAACTCACGCACTCGGTTCGGCGCTGCGTCCGCGAGCACCAGCTCGAGCGCGAGAACGGCGATCTCATCGATCGCCTGGAAGCCCGCGTGGAACGCGCGGAAGGCAAACCCGAGGACAAGGTCTGGTACGTCTCCAAGGACTCGTCCATGGAGAAGGCCAATGAATGGATCTCGATCTTGCGCCGCGAAGCGATGCGGGGTGAAGCCGAAGAGCCTTGTGTCCTCATCACCGGGGAGAGCGGAACCGGGAAGGAAGGCATCGCCCGCATGGTTCATGCCGGCTCCCGTCGCGGAAAAGGCCCTTGGGTCGCCGTGAACTGCGCGAACTTCAACGAGCAGCTTTTGGAAAGCGAGCTTTTCGGTCATGAGCGAGGGGCCTTCACTGGCGCCAATGTCCTGAAGCGGGGCCTCTTTGAGATCGCGCGCGGAGGCACCCTGTTTCTCGATGAACTCGGAGAGATGGACATCAAGCTCCAGGCCAAACTGCTTCGCGTGCTTCAAGAGAAAGTATTTCGCCGAGTTGGTGGAACCGTCGATCTGGATACCGATGTCCGTGTGGTCGCAGCGACCAATGCCGAGCTCGAAGATCGGGTCAACGCCGGAAAGTTCCGGGAAGACCTTTACCATCGTCTCAATCGGGTGATCATCGATGTTCCGGCACTTCGTACCCGGACAGGCGATGTCCTCCCGATGGCACGCCAATTCATCGAGCGCGCATTCACCAGCCGCGGCAAGACCTTTCCTGGTTTCACACCCGATGCCGAGGAGGGCTTGCGCGAGTACAGCTGGCCCGGCAACGTGCGCGAACTGCTCAATGTGGTGGAGCGTGCGGCCCTGATCCACTCGGACTCCGGTCCGGTCAGCTTCCGCGACCTCTCTCTGCCGGCGAAGGCGATGCGGGCGGGACCGAACGGTCCCAAGCTCGAAGTCGTGACCTCACCGGGTCAGAGCGCGGACGAAGGCGGCGATGAAGGTTACATGGGTCTCAAGAAGCGCTGGTCGAACTCGTTTGAACGCGAGTACCTCACCAACGTCCTGGCTCGCCATGGGGGCAACGTATCGGCGGCGTCCCGTGAGGCGAGACTGGATCGGAGTAACTTTCTGAGACTCCTGCGGCGCCACCAGCTCCGTGCTCAAGAGTATCGAAAAGCAGCTTGAGTCGGCCGGGACCCCCGGTTACTTGCGACTCGATGATGGCATAGTTGGAAAAGGGGCTCTTTCCTTGAGGGAAGAGCCCCTTTTTTGTTCATTCTGGATCAGATAGGCCTAGGTGAATTCAATGGTTTCGATGGTTTAAATACACAATGTGTATAGAAAGAATACAGTACCATTTCCGTTCACTTTAGGTTTATAAGTGGGTCTATGAAAACGAAAGCAATCGCAATCGCAACCTTGCTCGGCCTGTTCACGGGTGCAGCTTTCGGATCAACCCCGGCGCGCGGGATCGCAGGGGGGCTGCTTTCAGTTCAGGGAAACTCCGGGGAGTTCTCCTCGATTTCGACCCTCGTCAGCGCCAAGGCCGACCTCTTCGAGGGGGGACAGGGGGCCTATTCGTTCCAGGTTCGATCCGGAAAAATTGAATTGACCTTCGAAATGGATGCGCCGCGCGAGTCCAAGAACAAGGCCCGGGTTTTCGAGGGTCGCTCGAGCGATGGAATGAAGATCGTTCTCCAGGACGACACGGCCTGCGCGTTCGAGGCTTGCCGCGGCCCGCTCTGGCGGGCACGCATCACTCGACCATCGGCCAAAGGCGAAGTCTTGGGTGAGCTGCTTCTGACCGGCGACGTCACTCTCTACCCAGTGGTCGCGGCTCCGCTTGAACTCGCGGGAAAAGTCGAAGCCTCAGCACCTGCTGCGAAGGCTTCCTCTGAAGTCAGCATGGCTCACCTTCCGGCCGGCGACATCGGCACTTTGGCTCCTGAAGGCAACTGAACTTGTTCTTGGCCTGGCTCCTCCGAGTCACTGAGTGGGTCGCAAGCGCTCACTGCTGATCTCGCGGGTGATTCCGAGGACGGCCCTCGAACTCGCGGGAAAATGAGGCGCTCCGCTCGCGACCTGGCAAAAGGGCGAAGTGGGACCCAGTATCGCGACTTGAGCCCTTGCCTTGCGGGCGAGGGCTTCGCAGTCGAGGAGCGAAGGATCCTCGAGTCCAGGGGGAGTCTGTCGGATCCATTCCGCGATGACTGGGTCGGAGTCGGCCAAGGCCCGAACGAAGCTGGCTTCGATCGGATTCGCTGCCCGGAACGGGCCATGATTGGGCTCCTCGAAATTCATCGTCCAATGAAACGTGGGGATACCCCGAGACTCGAAAAGATAGAGCAGGGGGTGCTCGCCTTGCCCGTAATCCTTGCCGGCAAAGGAAGTGAATCGGACCTGGGAGGCAGGTGAGCCGGGAACGAAGAACTTACGGAAATCAAATCCGCGTTCGGGCCCGCATGCGATCGCGCCCAACGCCGAAAATCGAATCGCGTTGTAGTCCGCGGTTTCCCGCATCAGCCTCACGACGCGCTTGGCATTGAGCTCTTGAAGGGCTTGTGTCATCTCCGCGTTGTGGCGAACGCGAGTGGTTCCATCCGATCCCAGAGCGTATCCGGCCGCCAAGCCGATCAGGTATTTGTAGCGAGGATGCGCCGACGCCGTGTTCAGGAAGCTGGCTAGCTTCCGCTGCTCTTCGGGATCTCCCGGCTTGTCACCATCGCTCCCAAAGGTGTTGTGGAAGTTCGAGTAACTGGCCCAATTGGGTCGCGGATCCTCGCGATGGCAATTGCGGCAACTGTGTTGAGGGTCATCCCGATGGACCCGTTCGCCGGGAGGCTCCGAGAAGTTCACCTCGTGATAGATGAACTTCGCCTTGGCGTCGTCGAACTGGGTGATCTCGAGGCGCTCTCCACCGGTCATCGCGGCATCGTTGAACCCCATCAGGAACTTGCCATCCCGGGAACGTAGGATCACGCGCGGACGAATCGACCCGTTCGCGTCATCGTATGCGGCCTGCTGAACGCTTTGGCTCTGGAAAACGACGACATAGTTGGAACGGATCTCTTCGGGAATGAGTGGCAGGAGCTTTTCGACGGAGTCGATGTGGCGGCTTGAATCGCACACCAGTCTCTCGATATCGGAGATTCCAAAAGAGGTGCCTCCCCAAGCCGGTAGACTGGCGAGAGTGACGGCAAAACCCCACTTCAAAATAGATCCGCATCTCATCTTAATTTCATCGGCTGAATGAAGCGAAAACTTGAGTAGGTGTGATTCTTCAGCGACTTTGTCGCCTCCTGGTTAATCTAAGCCCCTGATTCAGTTTAGAGAATGTGGGGATCATGGAACGAGACGAGGGGATTTACATGTCCAAGAATGGGCAATTCACACATCAAGCGGTGTCCGATTTTTTGAATCAGAAGCTGAGTCGAAAGGAGACGGCGGAGCTCCTTCAAGTCCGGGAGCGGACCGT
>JAYVNB010000124.1:0-16900 GCA_043759365.1 Bacteriovoracaceae bacterium | reverse complement strand
TGATCAAGTCCAAGATGAAGGAGACCAAAGCCGCCCTTGCCGGCGAGATGTCCGGACATATCTTCTTCGCAGATCGGTACTTCGGCTTTGACGATGCGATCTACGCGGCACTTCGGGTTTACGAGATCGCGTCGGCCGCCTCGGGCCCTGTTTCCTCCCTGACGAGCGACCTTCCTCCTTCAGTTTCCACTCCCGAGATCCGCTTGGATTGTGATGAAGAGAAGAAGTTCAAACTTGTGGAGGAGGCCAAGAAACGCCTGACACCGGGCCGCAAAATCACTGACATCGATGGCATCCGAGTCGACTTCGGCGACGGCTGGGGACTGATCCGCGCTTCCAACACCCAACCCGTGTTGGTACTTCGATTCGAAGCGCCCAGTCAGGACCGCTTGGACGAGATTCGAGGCATTTTCGAGAAGGCACTGGACGAGGCGGCTCAAGCCCTCAGTCATCCACCCGTGCGCGAATCCGCAAGTCACTGAACCACGACTACGCATCGAGTCAGTCCGGCTCAATGGGATGATCTCGAGGTCTTGCCGTCCATGCGAAGGAAGGGCATTGTGAACTCATCGATGAAGGACACTTCAGCCACCACGCCGACCCAACCCTCCTCTTCCAACGGTACTTCCAAAAGCCGGTCAGCCGCCGCGCCCAAGAAATTCGCCAACGATGAGGCGATCGTCATTCGGGGTGCACGGGTCCACAACCTCAAAGGGATCAACGTCACGATTCCCCGAGACCAACTGACGGTGATCACCGGTCCCTCGGGTTCAGGCAAGTCCTCGCTCGCGTTTGACACGATCTACGCCGAAGGACAGCGCCGCTACGTCGAGAGTCTTTCCGCTTACGCCCGGCAGTTTCTCGAGCAGCTCGGAAAGCCCGACGTGGACGTGATCGAGGGATTGAGCCCCACGATCTCCATCGAGCAGCGAACTACGAGCTACAATCCACGATCAACCGTGGGAACCGTGACCGAGATCTACGATTATCTCCGGCTTCTCTACTCGCGTGTGGCCAAGCCGTTTTGCTGGAGTTGCGAGAAGCCCATCCGCTCGCAGTCTCCCCAGCAGATCGTCGACCACATCCTCTCCTCGCCCGAGAACCAGCGTATCTCCATCCTTTCGCCCATCGTTCGCGGAAGGAAAGGGGAGTACCAAAAGGAGCTTCTTCAACTCCGCCAACGCGGCTTCGTCCGGGTGCGCATCGACGGAGAGATCCTGGACCTCTCCCAGGACTTCGCGCTCGACAAGAACAAGAAGCATGACATCGATGTCTTCGTCGATCGCCTGATCATCAAGGACGATCGCGGAACCCTCGGTACCCGGGTCAGTGATTCGGTGGAGCTCGCACTCAAGCTCGGCGAAGGACTCCTCATCCTGCAGACCCAGGCCTCGGCGAGCTCGCCGCCCCAGGAGCAGCTCATGAGTGAGCGTTTCGCCTGCACCGACTGCAACGTGAGCTATCCGGCGCCAGAACCCCGCACCTTCTCCTTCAACAGTCCCATGGGCGCATGCCCGAAGTGCGACGGTCTCGGTATGAATCCGGAGGTCGAGGACGAGGAGGAAGACGAAGAAGAGGGGGTTGCTTCGGACGATATTCCGCTCGTCCATCAGGAGAGGACTCCCGACAATTCGCCCTGTCCTGAGTGCCACGGCTCGCGTTTGCGCAAAGAAAGCCTTCACTATCGGATCGAGAACCGAAACATCGCGCAGCTCTGTGCGATGTCGATCCTGGAACTGGCTGAATTCTTTAAGACGCTCTCGACAACCGAACGCGAAAAGATGATCGCTGACCGCATTTTGAAGGAAATCCACGAGCGCCTCGGATTCCTGGCCGAAGTGGGTGTAGGCTACCTCAACATGGGGCGCCCTGCTCAGACCCTTTCTGGGGGTGAGGCTCAGCGGATTCGATTGGCCACCCAAATTGGAAGCTCCCTGGTCGGGGTGATCTACGTTTTGGACGAGCCCTCAATCGGACTCCATCAACGCGAC
Source organism: Bacteriovoracaceae bacterium (assembly GCA_043759365.1). Taxonomy (GTDB): domain Bacteria; phylum Bdellovibrionota; class UBA1018; order UBA1018; family UBA1018; genus JAYVNB01. The sequence continues at coordinate 14,909 of JAYVNB010000124.1, read as the reverse complement.
AATGACAAACTCATCGCTACTTTGACTCGGCTGCGGGACTTGGGGAACACCGTCCTCGTCGTTGAGCACGACCGGGATACGATTCAAAAGGCCGACTTTATCATCGATATGGGACCGGGTGCCGGCACTCAGGGCGGTGAAGTGATGGCAGTCGGGACAGTGGCCGACATCCTCAAGTCCAAGGATAGCATCACCGGTAAATACCTTCGGGGCGAGCTCGAAATTCCGGTCCCGAAGGTCAGGCGAGCCTGGGGCAAGGATCGCGTTTTGAGGCTGAACGGCGCACGGCTGAACAATCTTCGCGACGTCACCGCCGAGTTTCCCCTCGGCGTATTGACCTGCGTGACCGGCGTTTCCGGCAGCGGCAAGAGCACGCTTGTGATCGACACGCTGTATAGGCTGCTCGTTAAGCAACTCTATCGAGTCGAAACCGGCGATCTCAAAGTGAACTCCGTCGATGGCTTGGAGCATGTCGACAAAGTGATCGACATCGACCAGAGTCCCATCGGAAAAACCCCTCGATCCAATCCTGCGACCTATACCGGCATATTCAGCATGATCCGGGATCTATTTGCTCATCTGCCGGAAGCCCAGATCCGGGGCTATGGTCCGGGCCGATTCTCATTCAATGTCAAAGGCGGACGTTGCGAGGCGTGCGAAGGAGACGGCGTCAAGAAGATCGAGATGCATTTCTTGCCCAATGTCTTCGTCCAGTGCGACGTTTGCAAAGGGCGTCGTTACAATCGGGACACCCTGGAGATCCGGTACCGAGGTAAGAATATCGCCGATGTCCTCGAAATGACCGGCGCGGATGCCTACACTTTCTTCGACGCGATTCCCCAGATCAATCAACGTTTGAAGGTCCTCAACGAGGTCGGTCTCGGTTACCTGCACTTGGGCCAAAGCGCCACGACCCTGTCGGGGGGCGAAGCCCAAAGGATCAAGCTCGCCAAGGAGCTTGGCAAGCGAGCCACGGGGCGCACCGTCTACATCCTGGACGAACCGTCCACCGGTCTGCACTTCGATGACGTCAATAAGCTCGTAAAAATCCTGCAGGCCTTGGTCGAACAAGGCAACACCGTGATCGTCATCGAGCACAACCTCGACATCATCAAAGTCGCTGACCACATCATCGACATGGGGCCTGACGGGGGGTCCGGCGGGGGACAGCTCCTGGCCGCGGGCTCTCCGGAGCAGGTCGCCCTCGTCGCCGGAAGCTATACCGCCCGCTACCTGAAGCCCTACCTCACTCCCTGAGGAGGTCTAAGTGGTGGGCCACCCTGTCAAATCGGTCGCCAGCGCGACCGATTTTGCCGAGTCAGAAGTCCCTCAGCGACCGCGAACCACAACACAATACTTGCCGTAGACGCCGACATAGCTCTGGGAAGTTTCGTCCACTGAGCTGATGAGAGTGATCCCGCCATTGCGGCGAGCCGACTCGATGCTGGCATCACCCGTGGCAACCAAGCCCAAGATCGTCGTAAGGCAGGATACTCCGATTCGATTGCCAGCTTGGTTGGAGGTGGAATCCATGCCCGATTGGGTGTCCGTGTAAAAGAAGCCCGTGGCCGGTGCGCGAACCATCGCGCAACCGTTGAGTGCAAATACCAAAGTGATCAAAGCGGCAATCCTTGCCATGGGCAATCCTCCTGGATGATGAGTCTTTCATGGTAAGGATAGCGGCTCGCCCGGTCAAGAAGGGCGAAAAAAAGGCCGACCTCCCAACGGGAGACCGGCCTCTGAAAAAAACCTTTCGCGGATCAGCGACTAATCAGTATTTGATCAGAGCGATCACGAAAGCGTAGAGCACGAGGGATTCGATCAGGGCCAAGCCGATGATCATGGGAACGAAAATCTTGTCTTGAGCAGCTGGGTTGCGTGCGATGCCTTCGAGGGCAGCGGAAGCGGTTTTACCCTGGCCCATGGCACCACCGAAAGCGGCGATGGCGATGGTCAGAGCAGGACCCCAAGCGCCGATGCCGTTACGAAGGTTATTCGCAGCAGCGGGTGCTTCTTCGGCCATGGCGACGGAAGCGCCAAGAGTCAAAACCAGGGAACCCATCAGGAAAAGGGCTTTACGGAAGTTCATCGAATTCGTTCCTTTCTCAATGATCATGTGCAGTCGACATGGAAATGTAGACCATCGTCATCAAACAGAAGACGAAGGCCTGAATAAAGGCCACAAACACTCCCAATCCGTAAAAAATCACGGGAAGAAGGTAAGGGACCAAACCGCTGAAGATGTGAAGGACAATGTGGTCGCCCATGATGTTCCCGCGCAATCGAAGTGCGAGGGAAAGCGGGCGGAACAAATGCGAAGCCAACTCGATGATCACCAAGAGGGGGGCCAGCCACAAAACCGGCCCTAAGAAATGCTTCAAGTAGGCCACACCATGGGCTTTGAATCCCGCGATGTTGTAATAGAGAAATACGAAGAGACCCAGAGCCAGCGTCGTATTGATATTGTCGGTCGCCGAACCCATTCCCGGGATCAGGCCGAAAATGTTGCAGCCGAAGATGAAGACGAAAAGGCATCCGATGACTGGGAAGTACACTTTGGCGTTCTCATGGCCCAAGACGCTTTCGGTCAGGCTGTAGAGCTTTTCAGCCAAGATCTCAAAAAAATTGCGGTAAGTCAGGTGCTGATCCGGGACGATTCCGCCACCGGGTGACTTCATGACTGCCTTGAGTTGTCCGCGCGCAATGAACGTCGTCACGATCAGGATGATGCTGACGAGAATGGCAGCGGTCACGTGGATCGGAGTGTGTTCCAATCCAGGAATCAGACGCAGGAACGAGTAGTTTTCGTGCTCAGCCATGACTGTTTTCCTTGTGGTCCCTTTTGAACCACCAAACTCCGCCGAGCAGAGGGACTACGATCATGGTCCCTAAACCCATGAGTAACGCTCGCAGAGGTGCTTCTTTTCCGGCCCACACAACCACACCCAAGAGTCCGAAGCAAGCAAGCTTTAGTGCTCCGCCCCCCAAAGCTTGGGCTGAAGGGCTTCCTCCCGAAGTGGAACTTCCGGCTCTCACGGCGAGCATTCCTCGAACCATTTGAGCGGTTCCAAAAAAATCGGCCATGCAAAGAGTCCACAAAGCCAAACTCCAAAGAATGGCGTGAAGCGGATCGACCAATCCAAAAGAATTTGAAACCACTGTAACGATGCCCCACCCGAAACCCGCCCAAAGAAACGGGAGCAGCTTTTGAAGGCCTGGACGAGGGGAGGAGGTGTCGTTCACTTCTGCACATCTTTCCGAAACAGTTGATAAACCCGCATCATCGCCAGCGCCAAGGATGCCGAGGTGGTCAGTATCAGGACCCAAAATGGAGCGCCCCATTTGATCCAGGCCAGGTACCCAAGTCCCACACCCGCACACGTGTATCCGAGCAAAGTCGTGACAATCACCCCGAAGAGGCCCAGTTGGCGGGCCCAAGCGGGATCGGGATTTTTTTCCATCATTCAGATTAGGAGGCGGGTTATCACGCACGCTTGGGTGGGTCAATGCCCTTAGTTTCAACGACTTCGCTGAGATTGACGTTCTCGGATTCGGGTCAGTTTGATTCGAATCACTTTAGGCGAGGGATAGGTTTGAAGCAGAGACTCGAACTGATGGTATGCCGCATCAAGTTGATCGAGTTCCTCGAGACAGGACGCTATGCCGAACTTAGCCTCGGGTACCCAGACGCTCTTCGGGTAAGCGCGGATGAAGGATTGGTAGGCGTCCATCGCCTCTTGGTATGATTCCGCCGCCGGACCTTGCCCACCCGGATTGTGTTCGCCGCGAGTGTAGTGCGACAAACCGATTTCGTAAGCGCTTTTTTCGCCCTGTCCCGTGGTGGGAAATCGCTTCACCAAATCTCGAAATGTCGCGATCGCTTCGTCGAACTGCCAAAGGTAAAAATGGCTTTTTGCGATCCGATAGAGGAACTCCGCAACCTCGGGAGAGTCGGGACGAAGCTGAATCAGGGATCTGTAGTGTTGAATCGCATTTTCATACTGTTCGGTCTTCGTAAAAAGGATTTCACCCAACTGCTTCCGGGCTTCCCAGTTCAGGTTTTGATCCCCGCTGATTTCGATGAACGTCCGGAACTTCCTGACGGCGTTCTCGTATTGGGAAAGATAAACACTTTGGGTCATTGCCGCTCGATAGAGCGCCTGCAAGCCCAGTTTTCCCCGGGGATCCATGGCCACAACCCTCTCGAACTCCGTTACCGAAGCGGCGAAGTTACCATCGGTCCAGAGCTTTTCCGCGAGGATGTAACGGTTTTTGGCGCTGTTAACGGTGCAACCAGCCCCCGCCAAGACTACCGCTAGGCCGAGAACGAGCGCTCGCAACACGGGAAGCGTCCCTCGGGCCCTCACGGGTTAGGTCTGATTCCCAGGATCCTCGGACGGCGGAACTACAGGCGTAGCTCCGGGTTCGACTTCACCTACCACGACATTGCTCTCGGCCATGTATTCGAACGATACGACTTTTTCGCCGGTCGCCATGGTCATCACACGGACCCCTTGGGTGTTTCTCCCTTGCTCCGAGATTTCGCCCACGTGAATGCGGATCATCTGGCCTTTGTTTGAAACCAACATGACGTCATCTTTCGGGAGGACCTGGCGCGAACCCATGACTTGTCCGTTTTTCTCCGAACCCTTCATGGTGATGATTCCCTTACCGCCTCGGCTCTGCTGCCGGTATTCCGTGACGGGGGTCCGTTTTCCGTATCCATTGTCAGTGATGGTCAGAATCTCATGGGAGTCGGCGGACCCGGTTTCCAGGGATTCCATCGCAACCACCCGGTCACCCTCGTCCAAACTCATCCCAATCACGCCGCGGGCTGTGCGCCCCATCGGGCGAACGTCTTCCTCGTTGAAACGAATCGACATCCCTTCCTTCGAAACGAGGAAAATATCGTTTTTTCCATTGGTGATCTTCGCTGAAACCAGCTCGTCACCTTCGTCAGTCGTGATCGCGAGAATTCCGGCGTTCCGAACGTTCGAGAACTCGCTCAGTGCGGTTTTCTTGATCACGCCGGCCCGAGTGACCATGATCACGAATTCGTTGTCGGTGAACTCCCGGACGGGCAGGATCGCCTTGATCTTTTCGCCAGCGGTGAGCGCTACCAAGTTGACGATCGCCTTGCCCTTGGCGCCTCGACTTGCCTCCGGAACCTTGTAAACCTTCAGCCAGTAGAGCCTGCCCTTGTCAGTGAAGCAAAGCAGGTAGCTTAAAGTATTGGTATGGTAGATCGCGGTGACGAAATCCTCGTCTCCCGTGGCCACGCCACGGATTCCCTTGCCGCCTCGGTGCTGGCTGCGGAACAAGTTCGGGTCAGAGCGTTTGACGTATCCGGTATGGGTGATCGAAACGAGGGTGTCTTCGTCGGAGATCAGGTCTTCGATATCGAGATCCGAGTCCTGATCGATCATGATTTCGGTCCGGCGCTTGTCGCCGTACTTCTCACGGATCTCGATCAACTCTTTCGTGATCACTTCGAAGACGCGCGGCTCACTGGCGAGGATGCGTTTCAACTCCTCGATCAAAGCGAGGACCAGTTTGTATTCTTCGATGATCTTGTCGCGCTCGAGACCCGTCAAGCGCTGGAGACGCATGTCGAGGATCGCTTGGGACTGGATCTCGGAAAAGCTGAACCGGTCCATCAAGTTGATTCTCGCTTCATCCGGACCCTTGGCGGCCTTGATGAGCTGGATCACTTCGTCGATGTTTTCGACAGCCCGCTTCAGACCTTCCAAAATGTGGGCGCGAGCTTCCGCTTTTCGGAGGTCGTACTGGGTTCGGCGGACGACGACGTCCTTGCGATGCTCGATGAAAGCCCAAAGCATGTCCCGCAGATTGAAAGTCTTGGGTTGCCCGTTGTGAATGGCGAGCATGTTGATGCCGAAATTGTCCTGGAGCTGGGTCAATTTGTAGAGGCGGTTCAAGATGATGTTAGAGCTTTCGCCCTTCTTGATCTCGATCACCATGCGCATCCCGGTTCGATCGGATTCATCGCGTAGGTCGGAAATCCCTTCCAGCCTCTTGTCGCGAACCAGATCGGCGATCTTCTCGATGAGCCGAGCCTTGTTCACTTGGTAGGGGAGCTCGGTCACGATGATGCGCTCGCGGTCCCCTTTGTAGGTTTCGATTTCGGTTTTCGCGCGTTGGGTGATCGAACCCCGTCCGGTTCGATAGGCTTCGCGAAGCGCGGCGCCACCGAAAGCGTAGGCGCCCGTGGGAAAATCCGGTCCTTTGATGTACTCGAGCATCGCGTTCGTATCGAGGGCGGGATTTCCGACCAGAGCGATGGTCGCGTCGAGCACTTCGGTCAGATTGTGGGGAGGAATGCTCGTAGCCATGCCGACAGCGATGCCAGAAGAGGAGTTCACCAGGATGTTCGGAAACCGGGTCGGAAGGACATGGGGTTCTGAAAGGCTATCATCGTAGTTGGGACCGAAATCGACCGTCTCCTTGTCCAGGTCCGCGAGAATCTCGTCCGTGATCTTCTCCATGCGCACTTCGGTGTATCGCATGGCGGCCGGTGAGTCGCCGTCGACGGAGCCGAAGTTCCCTTGGCCGTCGATGAGTGGGTAACGCATCGTAAAATCCTGGGCCAACCGAACCATGGTGTCGTAGACAGCCGTGTCGCCGTGCGGGTGGTATTTACCGATCACGTCGCCGACCACGCGTGCCGACTTCTTGTAAGCCTTGTTGTGGGTATTGCCCATGTCGTACATCGCGTACAGAACTCGGCGGTGAACGGGCTTGAGGCCGTCGCGGACATCCGGAAGCGCGCGACCTACGATCACGCTCATCGCGTAATCGAGGTAAGCGCCCCTCATCTCATCCTCGATGTTGATCGTGATGATATTGCCGTGATTCGGTGGAGTCTGAATTTCACTCATAAATTTTTACCCAGGAACGGAGACTAAATTAACGACGTCTACAGCCAGCGCCAATTACCAACGAACCCATTTACCAACGGAAAAGAGCGGAACCCCAAGTGAAACCGCTTCCGAATGCCGCACAAGCGACCAGCATTCCCGGTTTGAGCTTACCGGCTTTGACGGCGTCATCCAATCCCAAGGGAAGGGTGGCAGCCGTGGTATTTCCGTATTTTTGGATCGTATTGAAGATCTTCTCTTCCGGAATTCCCATTTGCTTGGCCACCATTTCGTTGATGCGCAGATTCGCCTGATGGAACACGAAAAGATCGACGTCCGCGACGGTTTTTCCGTTAGCTTGAAGTGCTTCCATGACGGCCTCAGGCATGCGTTTCACGGCGTGGACGAAAACGGCTTTGCCGTTCATTTTCGGATAATGGTCACCCCGATCCAGCATCTCATGGGAGATTCGGCCGCCTGGGTAAGCCATCCCGTCCGCGGGCAACCACAGTTCCTTGGCGAAGTTTCCGTCCGCGTGAAGGTGAGTGGAGTAAATACGGGAGGCTTGACCGTCGTCCGGGCCCTCGGCCACTCCGACGACCACTGCTCCTGCGCCGTCCCCGAACAAGACCGTGACATCCCGGCCCGCCGTGGTTTTATCGAGGCCCTTGGAGTGGACTTCGGCACCCACAACGAGGATTTTCCGGTACATGCCGGATTTGATAAATTGGTCCGCGATCGATAGCCCGTAAATGAATCCGGTGCATTGCTGGCGAACGTCCAGCGCCGGCATACCGCTCAGTCCCAGCTTGGCCTGGAGGAAGCATGCCGTTCCTGGGAATTCATGGTCCGGGCTCAACGTGGCCAGGATGATCATGTCGAGGTCATCCTTCTTCAACCCGGCGTTTTGAAGGGCCCGGTTGCTCGCTTCCAGTGCGAGATCGGATGTGGTGGTTTCACTGTCGAGATCCACCCAGTGGCGTTGTTGGATTCCTGTGCGCTGCTGGATCCATTCGTCCGAAGTATCCATGAACGACTTCAGATCATCATTCTTCCAAACTTGCGGGGGAACATACGAGCCCACACCCAGGATCCGGGAGGATTTCATATGTCGAGATTCCTCACGCGCAATGCGTTCTCTTCGATGAATTGCCGACGAGGCTCGACTTGGTCGCCCATCAGGACCGAGAAGATCCCGTCCGCTTCGACTGCGTCGTCCACCGAAACTTTCAAAAGAGTCCTGCGATTGGGGTCCATCGTCGTCTCCCAAAGCTGCTCGGGGTTCATTTCTCCCAAACCCTTGTATCGTTGGATGGTGAGACCCGTCTTGGCGCGCTCAACCACTTTTTGAGCGAGTTCCTCGCCATTTTGGGCAATTGCGTCTCCCTTGCCCTCGAACACGATTTGATAGGGTCCGGGTCCCATCGCCTGCATCGCCTGATAATGCTTGGTGAGCTCCTCGTACTCCGAGGAGTCGAGGGTGGCGACGTTGATGGGAGCCACGCGCTTGTTGCCGTGGATCATGCATTGAGCGGTCGCGAACCAGGCGTTGTGTTCGGAATCCTTGGCCATCGTGTATTCGAAGTAGATGCCTTTGCGTTGGCATTCCTTGGCGATTTCAGTCATGGCAGCCTGAAATTTCTCTTCCGATTCGAGAGTGGTTGGATTGACGCCTTGCTGGACCAAGCCTCGCAAGACCTCCGGATGAAGTTTTTTCGCCAACCGGTCAATCGCCTTGGTGTAGCGGGAGGCGGCCTTCAGTGAAGTCACCGCTTGGCTGGTCGGAAGGATTTTGTCACCACACTTGATCTGGATTCCGTCCAGACCGCTCGTCAACAGATACTCGGCCAACTCGAATTCGTTTTTCAGGTAACGTTCGCGTTTTTCTTTCTTCACTTTGTAGAGCGGTGGTTGGGCGATGTAGAGATAGCCGCGCTCCACCACCAGAGGCATCTGCCGATAGAAAAAAGTCAGGAGCAAGGTGCGGATGTGGGAGCCGTCGACGTCAGCATCCGTCATGATGACGATCTTGTGGTAACGGATCTTGTTGATATCGAAATCGTCTTTTCCGATCCCGGCTCCCAAGGCGGTGATCAGGATCCGAATCTCCTCGAAGCCCAACATTTTGTCGAAGCGCGCTTTTTCGACGTTGAGGATCTTTCCCTTGAGAGGAAGGATCGCCTGGTTCTTGCGATCCCGTCCCTGTTTGGCTGACCCACCTGCGGAGTCCCCTTCGACGAGGTAGATTTCACAGAGGGCGGGATCACGTTCTTGGCAATCCGCCATCTTCCCGGGCAATCCCCCGAAATCGAGCGCCGTTTTTCGACGGGTGAGGTCGCGGGCCTTTCGCGCAGCGATGCGGGCGAGGGCCGAATCGATTCCTTTTTGGATGACCTTCTTCGCGACAGACGGATGCTGTTCGAAATAGGCCGTGAGTTTTTCGTAAGTAAAGGTGTTCACCAAACTCTCGACTTCGCCGTTTCCAAGCTTGGTCTTGGTCTGCCCCTCGAACTGCGGTTCCGCGACCTTCGCGCTGATCACGCAAGCCAGGCCTTCTCGAATATCCTCCCCCGAAAGGGACTCTTTCATGCCTTTGCCCAGCCCGGAATCAGTGGCGTATTTGTTCACGACCCGGGTGAGCGCGTTCCGGAATCCGGAGACGTGCGTCCCCCCTTCGATCGTGTTGATGTTGTTGACGTACGATGAGGTGGTCTCTGAATAGGAGTCGTTCCACTGCAACGCGATCTCGAAACCGATTCCGTCTTTTTCGGTGGAGAGGTAAATCACTTCCTGGTGGAGTTTTTCTTTCGATTTGTTGATGTGCTCGACAAACTGAATGATCCCGCCTTCGTAGTGGAATTCGAATTTCTTGACGGGTTCCAGGCGCTCATCGTTCAGGATGATGTTGATTCCGCTGTTGAGGAACGCAAGCTCCCGCAAACGGTTGGCGAGCACGTCGATCGAGAACTCGAGAGTATTGAAGATTTCCGCATCGGGCTTGAAAGTCGTCGTCGTTCCCCGTTTATCGGTGACGCCGACTTCTTTGAGGGGCCCCTGGGGATCCCCGCGTTTATAACTTTGCTTGAAGACTTTGCCGTTCTGGCGGACTTCGACATGACAAGCTTCGGAAAGGGCGTTCACCACCGAAGCGCCGACTCCGTGCAAACCACCGGAAACCTTATAGGCCCCGCCTTCTTCGTTGAACTTACCGCCGGCATGGAGTTTCGTCATGACCAGCTCGACTGCCGAGATTCCGGAAGAATGCATTCCGGTGGGGATTCCGCGCCCGTCATCTTCAACCGTGACGCTGTTGTCGACGTGGACCGTGACCGTGATGTTCTTGGCGTGCCCAGCCAAGGCCTCATCGATGGAATTATCGACCACTTCGTAAACCAAGTGATGGAGTCCGCGGACCCCCGTATCGCCGATGTACATGCCGGGACGCTTACGAACTGCCTCCAGGCCTTCCAAAAGCTTGATCTGGTTCGCGGAGTACTCGTTTTCGACGAGGTTAGGTGGTTGCGACGTCATGCCCATCTTTCTTTAAATCGTTCTTCGATTCGCTCGTGGAGAGTCGACCGTTTGAAACCAAAAACCGTTTTCCGAGACCGATCGAATCTTCCGTCGTCGTGACAAAAACCTGAAGATCGGTGCCCTTGAGAAACTGCAGAAGAAATGACCGCCGCTCACGATCCAATTCCGATGAAAAATCATCCAGCAAAAGCAGCGGCCGATGACCCGTTCGACTCCTGAAAAGTTCGATTTCGCAAAGTTTCAACGTCAGCAGTGCGGAGCGAACTTCCCCTTGGGATCCATGGCCTTTGAGCACCTGATCACCCAAGAAAAATGTCCAATCATCGCGATGTGGACCCACCAGAGAGCTTCTCGCTCGAATCTCCGCGTCGGCCAAAACGGTCAATTGGTTCCAGAAAGCCTGTTCTAGAATTTCTAATGAAGGGAGGTGCGGAAGTCCAGTGAAATGAGGACTTCCTAAGTTCTTGTTTGAACTAGACAAACATTGAATTTCTGGGACCCAGTTGGAGAGGTAAATTAAACGCATCAGAGGCTGATTTGGAGCGATGCTGCGACCCACTTCGGTAAGTCGGTCGGAAAGCCTGAAAATCCACTCCAGCCGCCTGAATGTGATCAGGCTGCCGATTTTTCCGAGAGGCTCCGTAAATCCGGAAAGCAAACCCGGTGAGGGGGGTAAGTCACTTTTCAAAAGGGCGTTTCTCTGCTCGAGGACGCGCTGATACTTCTGCAGGAGCGTCAGGTACTCGACATCCTCGGCAGCCAAAACCCGATCGATGAAGGAGCGGCGCAACGCCGGCTCCCCTCGAACCAGATCGTGATCCGAGGGATTAAAAACGACAGCATGGAAACCAAGCTCCACGGATCCAAACCTTTGAGTCAGGTACTGAGTCGAACTTTTAAACGGTTTGCCATTGATGAAGGCGACTTTACTGGCTCGTGAGCGGACCCGCGTCAAAGGATCGGACGATCGTTCGGGGAGATGGAACGCTACTTTTAGATCAGTCCGCCAGCCAGAACCGATCTCAGCCTCTGGGGAGACCTGGGCTGCGATTTCGGAGGTCTCGTGACCCCAACCCACCACCTCCTCGGACTTTGCTCCCCTGAACGAACGTAGGGTGGCTAGAAATCCAATGGCCTCGATGAAGCTGGTCTTGCCCTGTCCGTTTGAACCGACAAGGAAGTTCAAATGGGGATCCGCCTCCAGAGTGGAATCTTCGATGTTCCGAAAATTCCGGAGGACGATCCTCTCCAACTTCATTCTATGACTAGATGCGCATCGGCATGATCACGTAAGTGTGATTCTGCTTGCCGGCTCCACGAATGATCCCGGGGCTCAGCCGATCCTTGAATCGGAACTCGAGGGTGTCGGAATCCATGACGGCTAGGTAATCGAGAAGGTACTTCGCGTTGAAGCCGATGTCGATCGGCTCGCCGGCATACTGAACATCGATTTCTTCGCGGGCTTCACCCATGTCTGGATTACTCGAGGAGATCGTGAGCGTAGCGCCCTGAAGCGCGAGTTTCACACCGCGGCTTTTTTCGTGGGCGAGGAGGCTCACTCGCTTGAGCGCCGAAACGAACTCTTCGCGATTGAGCTGGACGAGACGATCCGTGGTTTTGGGAATCACTTGCCGGTAGTCCGGATACTCCCCTTCGATCAATCGGATGAACAGGTAGGTCCCGTTCAGTTTCGCGAAAATGTAGCCGCGCTCGAAAGAAATCCCGATCGAGGCGTCCCCTTCATCCAAAAGCTTCCTGAGTTCGGTTAAGCCTTTTTTCGGAATGATGATTCCGCGCTTCAGCTCAGGAAGCTTCATGAAGACTTCCTGATCTTCGGAAGAAAGGCGATGACCATCGGTAGCGGTCATCCGCATGATGTTGTTCTCGACATGCTCGAAGTAAACACCGCTCAAGTGGTACCGAGTGGCATCCGTGGAAACCGCGAAGCTCGTTCGATCGATCATGCCCTTCAAGGCATCTACGCGAGCTTCGAAATACTCTTTGTCTTCAAATGCGGGGAGTGCCGGATATTCATCCGCTGACAAACTCACGACGTTGAATCGCGACTTCCCACAGACGAGCTCAACCCAATTGTTATCCTTGCGGGTGATCTCCAGCATCTTGCTAGGAAGTTCCTTGACGATGTCGAGGAAGTGCTTGGCTGGAAGGGTGATCTTACCCTCTTGCTGGGTCTCAACCGGAAGCGTGATTTTCACTCCCACCTCCAGGTCGGTAGCAGAGAGCGAAAGGTACTCCCCTTTCACGTGACACAAGATGTTGGCGAGGATCTGAACGGTGTTCCGTTTCTCGACTACGGACTGGGCTTTCTGCAAAGCCTCCAAAAGTGAATCCCGGTGAATTGAAAATTTCATGCACCCGCTCCCTTAAGAAGGGTTCTTATATATATAAAAGATACGTAGTAGTAGTAGAGGCTGTGGAAAAGTGGATAACTCACTTAAGTCACGGAATCTAGGACGATATTCCGTGTATAACCCCGGTGCATAACCCCTGTGGATAACTCTTGAGTTTTGGGGATAACTTCTCCGACGGCCCAAATGACCATGTTATCCACACCTTTTCAACACCATTGTGTGGATATCTCCAAGTACCCAAGTGGTTTAATCCAAGAACGAGTGATTTTTCCGGTGAGATTGACTGAATTTTTCGAAGTTATCCCCAATCCCCGGGAGCGACCGTCGGATAACTTTAGTTTCGTGGCTGATCCTCAATATGTTGATAAGTGGATAAGTTTTCAAATTATTGAAATCATTACTTAAAATTTTATTTATCCTGGGGATAAAGTGGGGATAACTGTGGGGACACTTTGTTGGGGCGGGAGTTATCCACAGGGGTTCTGACAAGTTATCCACAAGGTTATCCCCAAAAAAACCAATAGCTGATGAAATTAATTTGAACAGAGTGACCCACTAGGCGCGAGTCTCCCATGACGGGATTCGTCAGAGTGGTCTGAGGGATTTGAAGGGATTTTGAAACGGGCTACAGTGACGAACCTAGTCAAAGTTGATTCTGAATCGATTCGACTTCGTCACGTAATGGGCCATCCATCTCGATGCCTTTTTCAATCTTGTTGCAGGCGTGAAGGATCGTCGTGTGATCCTTTCCCCCGAAGTAGTGTCCGATTTCCTTGAACCCGATGCTCGTGTATTTACGGATCAAATACATCGCGATTTGGCGGGGCAAAGAAACCGAGCGAGAGCGACTGCTCGACTTCAGATCCTGAATTTTGATGTGGTAGTGCTTGGCGACGGCACTTTGGATCGACTCGATCGTGAAATGCGAGCCTTCTTCCGGAATCGCCGTTTTCAGTTGGAGCTTCGCCATTTCCAAGGAGATCTCTGCACCGGTCAGGGAAGCGTGGGCCTGAAGTTTGACCAACACGCCTTCGAGTTCCCGAACGTTGCTCTTGATATAGGTCGCAAGGAAAGTGGCGACATCATCCGGAAGGTAGATGTCGTCTCGCTCAGCCTTGGCCCGAAGGATCGCGATCCTGGTCTCGATTTCGGGGGGATGAATGTCGGCTACCAAGCCCCATTCAAACCGCGTCCGCACCCGTTCCTCGAGCCCTTCGATTTCCTTCGGGGGGCGATCACTGGTGACTACGATCTGGCGTTTGGAACTGTGGAGGGCGTTGAAGGTGTGGAAAAACTCTTCTTCAGTTTTCGCTTTCCCGGCGATGAACTGGATGTCGTCGATCAGGATCAGGTCGAAACTGTCGCGGTATTTGGTCCGGAAATGGGGCATCCGGTTGTGTTGGAGGGAGTCGATTAGCTCGTTGACGAAACGTTCGGCAGAAAGATATGCGACGCGTGCATGCGGATCCTTGGCCAGTACGTGGTTGCCAATCGCATGCAGGAGGTGGGTTTTTCCGAGACCAGGATGACTGTAGAGGAAAAGTGGATTGTATTGTCTTGCCGGCTGTTCAGCGACTGCGACCGCGGAAGCGTGCGCGAACTGGTTGCTGGCGCCCACGACGAACGAATCGAAAGTGTGGCGGGAATCAAGCGCCGGCTCGAAAGTGTTTCTCGCTTCCGCGAAATGAGAAGGGGAGTGAAGCCCCGAACCCGGCCCATGCCCGGAAAGCGAGCTTCCAAAATTAGAAACAGAGGTGTTGAGCGCCGGTGAAGTCGATTGCATCCGCCTTTCGGTGGGAGGCTCGAACCGGACTGGCGGTGAATCCTTGGTTTCTCGAGTCGTGAGGACCAACTCGCAAGTGGATCCCGTGACCTGACAGAAAGCGTTCTCGATTGTTTTGCGATATTGATCTCGAATCCATTGGGCGGAAAAGTCATTTGCCGCCGCAAAATGGATTTTCAGTCCTCCATCAACCGGTTCGGTGCCGACAAAAACGAGAGGTTGTATCCAGGCCCTCAACTGATTGGGCACGACCGACTGCTCTAAGAGTCGGTACGCGGCCTGCCATAGCTCGGGAAGTTGGGAAGAATCGGTGTCCAAAGTGGTTCGCATCAAGAGCGAGAG
>JAYVNB010000123.1:0-5771 GCA_043759365.1 Bacteriovoracaceae bacterium | reverse complement strand
TGCGGCATTCGCGAAAAAGCTCGCGCGAACCGCTGATCGTCATGATCTCGAGCAAGTGATCCGTTTGAATGTCCTGGGCTTCTTAAAGCCCAAACCCGATTACTCGGGTCATCTCACTGAAAAATCCGTAAAAAAATGCCAAGAGTTCATGAAGAAGTACGCGAAGGCGCTGCGCGCAGCGCAGAAGACCTACCATGTGAGCGACCGGGTGATCGCCTCCTTGATTTGGGTAGAGACTCGACATGGAGCCAATGTCGGAAACCATCGGGTGGCGGGCGTGTACATGAATCTGGCGATGGCTGATCATCCCATCGTCATAGCTCAGGCTATCCGGTGGGCGCGCGATGAGCTCGAGCCGGGAGATCCGGGGCGAAAGGGCTTGGCCACCAAAGTGACCAAGCGATGCCGGGAAAAAGCGGCTTGGGCAGTCGAGCAGCTCCAATCCCTCCGAATGATGGCCACCCAGCACAAGGTCAGCGTTTTCAAGCTCAATGGCTCGTATGCGGGTGCGTTCGGCATCCCTCAGTTCATTCCCGCGAGCTACCTCTCCTGGGGAGCGGATGGTTCCGGAGATCATCGCGTCGATTTGTTCAATATGGAGGACGCGATCGCCAGTACGGCGCGCTATCTCAGGAAACACGGTTATTCAAAATCTCGTGCTTCGCGCGAAAAGGCTCTGCGTTTCTACAATCGTAGCGATGACTACGTCAGCACCATTCTCGCTCTCGCGCAGCGCATCCCGTCCGCTCAGCCGGGCAAATTGCCCTGAAAAGTTGGTTTTCGCGGCGAGCGGCAAGAGAATCCCCTTCCGGACCGACCCGGATTTCGTCTAGCGTCTTTGTTTATGAAAAAGAGTTACTGGTGGGTCATCTTGGCGTTGGTCGCATGTGTCGGAGGCATGGGTTTCATTCATTGGCGCGCGATCCGGGCCGTGGATGTCAAGACGGCGCAGATCGAGCGCCTCTACCAGCGGCAGGCTGCCATCGATTCGCTGAGCCTGGGGCTCGAGCGCTATCGGCGGCTGAGCTCGAACTTCCGGAAACTCAATCCGGCCGAAGTCCAGTCCTCCAAGGATCATCTCCGCACCACGTTCAAGGACGGTATGTCCCGACTGGAGTTACTCGGCCCAACGCCCGAGGAAGCGACCGTCGCTCAAACAACCTCCGAACAACTCATGGACCTCTTGAGTGAGAGCGCACAGTACGAAGCGACCCTGTACTCGAAAGACGCTTATACAAAATCCGAGATCCGCTCGGTGCACGAAGGGATCGTGGAGTCGCTCGCCTCGATGCGCAAGGGCAACCAAGGCTTGATCGAAGCATCCTCCAGTCATTCGGCCCAGGCGCAGATGAACTCCGTTTGGCTGCTTCTGGCCGTCGGGGGCGCCGTCATCGCTCTTATGCTGTTCGTCATGCTCAAGGATTACCTCCTCTACTTTCGTCCGCTGCGGAAGCTCCATCATTATGCGCTCTCGCTTCGCAAAGTGACGGCGAACTCGGTCGCGGGTCAGAAACTCTCCGGAATCTACGGCGAGGTGCAAGGTGTCCTCGAGCAGCTGATGCAAAGGGTCGAGTCCCACTCCAAGGAGCGCCACAAGTTCGTCCAAGACGTGGTCAACGATCTCAAGTCGCCGTTGGCGATGCTCCAGTCCGGAAAGGACTTGCTCAACCACAAGTCCGATCCCGAGCGTCAGCTCCAAGTCGCCGACTCGATGAAGCGCGGTCTTGCAATCCTCTCCGGGAGTCTCGATGACCTCAATGATGTGGCGGAGATTAACCGACTGGAGAGCCGGCTCGAAGAAAAGACCGTGGATTTGTCTGAGTTGGTCTCTGACGTCGCTCGCACGATGGGCGGCGCCTCACGGCAGATCTCGGTCAGTGTTCCGCCGATGCCGGTTTGGACGATGGTGGATGGTCGTCGCATGGAGCGGGTTTTGATTCAGACGATGTCGAAGGTGTCGAGCACGGTCAAGGAGGGTTCTGGGCTGCAGGTTACGGTCACGGACTCGCCCGAGGGACGGCATGCGGGAGTTGAGATCACGGTTCGCGAAGCTTCGTCCCGTAAGAATGATTGGACTCCGAACGGGCCGGAAATGGATGTACTCAAACATTGGATAAGCGACAACGGACTCAGCATGGCACTGGCCCAGAAGGTAGTCCGTGTCCACGGCGGCTCCATGTCGGCTTCCGGTGTGGCGGGCTCCAGCGTCCAGATCGTGATCCGGATCCCCCAGGAACGCGTAGTGAGACGAGGCCTGATCGCCCCTCCGACCGGCCTGTCGCAATCAGGTACCGGAGCCGAGGGTCAGGTTTCGAAGTTCGTGATCAAGAATTCACTTTGATCGCCGGCGGCAGCGGGCCGAAAGCCGCGGGGTAATGGGTGTCGAAGAAGCCCGAAGCTTCTTCGGGCTTCGCGGTCATGAAAGCGGTGAAGCCGGGGATCCAGAACAGCGCGGGTGCGAGCAGGACGGTGGCTAATCCGGTGAATCCGAGCATGTCCTGCAATCCGAAACGTGAGATCGCGATACCCGCCAAGGCAACTCCCAGTGGACCGATCCCTCCGCACAGGAATGCGAATATTGAATTGATCCTCGACCGGTAGCGATCAGGCGTAGCCACCGACAGCTGGGCGCCGAAGGGGATGTTCGCCCAAGAGTTGCCGAGCCCCAGGCAGAACATCGCGAAGAGCGGACCGAGCCAGCCTGGCGCTTGCGGGAGCAGCGCGACTGCGACGCCCATGAGGGCGATGCTCGAAACCATGAGGCGATCAGCGGAGACGCGACGGGCGAGCCAGCCGAGACCTAGGGCGCCGAGGACGGAGCCCGCGCCGATGCTGGCCTCAAGCGCTCCCAAAAACCAGGGAGGGAGACCGCGGCCTTCCTTCGCCAGGACCGGTAGCGCGACGCTGAGCGGATTGAGGACGAAGTTTAGCCCCATCGCGACCATCGACAGCCAGAAAAGCACCGGGATCCGGTAGAGGAGTGCAAATCCATCCTGGAGCTCGGACCACCAACCCCCCAGGAGCGCGGGAGTCAGACCTTCTTCTCCAGTTCCAGGAGTCGTGTCAGCGCGAATCCCCCAAGTCGCCAGAGCAGCGATGAAGAAGCACGCGGCATTGAGGAGAAATGCGCCCTCGACGCCGATCCAGGTGACCAGGATGCCACCCAGGGCGCCCCCAGCGATCAAGCCGATCGACGCGATCGCATGGGTCTGCCTCATCGCGGTTCCGACCTGACCTTTGCGAACGAGTTGCGGAACGATGCTGCTGGAGATCGCGTTGAAGAGCGCGGTGCCCACCGCCATCAGGACATAGATGCAAGCGACCAGGGGAATTCGAGGGGAGCCCGAGGCGATCAAGATCCCCACTAGGAGCATCAGAGCCCCACGCCAGAGGTCGCTCAGAAGCGCGAGGGTTTTCCTTGGAAATCGATCGCCTAGGGGACCGCAAAGCGGAAGCAGGAAGATGCGGATGAACATCGTCGGTGCGAGTACGGAGGACATCGCGGCCGCCGAGCCAGTCACATCCAGAACCCACCAGGCAAGCGCTATGTTTCCGCAGGAGTCGCCGATGACCGAAATGACCTGCCCGATACGAAAGAGCCAGAAGTCCCGGCCGAGACTGCTTGAAGGCGGGTTCAAGGTTGGTGTCATCGATGGCGTCGAATAGCACGGGGGATGAGGTGTGGCTAATTTCTATATTTTAAATGTAAATATTGATTGACCCGGCGTCGTTTCGGGTGAATCTCCCGGCTGAGATGTTGGCTGGCAGCGTGCGTGTCTTCAAGTTCAACAGTCTTCCGACTTACCCACCCTGTAATCCCACGGGAATCCATTGGCACCCGACTTGCTCAATGGCGGCGTCCAAGATGTTTTCCGGAGGTGCGTATGAGACTCGGTATTACTCGGTCGGCAGTCCTGTTGTTTTTGGGGGCCGGTGGTCTCATGGGGATTCGTTTGAATCACCCGGAACACGTGATTTTACGCCGATTGGCATCGGCTCCGGTTGCGTCCTATGAAGGATGCAGGGACACGGCCTGGGGCGTGGAATGGCAACGCGTGGTAGGTGGCGAGAACTACCGGTGTTGTACAGGCGGGATCGTTCCTGACGGAGTGCAGTACGGGAGCTCTTGGTGCTCGGATGGTCGCCTGGTCCGCGTTCGAAATCATTCCTGCGCGTTCCGGATCGGCGGAGCGACACATCAGGCAACTGCTCCGATTTACGGCAACATCTGGTACTGCGATCGGACAAATGGACATGGCGAAACCTGTGACGACGAACGCGACCTCACTCCGATCCCCGGAAATGCGGCAGTCTTGGTCGGTGTCGGGCGGGGCTTGGCCCCACGCGGCTCCCGGCCGTCCCCGAACCCTACTCCCAGCCCCGTCCAGAGCCCCACTCCAAGCCTCGTTCCCGGACCTGCTCCGACTCCTTCGCGGCCCAGTTCCAGTCTCCCTCTTTCGCGAACCGCCTCCATGGATCCACCGGTCGCAGGCTCCTACACCGGCACGAACATGCAGACACTGCTGGATGCCAATCCCCGCAACTCAACTTTCCTGAGTTACGGCGGCATGGACAGCACCACGCTCGACTCGACGATGGCCAATCTCCGCAACCAATCCGAGATCATGGCGCGCAATAATCGCGATCTCGCGCCCCAGATCGCTCTCGAGATCAACCACACCAACCTTTCCGAGTTCATCCGCGACATCCAGGATCCCGACAGCGAAGTTCGCGCCAGGGTGCAGGCCCTGGGTCGCCAAGTGAAAGATTGGGGCAAGCGGATATACATCCGTCCCTTCAGCGAGATGAACGATGGCTCCGAAGGAGCGACTTGGGAGCTCGGCAATCGCAGCCGCGGAAGCAATACTGCCGCCCAGCTCGCCAAAGCCTGGGTGCTCCTGCACGATGTCCTCGATCAGGAGGGCGCAACCAACGCCCTCTACACTTTCGCTCCGCTCGCAGCGCGAAGTGTTGGCCGCCGCGCCGAAATGGCCGAGACATTGAGACAGATTCCGCGCGGCTACATCGATGCGTTCGGACTCAATGTCTACACTCGGCCCCTGAGGCACTACGGCGAGAACTCCGATCGCTACGTTCCATTTTCGGAGCTGGTTCAGCCTTGGCTCGCGATTCAGGAGAACTCCCCGCACCGCGGCTTGCCTCGCATGGTCCCCGAAATGGCCTGCTCCACCCAGGGCAGTGAAGCCGAACGGGCTCGCTGGATTCGGGAAGCGTTTCAATACGGCAAGGAGCACAGCTTCAAGTCGATGACCTACTTCAACGCTTCCGAGAAATGGTCCTTGCCTGAGGGCGGCCTTGGCGAACAGGCTCTCAAGGATTCAATCGCTCAATTCTAAGGTTTCTGGAATTGTGCAGGCTGAACGCTCCCCAAAGTACGGCAAAACCGTTCATTGCCAGCCAAAAGCGGTGGTAGGGGGAGGGGCCTGCCTGCACATACGCCAAGGCATGATTGGCCGCCAGAGCCGTTGAAAAGAGCGTCAAAATCCAGCACAAGTACTTTTGGGTAGACTGCTCCGCTTTTGCGGCCGCAGTGAAGACCAGAATCGCCCAGGCCAAATCTCCCAAGCCGACGTCCCGTTGCCAGCCGGAGGCGTAACCCCAAGCGGAAGCGTCGCCGATCTCCGCCGTGAGGAGTAGGAGGCTCAGCGAGTTCATTGCCGCTCCTAGCCCCCAAAGAATGAGAAAAGAGCGGGGCAAGGGGCGCAGTTTTAGAATCATCGTGCCAGTGTGGGGGGGCTTGAAGTGGCGGA
>JAYVNB010000122.1:0-16909 GCA_043759365.1 Bacteriovoracaceae bacterium | reverse complement strand
GAATTGGCGCCTCGACGGATCCGCATGGATCTTGCGCTTCGGCGTTACACCGAAGAGCTTCGTCTCCAGCTCGAGCGGAACAGTCGGCAGTCCGATAGCTACTCTTCCCGACTGGTGTTGGCTTTGGGATTGGGTTTTGCCCTCAGTATGGGTTTCGTGGTGGCGATCGCTTGGGTACTCACGCGGACATTGACCGCGCTTTACGCAAAAGAACAAGCGGCACGCAGGGCTCGGGAGGATCTACTGGCGATTGTGTCCCACGACCTGCGGACGCCAGTGACCGCATTCGCCCTGGGTTGCGAACTCCTCGAAAAGCTATTGAGGGACGCCCACGTCCATGCACTCGCCTACGAGCGTCCCCTCAAGCAGGTCCAAATCATGAAACGGTCGGTCCATCGCATGAGCCGACTGATCGGGGACCTCCTGGATTTAGCCCGTCTTGAAGCAGGTGAGTTCCCGATTCAAGCTCGGACTTTCGACTTGAGGCCTCTCTTGGAGGCCCTCCTCGTCGGGCATCGACCCTTGGCCGATGAAAAGTCAGTTCGAATCGAGTGGAGAGAGGATGATGCAGCCCACCGCTCGGTGCAGGCAGATCCGGATCGTCTCGAGCAACTGCTGGCCAATCTCCTCTCCAACGCGATCAAATTTTCGCGCAGCGGCGGAAAGGTCACTCTACAAACGAAACGGATCGGGCTGGAACTGGAAATTGCGATCCAGGATGAAGGTGAAGGGATTCCGCTCGAAAGACAGGTCGCCATTTTTGATCGCTATCGGCAATCCAATCTCTCCGATCGGAAATTAGGAGCAGGATTGGGTCTGTTTATCGTCAAAGCGATTGTTGACGCGCATCACGGTCGAGTCTGGGTGGAGAGCAGTCCGGGGATGGGGAGCCGATTCGTATGCCGGTTCCCGCAGAGTGAAAAGCAGCTTGAGCGAATGGATTCGGTTGAAGCGCGCAAAACGGCGAACTGAAGGGCGCGTGCTTCTGGCGCAGCAGGCCCTGTTCTGCTACCCCTGAAGCCTAGATGGCTCAAAGCGAACCTGCAGAGAGAGAGTGGAAAGTCCGGAGTGATCTCGGTCCCAGTGAGGACTGGAGTTTGCTTCTGGAGCGATTGAAGTCGGAGACGGGACTTTCGACGATTACCCTCCGAGTCTGCCTGCTGCGAGGAATGAAGGACGTGGAGAGCATTCAGACGTTCCTCGCCCCCAAACTCGAGACCTTGACCGACCCGTTTTTGATCCAGGACATGGGGGTCGCGCTCGAAAGGTTGAGTCGCGCCCGAGCGTTGGGAGAGAAAGTCCGAATCTACGGGGACTACGACGTGGACGGCACGACGGGTGCTGCGCTCCTGAGTTGGTTCTTCCGTGACTCAGGGTTTGTTTTCGACGCTCGTCAGCCGGATCGTTTCAAGGACGGGTACGGTCTCAATCCCCCGGCAGTGGATGAGGCGCATCGGGACGGAGCGAAAGTTCTTCTCACCGTGGATTGCGGAATCACGAGTTTCGATGCCGCCGAAAGGGCGCGTGAGCTCGGGATTGATCTGATCGTCGTGGATCACCATCAACTGGATCCAGGCAGGGGCCTTCCTATTGCGACGGCAATCCTCAACCCTCAGCGCAGCGATTGCGCGAGCCAGCTGAAGCAGCTCTGTGGTTGCGGGTTGGCGTTCTACCTTTGTCGTGCATTGCGTTCCCGGGGGCGCGAAGAGAAATGGTGGCCTTTGGGCCAAGAACCGAATCTCAAGCAACACCTCGACTTGGTGGTCATGGCCACTGCTGCCGATATGGTTCCTCTCACCGGGGATAATCATATTTTGGTCCGCCACGGCCTGGAGGTCCTGAAAGCATCGAAAAAGGCGGGTGTCCGTGCCCTTTTGGAAGCTGCAGGGGTGGGTTCGCGCGACCTCAGCCCAGGCCATCTGGGGTTTGTCATCGGCCCCAGGATCAATGCGTCGGGTAGGATGGGGTCGGCATCTCGCGCATTGGAGCTCTTGACGACCCAGGACGCGGGACGAGCGACCGAGTTGGCACTGGAGCTTGAAGCAGTCAATAAGGAGCGCGCCGAAGTTCAGAACCGCATCTGGGATCAGGTTCGCGAACGGGTCGAGCAGGGGTTGGCGGAAGGCAAGTACCAGCACGGTATCGTGGTCGCGGATGCTTCCTGGCATGAAGGAGTGGTGGGAATCGTCGCTTCAAGGGTGACCGAGACTTTCCGCAAACCCGCGGCCGTGATCGGGCTTCGTGAGGATTTTGGAAAAGGGAGCGTGCGATCCTACGGAGGGAAAGACGTGCTCGCCGCCCTCCGCGCGTCTTCTGCGCATTTGTTGGGCTTTGGGGGCCACAAACATGCGGCGGGCCTGAGTGTGGCACTCGATCAGGTGGAGAGCCTCGCTGAGGCTTTTGATCGCGCGCTCGGCGAAATCACTGAAGACCGCTCGACGCAGCCTCTCTTGATCGAAGGCGAATGCTCGATCGACGATCTCGACGTTCAGACCCTTAAGGAATTGGAGAGCCTCGGCCCCTTTGGCCCGGGAAATCCGGAGCCGGTTTTTTCGGTGCGGGCGCAGGCCAAGACCCGTCAGGTGCTCAAAGGGCGACATCTGAAACTTCATCTCGCCCCCCCGAGAAAAGACGGGTCTCTCGCCTCCCGTGTTTCCATCCCCGGAATCGAAGCGATCTGGTTTCATGCAGCCGAGAGAGAGTCGCTCATGGTGGACGGGGCGTTGGAGATCGATGCCGAATGGGCGGCGGTACCGGAGCTGAATCGGTTCCGCGGTCGCATGACACCCACTCTCCGGGTTCGAGATTGGCGAAAGATCCCTCCTCCGGTTTAAGGGGAGCGAGGTCCGTGAGGAGCTCCGCGGAGTCCACGGGAACCGCTTTCGCCTGGAAAAGTCTCCGCGTCAACGCGGTCCGCTACGAGGGCGGCATCGAGTGAGTCGAAGTACTTCTCGAAGGAGTCGAAAGCGAAGTGATCCCTTCCGTTCGCAATCGCGGCAGTCCGATTCCCGAGTGGGTCAAGCTGCGACTCTACGAGATATTCAGATGTTTTTCTTCGCGATCCATCGAGCAACTCGCGGAGTTGGGTTAGAGAAATGATCTGGGTTCAAAGAGTCGTCGCGGCCCAGGGAAGTCGTGTCGAAGTGGATCATTGAGAAATTCAGGGGGCGGTGTTGCTGATGATGCTTCCCCGAGCTGACGCAACCGGCGATTGACTCTTCCCAAGACGCAGGTAGTATTTTCCTATACCCGTCTTCGCATCTCTCTCCGCTTCTCAGTGGAGTCTCATGCGCGAGCACCTCAGGGCTTGAGTCACTCAAGCCATGAAGCGCTCGGACAGCTGGTGTCCATCCAATTCGACGAGCGGGCCCCGCGCAGGAAGTGCCGGGCTTGGGTAAGTTCTCCCTAAATCCTCGTATGACGCGAAAGCAGTACCGCTTTACCGCTCGATCGAAGAAGTGAAAACAGAGGAGGTGAGCCTTCAACGGAAGGTAACCTCCTTCATACAACCGCTCAGGGAGGGCACTATGGGGAACGGAATCTCTTTAGGCCGCGCACAATTGGGAATGATCGTGGGGGCCGCAGTCGGGCTCGCCGGAACCGCTCAAGCGCAGGCCGCATCTGTCCAGGCAAAAGTCACAGTGTACGAACACGAGTCCGGCGAAATGATCGTGAAGCTCAAGCAGGTTCCCGGCCTCCATGCCGAAGCTGCAACGCTTTCGAGTCTCCGCCGGGCCTTGGGTGCCATCTCGATCCTCGAGGTCAAGCCGTTCGTGACCGACAAGCAGCTTCAAGTCGTCCGCATTGCGAACGATTCTGAGCTGAATCGCGCCATGGAGACACTCAAGGGCGAGCCTTCGGTCGAATACGCCGAGCCGAATTACGTGCTTCACACCTTGGATGCGGGCACCCCCAACGATCCTGATTTTTCGAAAACATGGGGACTCAGCAACTCGGGCCAACGCGACTGCACGAACGCTCCGGGAGCGACAGACTGCCTGGGTGGCGGTACGGTCGGCAAAGCCAATGCGGATATCGGCGTCATGCCACTCTGGCAACAGGGCATCACAGGATCCAAGAGTATCCTGGTCGCCGTGATCGACACCGGAATCCAGTGGGACCATCCCGATCTCCAAGCCAACGTTTTCACCAATTCGGCTGAAGTCGCGGGCGATGGAATCGACAATGACGGCAACGGATTCATCGATGACGTCCACGGCTGGAACTTCAATGGCAAGAACAACAACTCGATGGATGACAACGAGCACGGTTCGCACTGCTCGGGCACCATCGGGGGTGTGGGTAACAACGGCAAGGGTGTTGCCGGTGTGAACTGGAACGTGTCTCTGCTTCCCGTCAAGTTTCTCTCGGGCACTGGCTCGGGATCCCTGGCGGACGCGGTCGATGCGATCAACTACGCTCGCATCATGCACGCCAACATCATGAGCAACAGCTGGGGCGGCGGCGGATTTTCGCAGACCATGTATGACGCGATCAAGGCGGCCCGCGACGCGGGAATCCTGTTCGTCGCTGCAGCAGGTAACGATGGGACGAGCAACGATGCGACCCCGAGTTATCCAGCTAGCTACGACTTGGACAACGTCCTCTCCGTCGCAGCGACCGACAACCAGGACAAGATCGCTTTTTTCTCGAATTTCGGAGTGAACAAGGTTCATGTCGCCGCTCCTGGCGTGAACGTGTACAGCACCATCAAGGGGAGCGGATACGCTCTTTTGAGTGGTACTTCGATGGCAGCCCCCCACGTTGCCGGCGTAGCTGCTCTTTTAATGTCGGCCAACAGCACCCTGACCTATCGGGACATCAAGAGCCGCCTCATCGCGACTTCTGATCCAATCAAGGGACTTCGTACCAAAGTCACGGCCAAAGGGCGGATCAATGCCTATAACGCCTACATGAACATCGTGCCGCCGACCCATGAGCCGGATCCAAGCCTTTGGCGAGATCAAGCCAACAGTACGGAGAGCGTCCATCCTTACTTGAGTAACGCGAACCAGACCTTCACGATCAACTCCCCGGGTGCGAAGTTCATCCGGGTCGTGTTCGAAAAGGTTGATACGGAGAAGAATTACGATAAAGTGACTGTGCAGTCAGCCACTGGCGAAGTGGCAGATACGGTAACAGGACAAGCTGCCGGTTACACTTCGGAATACGTGGAGGGCGACACAGTTGTCCTCAAGCTCACCTCGGATGGAACAGTCAATGGTTGGGGATTCAAAGTGGCCAAAATCCAGATCATTGCAGGCCCTTGAAGGCAGCACTTCTCCGATTTTGAATGTCGTGAATTCGGGCCCGAAGCGAAACACTTTCGCTTCGGGCCTTCTACTTTTGCTCCTGCTCGCAGGTGTGGAAGGGTTAGGATTCACCTCGAGGCGCGTCTCTGCCGGCGAACCCTCTCCTACGACCAGCCCCGCTCAGAGTCCAAGTCTGGAAGCCCTCCCGGTGCGAAAGAAGAACCTCGAGCACCTTATCCATGCCGCTCCTCTGGTTCCGACGCCAACTGCTTCGTCGTCCCTTGCTCCGCCCCTGAACGGAGCGCCAGCCGTCGCGCCCTCACCCGTGGCGCGTCTCGCGGAAGCGGAAGCGAAAGCTCTCCTGCGGGAATTCGAGAAAGCGCAAAAGGGAGAAAGCTTGGCCCTCGAACACCGTCAGAAGACTGAGCTTCGCGACCTCAAAGCCGCTCAGAACGCTCGTTTTGATGAATGGACCCGCAGGGAGAACGAAACTCGTCGATCGTTTTTTCGAGACAATCGGGGTCAGGGCCCGGTGCTGCGTTCGTACATGAAAGATTTGACTGAGCGACGCAAAACGCTTCGCGTTATTATGGACGATGAGAAATCCACTCGGACCCGCGAGCAGGAAGCGCGGAAAAACGCAGTCAAAGAAGATCAGGCCAATCGATTTCGCGAATTCAAGGCCGCCCTGCAGCGCGGGGAGCGCCCGTCCCGAGATCTCTGGCCCCGTCCCTAACACACTTCACCTGGATTAGACGGTGGTGGATGCCAGGCTGAGAGCGAGGGCGATCACTGCGGGCAGGGCTTGAATCCAAAGGATCCTTTTATTGGCCGTGGCAGCTCCGTAAACTCCGGCAATGATGACGAAGATCAGGAAAAGGCGCGTGAAGACTGCGCTTCCGTGAGGTTCCGGATAGACCAAGGCGAAGAGCAGTCCCACCGCGAGGAAGCCATTGTAGAGACCTTGGTTCGCGGCGAGCGAGGCTGAACGTGCAGCGAAGGCCGGGTCGGTACGGAACGCTTTCATGCCCATGGGCTTTTGCCAGAAGAACATTTCTAGCACGAGGAAGTAGAAGTGGAGAAAGGCGACGGCTACGCTAACGATCATGCAAGCGGAGTTCATGACAGGACCCTTTCAAATAGGTTCAAACAGTTCACCAGGAGACGGAGCCTGCACTCCAACCCGAAGGTTGGGCGGAGCTGGCGCCCGGTCCCCAGCTCACGGTACGGATGCCACCTGAGCTGCTGACGCTGAAAGTACAGCCCGAGTCATCGGTGTCGATGTAACCCCCGTCGCTGATGAACGCCAGGCGCGTGTGGTCACCGGCAAGAGTGTTGGAAAACGTACCCATGAGGCTTCCGTCGGAGAAAGCGATCAGCTGCTCTTTCCAGGCCGAAGAGGACATTCCGCATGGGGCGATGAATCGGATCAGGCTGAGAGCTGGAGGAGCGGTGTCGTGCCCAGGGGTTCCGTTGCAGAGGGGGTAGTGGACTGCGGCTTGGGTGCCGTTGATCACACTGAGGATCCAGCCTCCGGCTGGACAGGATTGAGCATTGTCCGTGGAAACCGAAACCGAAGAGCTCGTTCCGTCAACTCCGGCATGGCCAGTGGCTCCATTGCAAAGGGTGTTGGTCGAGACGACGGCTTCACCTTCGTTGTGGATGCCGTCATTGTTGCGGTCAATGAAGTGGGTGTACGCGAAGCCTCCGTTACCTTGCTGGCAACGTTCATCGCCCGCAGGGATCAAGGTCGAGAAGGTCCCCGACCCCTGGCCTTGAGGGCCGGTGGCGCCATCGTTGATCAAGGTGTTGGAACCGTTCGGGCAGTGAATCGTAGTGAGAGCGTTGGATTTGCTCACGGTGCACGAGAGCGCGCTCGGCGACAGATCAGAGCCGTCGTTCCTGCAGGCGGTGAGCGCCGAGGAGCCCAGGAGAGCGACGACCAAGAGACCGAAGCCGGTGAATGATTTCATGACAAGGTGCTAATTCAAGTCGTAGGCCATTTTTTAAATAGCCGAAATGTATCAAGAAGGGATCCTCGGGCCGGAGCCCGCCGAAGCGGTGTCACTTCGCTACTGTCTAAGCCTTGGACAGTGTCCGCTCAGGAGCGGACACGTTCAACCGTAATCACGCCCTTCTTGCTCTCCAACGCGCTTTGGACCTTCTGCAGCTGACTGATGTCCTGGACTTCGATGTCGAAGACCGCGATCGCCTTTTTGTCTTTGGTGGTACGGATCTGGGCAGACGCGATGTTCACTCCGCAGCCCGCGATCGCCTGGGACATCAGCGCCAACAGTCCGGGCTCATCCAGGCTCAGCACCCGGATCTGGACGTGTCGCTTCAGGTTTGCCTTGGCCGAGTTGGTCAGGTTCCACCGAACGTCGACCTTCCGTTCCTGGTCGTTATCGATCGCCTTGCTGCAGGTTGCGGTATGGACGGTGACGCCGCGGCCGCGGGTGATGAACCCCGCAATCGAGTCGCCCGGGAGCGGATTGCAGCAGCGGCCGAACCGGATCAGGACGTCATCGAGATTGTCGACTGTGATGGCGTTGCGGGATTCGGAACGACGGGTCGCCGCTTTGAAGACCCGCTTGAGAAAGCTCTCGTCCTCGGCCTTGCCCTGTTCGAGCTTCTTCTCCAAGGCCTCCTTGGGGACCACTTCGGGGATGATGCTTTCGAGGGTGATGCGGCCGTATCCGACTGCGATGAAGAGGTCCTCCTGGGACTGGACCCCAAACCTGATGAAGAGTTTCGCGAGCTCCCCGCTCTTTTCAAGGTTCTTGAGGGTCAAGCTGTAGGACCGCAATCCTTTTTCCAGCATTTCACGCCCGATCTCGAGGGCCCGAACACGCTCTTGGATCTTGATGAAGGCACGGATCTTGGCCTTGGCGCGCGAGCTGCGCACGATCTTGAGCCAGTCCTTCGAAGGGGTCTGGGTGGGGGAGGTCAGGACTTCTATTGTATCGCCCGAGCTGAGGCGGTGCTTAAGTGGAACGATCTTGCCGTTGACCTTCGCGCCCACGCAGCGATTGCCGACGTCCGTGTGAACCGCGTAAGCGAAGTCGAGCGGAGTGGCGCCGTGGGGAAGCTCCTTCACTTCGCCCTTCGGAGTGAAGACGAAAACGTCCTCGGCGAAAAGATCGATCTTCACCGTCTCTAGGAACTCGTTCGGGTCCTTCAGCTCTTTGTGCCATTCTAGAAGCCGGTTGACCCACTCGACATTCTCTCGCGCGCGAGAGTCAAAGCGGCCTTCTTTGTATTTCCAGTGCGCCGCGATCCCTTTCTCGGCAACCTGGTTCATGTCTTGGGTGCGGATCTGGATCTCGATGCGCTCGCCGTTCGGGCCGATCACGGTCGTATGAAGCGACTGGTAGGCGTTCGCCTTGGGCATGGCGATGTAATCTTTGAAACGGCCCGGCACCGGCTTGTAGGTGGCATGGATCACCCCGAGCGACTTGTAGCACTCCGTGATGTTGTCGACCAAGATGCGGAACGCGATGACGTCGAAAACCTGGTCGAAGTCGACGTTCCGGCGCTCCATCTTCTTGAAGATCGAATAAAAGTGCTTGGCGCGTCCTTGGACGACTCCGTTGATGTCGTATTCCTTCAGCCTGTCGATCAAGGAGTTGGAGAAGTCCTCAAGGTATTTCTCCCGCTCGGTCTTCTTCTTCTGAACTTTTTGGGCGAGTTTGTAATAGACATCCGGATGGAGGTAGCGGAGGCACAGGTCCTCGAGTTCAATCTTGATCCAGCTGATTCCTAGCCGGTTGGCGATCGGTGCGTAGATGTCCAACGTTTCCTGGGCGATGATCTGCTGCTTGTGGGGCGCCAAGTGTTCGAGGGTCCGCATGTTGTTCAGGCGGTCGGCGAGCTTGACGAGGATCACGCGGATATCCTTGGCCATCGCCAAGATCATCTTCCGGAAGTTCTCAGCCTGCTTCTCTTCCGAGGTTTTGAAAGTGATTTTCGATAGTTTGGTGACGCCATCGACGAGCTCGGTGATCTCCTTGCCGAACTCGCGCTCGATCTGCTCCGAGGTCGCATGGGTGTCTTCGACGGTGTCGTGGAGCAGGCCAGTGACGATCGACGGGATGTCGAGCCGGAGATCCGCCAACGTCTGGGCGACGTCGGTGGGATGAATCATGTAAGGCTCTCCCGAGGATCGGAGCTGGCCCCGGTGGGCCTCCTCGGCGAAATGGTAGGCCTTCTCGATGAGGTCGGCCTTACTTTCCGGGTAATAGCTCGCGACCGTGCTGAGGATCGACTTGAGCGTGGCGGATTTGTGCTTGCTCATCGTTTCGAGTCTCCGTCCGGACTACGCAAGTTCGGGCTCCCGAGATGCGGAAAGATCAACTCCTGCAGCTGAGCGTAGGCGTGATCGAGGTCGTCGTTGATCACGACCGCGTGAAAACGGGGAGCTGCGGCCATTTCCTCGCGCGCGTTCGCCATGCGGCGGGCGATCGACGCCTCGCTATCGGTCCCTCGGGTACGCAGGCGCTGCTCCAGGATCTCCAGCGAGGGGGGCGAAACGAAGAGGCTGAGGGCATCCTCCGGAAAAGCCGTGCGCAGGCTCTCGGCGCCTTGGACATCGATGTCCAGCAGTACGGCCTTGCCGTTTGCCCAGGTGGTTTCAAAGGTCTTGCGGGACGTGCCGTAATAGTTTCCGTGCACGAGCGCCCATTCAACGAAGTGCCCGGCGTCGATTTCGCGCTTGAACGCCTCTTGCGAAAGGAAGTGGTAATGGAGGCCGTTTTTCTCTTGGCCGCGGGGAGCGCGGGTCGTCGAGGAGATCGAAAGCACAAGGGCCGGAAAATCGCGGAGAAGTCGAGCGCAGAGAGTGGTCTTGCCCGCGCCCGATGGAGCTGAAAGGATGAAAATCCGCGGTTTCGGCGGCATTCGGGGGCGTTCCGCAGATGGAATGGAGTTGTGTCCAGTCATTCGAGGTTCAGGACCTGTTCCCGGACCTGTTCGATCC
Organism: Bacteriovoracaceae bacterium; assembly: GCA_043759365.1. Classification (GTDB taxonomy): domain Bacteria; phylum Bdellovibrionota; class UBA1018; order UBA1018; family UBA1018; genus JAYVNB01. Next base: position 6,682 of record JAYVNB010000122.1, on the reverse strand, counting down.
TGACCTTCATCTGCACGGCTTCCTCGCTGATCTGGAGGTCCAGCGCTTTGTTGCTGAGGGTGTTAATCTCGCGATTGAGTTCTTGGAGGATGAACTCGAGTTTCCGGCCGACGGGGCCACCGGCATCCAGCGTCTTGCGGAAGTGATCAAGGTGCCCCTTGAAGCGGACCAACTCTTCTTCGATGTCGGAGCGGTCGAGGAGGAGCGCGAGCTCTTGGGCGATGCGGCTTTCGAGTGCCGCTTGCACACCCACGTTTTCAATCGGATGGGCTTCGAAAATGGCAGTTACCCGTTCGCGAGTGCGTTTGCGTGAGAGGGTTTCCCATTCGATGCGGCGCGACCGGATCTGGTCGAGCTTCGAGTCGAGTTCGTCGAGTGCCGCTCGCAGGATCACACCCAGCTGTGACCCTTCATGGCTCCGCATCTCGACCAGTTTACGGATCGCCGCATGCGCCAAGGGTTCGATCATCGTCCAGGCGTCTTCGATCGTAGCTTCTTCGGAGGTTCGGCTAATCACATCCGGAAGCGTCGCGAGCTCCATCGAGCCAATCGAATCGTTCAGACCCAAAGTCTTTTGAAGCGTGATCATGGATTCGTAGTAGTGGGCGGCGAGAGTCAAGTTGAGTTGCGGTACGGACGCCATCGAGGCCGAATCGTGAATCCGCTCTACGCGTACTTCCACGGCGCCGCGCGAGAGGCCCGCGGCGAGCGCCGAGCGGAACTGCATTTCGGACGACTGGAGCTCGCGCGGAAGTCGGAGTTTCAGGTCGAGGTAACGGTGGTTCAGCGTCTTCATCTCGATTCGGAGCTTGAGTGCCCCGACTTCGCCCTCGACCAAGCTGAAACCCGTCATCGATTGAATCGGTTTCCGGGCGGAGACCGGGGCGTTCCCGCTCATGACTCCTCGACCGCAGTAACCGGGGTCCGGGCAAGCGCGATGTTGCCCATTTCCCGAAATTTCAGCAGGCGCTCTTCAGCGAGTTTCGCGCCGCCTTGATCCCCGCTTTTCATTCCCTGTTTGATCAGGGGTTCGAAATGCTGGTGCAGGGCTTGCCGCATGAGTTCGGCGGCCTGCGCCCAGTCGCGATGGGCTCCGCCTTTTGGCTCCAGTACGATCGCATCGACGACACCCAGACGATGGAGATCGTTCGGGTTCATCTTAAGTTTCTCGGCCGCGCGTTCGGCCAACCCCGAGTCGCTCCAAAGGATCGCTGCGCAACTCTCGGGTGCGATGACCGAATAGTAACTGTATTCCTGCATCAAAACCTTATTAGCCACGCCAATTGCCAGCGCTCCGCCGGAGCCGCCTTCTCCGATCACGATCGCGATGACCGGGACCGTCAGGCCGAACATCAATGTGATGCTCTCGGCAATCGCCTGGGATTGCCCGCGCTCTTCGGCATCCAATCCCGGGTAAGCCCCCGGGGTATCGATGAAAGTGATGACGGGCATTCGGGAGCGTTCAGCCAGCTGCATCAATCGCATAGCCTTGCGGTAGCCTTCAGGCTTCGCCATGGCGAAATTGCGTTCCATCTTCTGCTTGGTCGTACGGCCCTTTTGGTGACCGATGATCATGATCGGGATGCGCTCTTCTTCAGGAAGAACGGAAGTCTCGCCCGGGACTCGGGGAGGCCAGGTTCCCACGCCGCCCAGGATCGCTTGATCGTCGCCGAAACAGCGATCGCCTTGCAGCTCCATGAAGTCGGGAAACAGGATATCGACGTAATCCCGGGTATAAGGCCGATTGGGATGACGCGAAAGTTGAACCCGCTGCCAGGGCGATAGCTTGGAATAGGTCTCATCGATCAGTTCGGCGACCCGTTTTTCGAGGATCGCGATCTCCTGGGTGAAATCCACGCCTTCGGCTTTGGCGATGTCCCGGAGATCGACGAGTTTTTTTTCAAGGCTGACGATGCGCTTTTCAAAGTCGAAGAAAGCTTCCATAGGGATGCCCCAAGCTAGCGAGAGTCCGGGGCTAAGTCCAGAGGATCAGCGCGTTTCCCAGCCGGCCACGCGCCCAGCTTCGAAGTAGACCAGTCGAACCGGGCGGGTTCCGTAGTGCGCGGACAACCCCTCCCCGTAAAGCCAGCGTTCGTTACCAGATTCGAAACCGCCCGCACTTTCAACTTCGTGAGGCTGTCCCCAGGCTGAAACGACTTCTTCGCGCCTCATTCCCAAAGTGAGATCATGGGTTTCCATCGCCTCGCGAATCTGGAGTGCTTGCCGGAACTGGGCTGCCTGGAGGGCTTCGGCATCGGATTCAACTCTCCGTGAGGAAAAGTCGAGTCCGAGTGCTGCGCAGCCGCTCATGCCGGTGAGGAGAGTGGATAATAAAACGACTGAAACGGTCGGAAATAAGTGCTTCAAATGGGCTTCCCTGCCTTCTTCTTTCTTTCGGTCTTGTGGACAGTTAGCCTGAGTAGAAGAAGGATCACTGCTGAATCAATGAGCGGCCCCACCCACACCCCCGATCCGAATGCCGAACACGGTAACGAGAGTCACGAAACTGCCGCAGCACCGGCAGTAGCGGTGCCGCTCGCGGTTCGAATCCGAACTCTACTTGCGGCGGTTATTGCGAAACTGAGGGGTTGGGTCGCGCAGGCGGCCGAAAGCGCCTCGGGCTCCCGGGAGCTTCAATCGGCCCGGGCCGACGTCAAGACGCTCTTGTTGGGTTGGATGAGCCGGGATCGACGGACTCGTCGCGGAATTCTGGTGTTCTGGGGGAGTCTGATCCTGCTCGCTGTCGTCGCCAGACACGGCTGGCACAGTTACGCGGAATATCGGCATCTACAGAAATATGGGATGAATGAAGCCGATCTGAGCGCCAAGGTTCGCGCCGAGAACGAAGCTGAGCGCGAAAAGCAGGCCAGGCTACATACGGTCCTGGTCTCGATCGGCGCGTTCAACATCGAGCTGGCACCCCTTAAGGGCGGCCAGCGTTTGGCTCCGGGAGTGATGAACATGGCTGAAATCGAAATCACCTTGGAGTGTGAGACGCGCAACGCTTGCGAAATGATTCAGGCGCGGATGGTCGAGACCCGCAACCAGATCACCAATGCCCTGACCCCGCTCGAACGCGATGAACTCCTCTCCAAGGACGGGAAAGGGCGGATCAAGCGTCGAGTAATCGATCGAGTGAATGCTTGGCTCACAACCGAAGGCAAAGTGCGCGACCTCTACTTTTCAAGGCTCCTTCTGACTTAGGATTTTAAGAGGCCGCCGCGATCGCCCCACCCCCTGAAAGACTTTTGGGTCCCTGGATTTTGTGCCGTTTGAGCATTTCAAAGAGCGTACTTCGGGCCACGCCGAGAATCTTGGCTGCTTTGGCCCGGTTTCCTTGGGCGAGTCGAAGCGCCTTCACCAGAAGCACCCGCTCCATCTCATCCAAGGTCAGAATAGCGCCGAGCTCGAGTTCCGGGCGATCGCCGACGTTGTCGGGAGTCAGTAGGAACTCGAATGCGTCCTCGGAAAGCACGGGCGTAAATGGCCCCGCGAGTCCGCTCGCACGCTCGATCGAGTGACGAAGCTCACGGACATTGCCGGGCCAAGAGTGGGCCTGCAACCTTAAGAGAGCTCGCGGTGAGAGCGAGCGATTGAGGTCCGTAGCAAACTGGTTCGAGAGCATCAGGATGTCTTCTGGGCGGTGGCGGAGGGGAGGGATTTCAACAGTGACCGATGCCAGTCGGTAGTAGAGGTCGCGACGGAAGCGGCCTTCTTCAACGAGTTTCTTGAGGGGCTGGTGGGTCGCGCAGAGGATTCGTGCATCGGCGCGGGAGGGGCGATCGGCGCCGACCGGGCGGATTTCGCCATTTTCGAGAAATCGAAGGAGTTTGACCTGGATGTCGAGCGGCAAGTCGCCGACCTCGTCGAGAAAAAGCGTTCCGTTATGAGCTTGCATCAGCGCTCCGGGACGATGTGTAACCGCGCCCGTGAAAGCTCCTTTGACATGCCCGAACAGTTCGCTCTCGGCTAGGCTCAAGGGGAGTGCGCCGCAGTGGAGGGGGACGAACGGTCCCGAAGCACGGTCACTCCAGGCGTGAAGTAGGTGGGCGAGCACCTCTTTGCCGGTGCCGGTTTCACCCGCCAAATAAATCGAAAGTGGAGTAGCGGCGGCTTTTTTCGCCATCCAAAGCACTTTGCGGCCTTCTTCGCAGCGGGTGAGCCAGTGACGGATGCCGCTGGGTTGATGAGGGAGGGAGAGGTCGGAAGCCTGGATTTCAAGGACCAGGCTCGATTCCCCCAAGTGGACCGGTAGACCGGGTGGCAAATGCGCTTCGCGGACCTCGAGATCCCCGAGTCGCAGGCTGGGTGCGCCCTCCGGGATCCGGAGCCAGTAGGGCGAAAGGCTCGCGCCCGCTTCGCGCGCGCAGAGCTGCGCTGCGTGTTTCGGCACGGTCGGGTCCCGAAGCAGGATGTCGGATTCGGTGGGACTGGATCCCAGTCGCGCCGAGCTCTTGAGGCCACCCTGGAGGGGGAGAATACGGGTTTCGCCAGACGGGTCTTGGATACGGATCTGCCAGTTCATGGAGGGTTCTCGCTTTCGTGGAGACCCCTGGAGCAAGGGGTGTTCCTAGGTCACCTCGATTGGAGAGGGTTTGGGGCTGAAATGAAGGGTTTTCAGGTTCGCTTTTGAACCGCAGCGGTTCTTTGGTATCTTGCCCCATCATGTCAGGCGAATTCCTCCATACGATCGGTTCAGTCGACCAGCTCCCGGATCTCTTCAAAGGCAGTTTCCTGAAGGGAAGACCCGAGCCCCGGATCGCCATGGTGGGACGCTCCAACGTAGGCAAAAGCACTTTGATCAACGCCCTGATCGGCACTCGGCTTGCGCAGACCAGCGCGGAGCCCGGCAAGACGCGCAAACTTCACCTTTATCTCTGGAAGGAGGCCAAGCGCGTGGTGGTCGATCTTCCTGGCTACGGTTTCGCGAAAGCAGGCCACGCTGATCGCGAGGACTGGGCGAATTTCATCCAAGCGTATTTTCACGCGGATGGAGGCCTCGAACTCGCTCTGGTCCTCCTCGATGCCCGTCACGGTCCGACCGAGCTCGACCTCCAGGCAATCGGCTATCTCATTGACCAAGGGATTCCTCTGCGCTTTGTCTTCACGAAAGCGGATGCCATCAAGGGCCAGTCCGAGCGGGCGTCCCGCAAGAAGGAAGCGGCAGTCGCCTTGAGCAAGCTCGGCGCCAATCCCGATGAGGCATTTTGGGTTTCCGCCAAGGACAAAGATTTGGGGCTCAAGAAGCTCTCGGACTGGGTTTCCCAGGCCCGGAAGTGATCCTGACTTGTTTCACGACCGGGGTGTCGGGTTAGAATCCGAGGATGCCCCTTCGTCGACGCATCCATATCGTGGCCCCCTCTTTCGTCATGTCCGTCCCGGAGCTTGAGCTCGGGGTCGAGCGGCTGAAGGAGTCGGGGTTCGAAGTGAAAATCGATCCCCAATGCCGCAAGAAGCACCTGTACTTCGCAGGGGAGGATGAAGTGCGGGCCCGCGCGCTTTTCGAGGCGGCCCACGATCCGAAGTCGGAGATCGTCTGGTGCGCGCGCGGGGGCTATGGTGCGGGACGATTGCTTCCGATCCTTGAGCGCCTCACCCAGAAACGGGGCGCTCCTCCTCGCAAGGTGCTGGCCGGGTATTCGGACACGACGGCTCTGTATGCTTTCGTCCGCGCCCGGTGGGGTTGGTCCGTCCTTCATTCTCCCATGCCGGGTTTTCGCGGTTTTTGCGTCATTCCCGAACCCAACTGGAAAGCTCTCATGGACTCGGTGTCCGGCGTACCCACCGCGGCGAGCTTTCCCTGGAACCGGAAGAAACTGAAGTTCTACAAAGGCACGGCTCCGAAAGCCGCAATCGAAGCGGAACTCGTCGGGGGAAATCTCTCAGTCTACAATTCCGTTTCGAGTACTCCCTTCGCCGAGGACTCACGCGGAAAGCTGATCTTCTTCGAGGATGTCGACGAGCCACTCTACAAGATGGATCGTTACGTGTCCCAGCTTGAGCTTTCAGGGGCGCTTCGAGGTGCCCGGGGTATCATTCTAGGCCATCACGAAGGAGTCTTTGATCGGGTCGGACTGGGATTGAAGCGGATTCCGTCTCCCCGGGCCCGAGATCGCGTGATCCGCTCGCCCAAGCCTTCCGAGCTGGAGCCCATGCGCAAGCCTGTCGAAATCGCTCGAGGGCTGGATTTCATTTTTGGGGGCCTGGGTCGTCGCTTGGGAATCCCTGTGGCCCTGGGTCTGCCCGTTGGCCACGGCCCGGCGGGTCAGTGTCCGCTTCCGCTCCACGCTCGTTACCGGCTTTCGCCCCAGGGGCAGTTCGAGCTTTTGCACTGGGACGGGTGGACAGAAGCTCAGGAGTAGGTTATTTCAAGATTACTTTCTTAGTGGCCCTGTGGCGGAATGGTAGACGCAGTGGACTCAAAATCCACCGCTCGCAAGGGTGTGAGAGTTCGAGTCTCTCCGGGGCCACCATTCAACTGTTTAAACGAACTCGGACCAGAAATTAGTTTATCCAGTGATAGCGAAGGGGAAGCAATTGCTTCCCCGTTTTCTATTTGGGTCATCGGGTTTTCGAGTGGTTACTTCCTGACCTTTTCGGAAGCGGCGGCAACATGCACGTGAGTACTTTAAGCTTGAGGTACTCCTCGTCGCGTAGTCCATAAGCGCGGCGCTGGATGACT
>JAYVNB010000121.1:0-16957 GCA_043759365.1 Bacteriovoracaceae bacterium | reverse complement strand
GTTATGCTCTGCGGCGTTGATCGCTCTTTCGTCCGGGTTTTGGCTTCCGGTGGCCCAAGCGGGTGTTTTCAACATCCCTCGCTTCTTGGCGCCGGGGGATTCGAGCCTGGGTCTTGAGCCCGAGCTGGTGTTCACGAACGGCGCTGGACTGGGGTTCAACGCCAAGTACACCTATGGTTTGACGGAGCTCAACAATGTGACTGCAATCGTCGGAACGGGGAGTGGTCCTCGTCGTTTCCGGTTCGGGGGCAACATGACCTTCGACTTCATTCCGGATGTCGATGCGCAACCGGGGATCGGTATCGCGGTCCAAGGAGTCTATTACAAGCTTCCCGTCGATGGCCGTTTCGAGCTGACGGGGATTCCTTACCTGCACAAGAATTTCATCACGAAGGGCAATGAAGTGGATCCCTTCTTGGCGATCCCGATCGGGATGGGATTTTCGAGCGGCAATTACCAAGTGATCTCAAACGTGGTCGTGGGCGCGATCTTCAAGAACCCGAGCATCGATAAGTTCCGATTCTCCCTGGAGCTCGGCATCAATGTGAACCACTCGGAGAGCTACATCTCCGGCGGCGCGATTTTCTATCCCTGACATGTCTACGCAACCTTGGGGCAGGGCCGATCTCCGCGAGCTTTCGTCGGTTCGGGGCATCTGCCTCGACATCGATGACACGCTCTCGACGGATGGCAAGCTGACCGATGAAGCCTATCGCGCACTTTGGGATCTCCATCGGGCGGGCTTTGCTGTGGTTCCAGTCACGGGTCGTCCGGCAGGCTGGTGTGATCATTTTGCCCGTTTTTGGCCGGTAGACGCAATCATCGGCGAGAACGGCGCATTCGCATTTTACATGGAAGGCGGGGTCAGGCGGAGGCTCGATACCCCTGGTTCCCGACCAGACGCCCGAGTCCTCCTGCAAGGCCTCGAGGCGAAGATCCGCTCCCGGTTTCCACACGCAGTTTGGGCATCGGACCAGCCCTATCGCGATTTCGACTTGGCGATCGACATCTGCGAGGACGTGCCCCGCTGGAACGACGTTGATGTCCAAGCGCTCCTCTCGCTCTGCCAGGCAGAGGGTGCGCATGCGAAACTCTCGAGCATTCACGTCAATACTTGGTTCGGCGACTACGACAAGCGCAAGGGCATGGAGGCTTGGCTCGGGAGGGGAGCGCCCGGACTCAAGTGCGGTCCCGGCCTACGCGTTCCGAGGCTTCCGGAGTGGGGAGAGTGGCTGTTCATCGGCGACAGTCCTAATGACGAGCCCATGTTCGCCGCTTTTCCGTTTTCGGTCGGAGTGGCGAATCTCGCCCAGTATCTGCCGAAGCTTACTCACCCTCCGCGGTGGATCACGTCGCAGGAAAGCGGCAGGGGCTTTGTGGAAATGGCCAAGTCTTTGATTTTGAGCAAGAATTCTTCTCCTTAGGACGCGTTGTGTTCTTTGTCCCGGGTTGTTAAGTCCTCCCCCGGCGCAATGAACCTTTTGTCTGGGAGAAGTTGATGACTGTCCGATCCTATTTGTCCTGGATATTGTTCGCTGGCGCATCGCTTCACTTGAGTGCTTGCAGTGGGTCCCGCTCCGGCGTGGCCAGTCCTCAGCTGCCCGCGAGCGCCGCCTCTGCCGTAACGGTATCGGGCTCGATCTCGATCGAGCCCAACGAAACACTCATCACGATCTTAGCGACCAACGACATCCATGGGGGAGTCGAACCGAAAATGGCCCCCGACCGTTCCCAGAGCGGGGGCCTGTCCCTGCTTGGGGGGACCGTCAAGGCGATCCGGGAAGGTTTGAGGGATCAGCTCGCGGATCGAGCGGGTGTGCTTCTGCTGGATGGGGGCGATCAATTTCAGGGCACCCTGATCAGCAACTACAACGAAGGAAAACTCATGTTCGATGCCATGAGCGCATTGAACTACGATGCGGTCGTTCCGGGCAATCACGACTATGATTTCGGACCGGTGGGTTGGCTCTATGATCGGGTGATTCCGGGTTTGACGGATCAGAACCCGCGCGGTGCGCTCGAGAAGCTCGTCCAAACCCATCCGAGTTTTGGACTGGTCTCGGCTAACACCTACCTCAGGGACTCCCTGAAAGATCGGGTCAGCGGCCAGGTTTTGGGAGTCGAAAGCAAGGGCTGCGTTCCGACTGATCCGAACGGATTGATCGCTTGGGAGAATGCGAAGCGTCCGGAGTTTCTCCAGCCTTACCTGATCCGTAACGTCGCGGGGGTGCGAGTGGCCTTGATCGGGATCGATTACCTCGACACCGCGATGGTAACGACGATGCAGAACGTGTCTGATCTTTGTTTCAGGGATGAAGTGTCCTCCTACTTGGAAGTCCGGCACGAGCTTGACGGCCGCGCCGATCTGTTCATCCTGTTGATCCATAATGGCGCAGGCGTGGCTAAGGACCTGGTCCGCGCGATCACCGCGCACGGCCCGAACCTTCTGCATGCGATCGTGGCTGGACATACCCATCAAATCGAAAAAGTGATTGAAGGGGGCGTGCCCATCATCCAGGACGGCGCAGACGGCGTGAACTTCGGTCGGATCGACTTGGTCTGGAACCAGGACGCTCAGGCCTTGGTGAACTCGAAGATGCGCGTGATCTCGGGACTGCAGTTGAAGGCCGGCCAATGCGTACCGGCGGCGCATGACTTTTGTGTCGCAACGGCGGGAGCGACGGGATCCGTCTCGGTTGCCCTGGAGGGCCGGGAAGTTCTCCCGACGGCCGAGATCCAGACTTTGATCGATGCCGCTCGCCAGGACGTCGCTCCCGTCGCGGGTGAAGTGTTGGGGCAGGCTCACGGTGACATCAAAAAGGATCGGACTCTTGAAAGTCCTTTGGCCGATCAATTGACGGACGCGCTTCGCTTGGCTTCAGGGGCGGATGTATCGTTCATGAATACCGGAGGGATTCGACAGAACCTGCTGGCAGGCGATATCACTTACGAGGATTTGTTCCGCGTGCTTCCGTTCGGGAACAAAGCAGTGGTGCTCGGGCCGCTGCCGGTCTCCAATCTTCTGAAGCTCCTGCAACGTTCGATCGAGACTTGCGGAAAGTACGGGGCCTTGATGCAAAGCGGTCTGAAAGTATTGTTTGAAGTCAATTGCGCGAACGCAATCGACCAAGTCGATGCCCATGCACGACTGCTCCACGTTGAAACGATCAGCGGCGAAGTGCTGCTCGATTCGGCCACGGGGGTCCAGCCGGATGCGTCCCGTACTTTCACTATCGTGACGCTCGACTTTTTGTCCTCCGGCGGTGACGGGTTCAGTTCGTTCGCTGGCGTGCCCCAGCTGAGGGACTTGGGGATCGTGCGAGACGTCTTGAGAGATTACTATCGCCTCCATCCCGCGCACTTAGTCCCACGAACGGATAGTCGTTGGAAGTCGGAGGCAGCGCCGGTGCAACCTGCTCCGGTTGCCACTCCTTCGAGCACTCCTGCTTCCGGCTGAGGGGTTCACAGGTTGAGAGTTCGCTCCTTCATGATTTCTTTCCGTCACCTGACCCTGATAGGCGCGCTACTCCTTTGGGTGGGGGGAACGTCGGATAGCGTTCATGCTGAGCCTCCTCCAGTGGAGCTTCCTCGCGATGGCGACGCGCTTCGGATTCCGTCGTCGGCTTGGACCGAGTGGCTGGATCCAGGGGTGCCTGATGCCCCCCAGCTTCAGTCCTCAGACTTCGTGGTCGATCGCCCGGGGGGGCAGGTCGGTGCCTATTTCGGCTATGTCTCGCATCCGATCTGGATCCGCTTCCGAGTGTCCAACGCTTCGAATTCGGCTCAGGACGTCAATCTCGTCGTATTTCCGGAGTCTGTCGGGCGAGTCGACTTGAACGTGTTTGATGAACGCACCGGAGAAGCATTGTTTCACGGAAAAAGTGTTTCCCCGGCACGAGGAGTTGAGTCCCGTCAGCCGATGTTTCCGATGCGTCTCGAAGCCGGATCGTCCGCGGTGTTCGTTGTCCGAGTCCACTCGGTTCATCGAGTGGATTTCGAGTTGGTCGGTCAAAAGGATTTTTTCCAGCTTGAGGTACGATCGCGGATTTGGCTCGCACTCTACTACGGAGGGGTGATCGCGCTCCTATTTTTCAATGCCTTGATCTGGCTCAATACCCGCGAACCCCTCTATCTCGAGTACCTCCTGTTCCAAGTGAGCTTGGGACTGACTCTGGCCATCATGGATGGCTGCGTTCCTCTGGGGCGGTATCAGACCGGGATCGCGGTGCTTGCCGTGGTGTGGGGAAGCGCTTTTTTCCGAAGATTCCTCGATATCAAGAAGCACTTTCCGCGGACGGATCGACTCCTGACCGTAGAAGCCGGCTTAGCGCTCTGGGTGGCTGCAATGAACCCGTGGCCGTTCTATCCTTCTATTGCGCCTTTCTTCGAGTATCTCGGGGATTTCACGATCGTGTCCACTGTTCTGACCTTGACGCCCGTTGCGATCCTGTTGGCGCGTGCTGGAGTCGCGCGGGCTCGGATTTTCTTGGTGGCTTGGTCCATCTTGGCAGCCACGACACTTCTTTTCCTGGCATCGTCCTATTCCTTGTTGGGGAGCATGCACTTCGGGCAAGGAGCACTCAAGCTAGGCGCTTTCGCGGAGACAGTCCTATTCTCTTTTGCTCTCGCTCAGCGTCTTAAATACACGAGAGCTGCCGAAGAGCGCGCCGTGATCGGAGAACTGGAGAGGGACCGCCTCAGGAGCCTGATCCAGTCGGTTTGCCATGATCTGGTGAACCCGCTTTCAGTCATCCTGTCGTGGGCCGATATCAAAGCAGTGGAGGGGGATCGAGCGTGGCTAGCAGTCCAGCGGGCCGCCGTCGAGCAGAAGCTCCTCTTAGGTAAAATCCGCGAGCTCCAGGCGATCGAGTCGGGCAAGTCGGGACTGAAGCCGGTTCCCGTCGCAATTTCCGCCACGCTGGAGCATTTGAAGTTCTTTTTCGGCCATTCGCTTCGCGAAAAACAACTTGAGCTTCGTTCGGAGAATCAGCTCACGGAAGTGGAGGCCTATGTGCTCGCGGACGAAGTGGCTCTCAAGCACAGCATCCTCGGCAACTTGGTTTCAAATGCGATCAAGTTCTCGCATCCTGGCGGCTTCATCGATCTGGCGGTGCGCCGGGTAGCGGGTGCCATCGAGTTCTCCGTTTCGGACGCGGGTATCGGAATTCCGGCGGTCCTTCTTTCAAAGCTTTTTTCAGCTGAAAGCGAGACGCATCGTCCGGGGACCCAAGGAGAGGGTGGCACGGGCTTCGGGATGCCACTCGTAAAAGCGGCCCTCGATCGCTTGGGCGGAACCATCGAAGTCGAGAGCCGGTGTCGCGAAGAGGGGAATTCGCGCTCAGGGACCGTGTTCCGTGTCAGGCTTCCGTCGGCAAGCCGCGATGCAGGCTGACGAAGTCGGCGAGATCTTGGGGGAGCTCGCTCCGGAAGCGCATCCTTTGGGCGGTCAGCGGATGCTCAAAGGTCAGGCCAGCCGCATGGAGGGCGTGCCGCGGTAGAAGCATGGCAGCCATGGCTTCAGCAGAGAGATGCTGGCGCTCATAGAATCGCAGCGCCTCGGCCTCGGGAAGTCCGTACAGCTTATCGCCTACGATCGGATGCCCGGCCGCCTCGAGGTGAAGGCGGATCTGGTGCTGCCGTCCGGTTTTCGGGTAGCACTCAACTACGGAAAACCCACCGGCGACTTCTAGGCGCTTGAAGGCCGTGAACGCCGAGGAGCCTCCGTCGCTCTCGGGGGCGAGCATCATTTTGAGGTTGATCAGCGAGTTCGTCTGCCGTTTCATCGCCAAGTTGACTTCGAAAGTTTCGGGCGGTGTTCCGCGGACCACAGCGAGATAAGTCTTCTCGGTGGTGCGCTCCGCGAACTGGCGCGTGAGGTGGGCCGCCACCGCGCGGTCCTTGGTCAGGACGAGGATCCCGCTGGTCTCCTTGTCGATGCGGTGGATGAGGAAGTACTCGCGCCCGGCGCGGAGCGGGTTGGTGTGGCCTTCGGTGCGGAGGTGAACCAAAAGGGTGTTGAAGAAATAGCGTCCCGCCGGATGGACAGGGAGGTTCGCCGGCTTGTTGATCACGAACAGGGTCTCATCCTCGAAAATCACTTTGTAGTCGAAGCAGACGGGAGGCTCAGGTTTGCGCTCGGAGAGCACGAGGACTTCGTCACCCGCGATGAGGCTGGTACCGGGCTTCAGGCGCCCTATCGTCACATGGGGTCCCTGGTTCCGGCTCACGGTGATCGCACCTTCGTCGATCGCCCGCTTGATCTGTTCGCGGGAGCGCCTCCGGTAGCGTTCCTTGAGGAACGAGTCCAAGCGGACCCCGTTTTGATTGGGGCCCACATCGTAGGTGACGAGGTAGCTGTCTTCTTTCAGGTCGTGTGTGACATTGGCCATCGGTAATTCTTGACCGGTACTATCCGGAACCCACCGTTTGGGTCAAGAGGAGCGTGGTCAATAGCGGCTGCTCATCAGGAAAGTGATCACTTCTTTGGCCGAATCGTCGCAGTAACCTAAGCGTTTTTTCATGTTTTCAACGGTTTTGCGGGCGAGCTTCATGCCCTCCTCGGTGGCGCCCGCCGAAGCATCCTCTGGGTCGTAAATCAGAAGCGCGTTGTGCATTTTGGTCAAAAGCGCTTTCTGGGACTCGTAGTAGTGCTTCTCGAGACGGGTCCAGAACTCCGGAAACACTTTCGCATAGACCATGGGAGTACCGGGGTGGTCGAGCGACCATGCGCCGACTTGGGAGATGATGTTCTGGCGGAAGGAGTCGCGCTGAGGACCATCGCTCGGAGCCTCGACGATCCGTTCGAATTCGGAGATCAGGGTGAAGTCCGGATCCTCCATCTTGCCGGTCATTGCGTTCTTCTGCTTCTCCTTCTTCACCACGAGCGAGATCTGTCCCACGTATTTCTTGAGGAAGTCCTCCCATTGGGTGGACTCGTAGAGGCCGATCGAGTCGCGCACTTCACGGTCGATCTTGGCGAGGTATTCGTTGCGGGTGACGGCGATGAACTCCTGGGCGTCGTGGTAGCCGTCCTTCACGTCCTGCTTGAGGAACTCGTACTCGGACACGCGTTTCACGAACTCCTCCATTTCACGCATCACAGCCAGCGGGGTCAGCGCTTTGAAGTCGGGATTCTGCGCGGCGGAGAAAAGAATCGAGCGCATTTCGCGGGCGGAAGCTCCTATGCGGCCTTCGTAGTAGGGAATATTCGTGTATTCCTCCCGGATTCTCCTCAGGCTCGAGCGAAGGACCTTACGCTCTTCGGGAGCCAGGGACATCGGCATCTCGCCCGTGTCGTAGAGTTTGGCTTTTTCGAGCGGAGTGAGGTTCGAAACCAGGGTGGAAATATTGGGCGGGTAATTGATGGAATTGGGTTTCTTGAGCCGAGTGAGGACTGCCCAGAGCGCGAGCGTCCAGTCGACGTGGGGCGCGACGCTTTTCTCTTTTCGGATCGTCTCCAGATCGGGCTGGTAGATTTCCTGCTCTTTGCGGACTTCGAGGAGGTAGGGCACGCGGATCAGCTCGATGCGGGCTTTGAAGCTGTTGAAGTCAGGAAACTCCTTGAATGCATCGAGCTGAAGCTCGTTGGTCGAGCCGATCATCACGGTGTCCAAGTGGGCGATCGTGGATCCCACGTTCACCGCGTTGGTCTCGCAGGCGACGAGCAGGTACTTGAAAGAGTCGACTGGTCGTTTGAGGAGATCTGAGAACTCGACGACTCCGCGATTACCCTCGATCAGGTCGCCGGAGAGCGAAAACAGGTTCAATCCGTGGAGCGCGGGCGGAAGTGCTCCGATGCTGCGGTTTTGGGTCAGTTGCTGGGCATGGGCATCGACGTGGAGTTGGGGCTCGATCGTGACCAAGCCCTCGCGGTAGCGTCTTGAGTAATAGAAGCGCTCGACTTGCACGTGCATGAGCACTTTGCGGAGGTCGCCCCCGTTGGCGGTCAAGAGTGCATCGAAGATCTGCTTGTTTCGATGAGACGGCGCGCCCTGGGTGAGGTAGTGCGGCATCTGCCCCCAGATCTCACCCAGGCGGTCTTGCCCCAAGAGTTTTTCGAGGAACTCGCGGCGGCTCTCGACCGGCAGCAAAAGCAGCGGATGGTCGTGGAGGTCGCAGGGAATCCGCGCGACGATCTCGTCATCGGGGAGCTTGGCGAAGCTGGTGAGGTTTTCGCGAGGGGCGTAGTCTCCTAACCCGATCCTACCCTTGGTGATCTTGTCGACCGGAAAGATCCAGTTGATTGAATACACCGCGCCCTCGGGCTCCTTCGAATAGCGTTCCATTCCGGCCATCAGGCCGTGGGCGATCGAAGTTTTGGCTGAGCCATTTGGACCGTGGAGCAACAGTAGCTTGTTGTTGAGACCCTGCCGGGTAAAGGTCTTCAGCGCGCTGTAGATCTGATCCTGGACCAGCTCCTGTCCGACGATCTTTCGGGACCCGTTGTAGGCCTGGTCGAAGACTTTGAAGCGGGTGAGCGGGCTGCCTCCGGCCGGGTTGTCGAGCGACTCGCGACCGTAGTGGTCCATCATGTCTGTGAGGAACTTGGCCGAGCCACGGAGATGGCGGTCGGGATTTTCGCCGACGACGTGCAAGTACTCCTCGAAGCTCAGGACCCGGCGATTGGATTCAAACTCCTTTTTCATCAGTTGGTCGATGAAACCCAGCGCTTCGGATCCGGATGGATGGCGTGCCATGAAGTCTCCTGAATAAGGGGAGGCTGATTCGGAGGAGCCCCTTCTCCCCAGAAATCTATCTTACCCGCTTCCGTCGAGAACGTTTGCCACTTTTTTTACCCGTTTTTCCGGTGCGTGGGGCTTCCTTGACGAAGAGGATCCTGGGGTGGGCAGGATCAATCAATGGGGCGTCCGTTGCGTTGACTACACCGAGTTTGTGGAGATGGGCTTCGACGGCGTCCCGCAGCATGCCGCCGGCGGCCATTTCGATTCGTTCCTGGGGGATCTGAGACATCGGCCAGCCGAGATCGTCTCCGCCGAGCACGAGAAAGTCCAAGGTCGCCAGCCGGTAGGTCTTTTTGTCCTCGATCGGGCGCCCATCCTCAAAGGTGACTCCGATCAGGCGATTGGTCTCCCAAAGTTCGATCTTTCCGTTGTGATCCAGGTCCTCGGAGCGGGCTGAAGCGCCGAGTTGAAGGAGGCTCAACTTCAATCCCGAGACTGGGAAGTATCCCTTGGACCCGTTTTCGGCCACTCGCAGGATCAGCTTCAGCTCCTTGCCCGTGACCTTCAAGATTGAGATGAAGTTGTCGAACGGGAGCGTTCGATACAGTTCCTCGTACGTGATCGGCCCTGACTCGAAAGGGGCGCGAAGACCTCCAGCGTTCACCAAGGCGAAGTCGGCGCCGGTCTGAAGTCTCATAGCGTCCGAAACGAGGTTTCCCATTTCGGATTCTGTCCACCCGCGGGGATGCTCGACCGAGTGGGCAGCTTGCCCGAGTACCCGTTTCTTGGCTTCGGCGACGGCGGCGAACGTCGGCTGAAGGAGGGTCTCGGTGGCGGGATCGGCGCCTATTTTTTGGCCGTGGAAAGTGGCTTGGATCAAAGCGCCTCGTCCCCCGTTCGGGGGAGGGGCGTCCCCGTCGCAGTTGCCTTGTTTGGCGAAGACTTTCGGGCAGACGGGCACCGGGCCCTCGATTTGAGTTCGAGCAGGAATCAGCTTGTGCTCCTTCAAGTCAAAAGTCAGGTAGATCAGGTTGAAGTACTGATTGCGGGTGCCCGCCTGGACGACCGGAACCCCATTCACCCAGTGGTGAACGAGGGTATGCGAGTGGCCACTCACCACCGCATCCACGGTTCCAGAAGGGATCGAATTGAGATAGCGGACGAGTTCACCGTCCTCGTCGCAAGGACCGAGCGGATCGCTTTGTTTCCACAGGCGCTGGCCCGCCCGCGCGTGCCCCGGCATGCAGGACAAGCCGACGTGCGCGGTCACCACGATGACTTCGGCGCCTTGCTCGCGAAGTTTTTTGGACTCCCGGAGCGTTGCTTCCTTCAGGCTCGTGAAGGAGAGCTCCCGGATGTGATCGGGGCGTGTGGTGGTCGGAGTGTTCAAAGTTGTCAGACCGATCACGCCGACTTTGACCCGGCCCACTTGAAGAAGGACGCTGGGCTTCGTGTTCGGGAAAGGCGGCATTTTTTTCGTGCCTTTCTCGACGATATTCGCAGCCACGTAGGGATAGTGCGCTTCGCTCATCCGAGCTTTCAGTGCGCCGAGGGGGTCTCCCGCAGAGCCCTCGGGTCCAACCGGGCCGTAGTCGAACTCATGATTGCCGACTGCGGCTGCGCCATAGTCCAGCGAGTTGAGGAGGCGCACCATCGGCGCTCCTTCCTCGAAGTTGCTCTCGAGAGTTCCCTGAAAGCAATCTCCCGCGTCGAGCAGGAGCAGTCGGTCTCCATACTGCGCGCGGAGCGCACGGACGTGCGAGGCCAAGTAAGCGGCGCCTCCGCGTTCATAGGGTATCGCTGCGCTTGAGCCTGTTTCGCGGGACTTCGCTTCGAGTGGGGAAAGCGCGCCGTGCATGTCGTTCGTGCCCAGGATCACCAGCGTCTCCAGTCCCGGATCGCTCGGGACTTGAAAGGTCGAGTCTTCGGGGGCCTGGCCCTCAGATGAGGAGTGCGGAGCTGATTTGCATGCGGGAAACGCAGCGGTTAGGGCGAGGATCAGCAGGAAGGTTTTCATGTCCCTCTTTGATAGCCGAGAAGAGTTGCTCTGTCAGCAGGGGAGGAGGTTTCACGGCAGCGCGCGCTTGTCGTTTTCGTCAGCGGCTTGGCGGCGCGGTGGGAAAGCTGACTTTTCTCTTCTTTTTTTCGCAGCTAGCCTTAAACTTGGAATTGAGGAGTACCCTTATGCGCAGGATGCGCGTTCCTTCTTTGCCCGTTGCACTGCTCTCGGTGCCCGCTGTTCTCGCCGCTTCCTACGGAATCTACCGTTTGATGGAGCGCCATCCTTCGAGTTTGGGCATCGGCAAGGAGTCGGTTCCCACGGTGACCCATGTCGCCGAAAGCCAGCATCACGAGCCGGAAGGGCGAAAACACTCCCGCTCGGAAGCCGCTGAACGCCTCAGTGGCTCGAAGAGTGGCTCGAAGAACGCCCAAAAAAGGAAAGATGACGCCGATCCTTACGAGAGCCTGGCGCCAGCGAAGGAACCGGGCGGGGCACGAGAGCGGCTTGCCGAGATCCGCCGAGCCGTCACTTCGCATGGGTCCATGCAGAAGGACGGGATCTGCTCGAGTTTTGAGCTCTTCGGAGCGGGTCCTCAAACCGAGACTCCGACCTCCCACGATTGGCAGAAGGCCATGTCCCTTTTTCACGAATCGAAAGAGGGGTTGCTGGCATGGACCCTCGAGAACCGTTGGCGGATCCCGGATCGCGCCTGGGTCTTGATGGAGTCCCGGGTTCGGGAAGTCCGCTTGCAGCGTCCTCCTACTTCCGAGGAGCCGGACCTCGCTTATCGTGGAGTGGGAGTCCTCACCGAAGATCCCGAAGGAAAGCCGCTCATCCGTCTCGGTGCAGGCTTCATCCGACTAGTGAGTCAAAGTCCGACGAGGGCGAAATTCGAGATCACGCGTTTGATCGCTCAGACTTGGGCTCCCTGCGAGCTGGAGAAAGCTAAGGTCGAACAGCCTTGGCCGCTGCTCTTGAGTTGCCTCGGATTGGCCGCGGATCCGGAGTGCAGTCCGGGGACCTATTCGGAAGCGGGATGGGCGGTTTCCTCCGTCATCGCAGCTAAAATTTCTCCGCCCGGGTGCGAGCTGCCTGCCTTGATCGAACCGGATCAATTGGCATGTGCGAACAAGCTTCCGCTCCCTTTGACCGTCTCGCTTGATCGCGAAACCCGTGAGGCCCGCCGATGACTTCCAGTAAATCGACTTCCAGCGCATCGTCGTCGAGTCGAAGGAGCCTGTGGATCGGATGGAACTGGGTTTCGCCTGTTATCCTGGTCTCGGCGCTTGCGCTGGGAGCGTGCGGCAGTCTTCATAATCAGCCTGCGCTTGAAGCCCTCCAAGGTTTGAAGCCGCAGTCCCCCTTTGTCGAAGGTTACTTCGAGTTCGGGGGGCCTAGTCGGAAATGGGCAGGTCCCGTTTCGTTTGTTCTCACGGTCAATGCCCGGGATCCGGGGGCTGCACGCGTCCGCACCCAGCCGGAGATCCGCGCCTGGAGTCCGAGCGAGGACCCACAGATCCTCAACCGAGGTCCCGCGGCGGCTAGCCCGAGAACCTTGGTTTCTGCCGATGATGCTCGAGTCCAATTGGCGGAGCTGGGATCGCAGCTCGCTTCGGACACCCGTACATTCGGCGGCTGCCTCTATCCCGTCAGGGCCCGCCTGGTTCGGCTCGACGGCTCCATCCTCGAAAAACAAGGGTGCCGGAGCCCATCGGGGTGGCCGAACTCGGTCAGTCGCGCATTCAATGTGTTTTTGGAGTGAAGAGGAAAACCCATCCTTGGGTTCTGAAAATCCGATCCTTGGATACCTTTGAGTCTGAAGGTTAAAAACGCGTCTGTCACGACGCGGCGCATGTATTTTTAAAGATTCCTTGTGGAATGCCCGCGCCGGAAGCGCGTGCATCGTCAGACGCCAGCCCAGCGGGCTGGCGTGCGCCGGAAGCGCGTGAAGTCGGGGAGCCGTGCCGCGAAGCAGTTAAAAAACAGGCATTTCTTCGCATTTTCCGCGCTGCCTGCTTTTCCGGTATTTTTTTTTCCTATTCCCGCATCAAAGCGTTCCCGACGCTTCGACATCACCCGTCCGCTCAACCCAGCGGCCCGACTACTCGGAGTTGCCCGAGATGAAGAAAAGAAAATATCCTAGGACCACTGGACTTTCACGTCCGTGGGAGTTGAGTTCTCCGAACGTTGGATCCTGACGAAGCCGTTCTGCCGGCCAAAGTTGAAAATATCTCGAGTGACCTTCACGTCCATGGTGCAGTAGTCGATGAGCTTTTGGATCTGCCCTTGTTTCCACCATTCGACCGCCATGAGTCCATCCGCTGTTTTACCGGTGCCGAGCGTGCCTTGGGCCACGGCCTCGAGCTTGAGGTAGCGTTGGCGGGTCAGAGCTTCGAGGTCATACATGATGTCGAAGACGTCGAGCTTGCCGGCTTTCAATCCATAAGGAGCCAGAACGGGGATGTCGAAGCCGCGGATATTGTAGCCGATGACCAATCGATTCGACATCAAGTCGATGAGCTTTCCGAGTTCATCCTCCTTGAAGGCCATGAACTCGTCAGTCTTGGAGTCGTAGGCGCAAGCGACTGACACGCCGAGTTTATCGATGTGGTCCCAGCCCCCGACGTCCTGCACCAATCGTTGGGTTTCCACGTCGAAGACTAAGAAATGCCGGTTTTTTAGGAACAAGCTGGAAGGGATCACGTCTTCCGAAAAGGGGACGCAGCTCTGATGTTTCCAGAAGGAGGCGTTGAGCTTGATGCGGGTACTGCTGTGGGTGGCCATCAGTCTTCGAACCTAGTTTTTGGAATTTCTGTTGTCAAGACGGGCGCGGAGCCTTTAAACGTGGAGCAAGACATGTCCTCCCGCGCTATCACTTATTGTCAGAATCATTTCGAAGAATATCTGGAAGACCTCAAGCGACTCGTTCGAATCCCGAGCGTCAGCTTTGATGGCTTTCCGCCTGCTGAGGTGCGCAAAAGTGCCGAAGCGGTCGCCGATCTATTGCGATCCCGCGGCCTGGAGAACGTTGAGATCCTGGAAGTCCCGGGAGCTCATCCCTATGTCTACGGAGAGCGACTGCGCGCGCCCGGCAAACCGACGCTCCTTTTGTATGCCCACCATGACGTTCAGCCTCCCGGGCGTGAAGAGCTCTGGGAATCTGCTCCCTTCGAGCCGACCTTAAAGCCCGGGCCAGGCGGTGAGCGGCTCTACGCGCGCGGTTCGGCCGACGACAAAGCAGGTATCGTCGTGCATACCTCGGCGATCGACTCGTATCTGAAGACGGTCGGAGAGCTTCCGGTCAACGTGAAGATCGTGATCGAAGGAGAAGAGGAGACCGGCAGTGAGCATCTGCCCCTTTTCCTGAAGACTTTCCGAAGTCGATTGGACGCCGATATCCTGGTCCTCACTGACACCACGAACTTCGACTGTGGCGTTCCGGCTTTGACCATCGCGCTGCGCGGTCTGGTCGGACTTGAGATCGAAGTGCGCGCCCTCACCAAGAGCGTGCACTCGGGGATGTGGGGTGGTCCGGTCCCCGATTCCGCAATGGCACTCTCAAAGCTGCTGGCGACCTTGGTCGACGACGATGGCCGCATCGCGGTGCCCGGAATCCGCGAGCAAGTACGTCCACTCTCGGCGGCGGAAGAAGCCGAAATGAAGAAGCTTCCCTATCGCGAGGCTGAGTTCCGCAAGCAGTGCGGGATGGTCGAGGGTGCTCACCTTCTCCAAGAAGGCCCGAGTCCGATCGCCCAGCTCTGGCGGTACCCGAGCCTGACCGTGAATGCGATCCAAGCTTCTTCGCGAAAACAGGCCGGCAACATCATCAACGATTCGGCCTGGGCGAAAGTGACTCTTCGGCTTGTTGCGGACATGGATCCGGAGAAGACGATGGAGCTCCTTCGCGCACATTTGAAAAAGTCCGTACCCTGGGGACTTGAAGTGAAGTTAAGCGGCGATTCGACCAACGGATCCTGGTCGACAGACCCCACGGGTCCCGCGTTCGACGCTGCACGACGCGCGATGAAAGCCGGATACGGAGTAGAGCCCCTGATGATCGGCTGCGGTGGCTCGATTCCGTTCGTCAAGCCCTTCGCCGATGCCCTCGGAGGCGCTCCTGCGCTCCTGGTCGGAGTCGAAGACCCTTACACCAATGCTCACGGTGAGAACGAGAGTCTGCTCGTGAGCGATCTCCGCAAATCCTGCGTGAGCCAAGTCCACCTCTTCCAAGAGTTGGCGGAAAGCTGGAAAAAATCGAATGAGTGAAAGTGAAACGAGTGTCGTCGAGCAAACCCTCCGGTCCCAGCGTGAAGCCTGGACCAGGATCGCCGAGCGGGTATCGGGAGTCTCGAGCCGCGAGTTTCCGCACGAGAGTCCTAAGCGCATCCTGCTTTTCGGCTTGGGAAGCAGTCATTTTGCGGCTCGTTTGGTCGCCTTTGCCCTGATTCGCGACAAGAATCGCGTCCGTACCCCGGTGATTGCTTGCTCGAGCATGAGCATCGGTCTTGAAGTGGTCCCTCAAAAAGGGGATTGGGCATTCGGGTTCAGCCACCGGGGCGGCTCCAAGCCCACCGCCGAAGCGCTCGCCCTTTGTGAGCGCATGGGGGCCTTCACGATCCTTGTCGCCGGCGAGGGAGCCAAAGTGGTCGAAGCCGCCAAGTACGTGCTGACGACAGTCCCGCAGGAGACCGTCGAGCCCCACACGGTTTCCGTTACGGGCGCGATCTGCGCTGTGACCACTTTGCTCTTGGGCGCCAAATGCGTCGAGGAGTGGGACGCGCTCCGTTCGATCGGCGATCCCGATCTTGAGTTGCTCCGTTCGCGCGCGGGCCAAGGCCCTTCCGTGCTCCTCGGCGAATTCGAAGGGGAGTGGCTCGCTAAAGAGGGCGGCCTCAAGCTCATGGAGATGGCACGCGTACCGGTTCGCGTTTTCGGTAGCGAAGAGTATTTCCATGGACCCCGTTTCAGCGAGCTCAAATCCGACACGATTTGGCATGTCTCGCTTCCGAATGATCCTCGAAACTCCGAGATCAAGGCTGCGCATACCATTGGAATTTACGGGGCCACTCCCTTGGCCTGGATGCCGGCCTTGGTCGAGTTGCAGTGGCTGGGACTTGCAGTCGCGATGAATCGCGGTGTCAATCCCGACGATCCGACAGCCTGATTCGAAATCCTGAAAAAACTATTCCGGCAGGACCACGGTTGCTCCGGTGTCGAGGGGTCCGGCCGCGGGAGACGGAGCGGTGCCAGGCGTTTGTGCCGGACTCTGCGGAAAAATCGCGCCCCGAACTTCCTGAAAGGCATCGATCCATTTCGGAACTTGGGCAAGGATCGTCGGCAGCTCATCCAAGATCCATTCCTTCCAGTTCATCAGCTTTCTAGCTGTCCTGACCCAGGAAAGGATCGGGAGCACGACGAACGCGAGCCCGAGCACGAGTCCGCTGTAGATCCCTACGACACCCAGAGCCAGGGTGTAGACCAAATGCACGGGAGCGCCCGAGGCGCGGAGCTCGATCAAAGCGTAGATCGAAACGGCCAAACCCAGATGGCTGACGCCGATCACGAGCGCGGTTCTCAGTCTCAGTTTCTGAAGCAGCTTTTCCCAGCGTTCATGCATACCTGTCTAGTGTATCGGTGTTCCCAGAACCCGCCTTCAATTTAAGTCGTGGGCGGGGCGTTTGAGTGTCAGAGCAGTGCCTGAAAGCGATAGGATTTCTATCTTGTTAATTTCATGGATTTTTTTGTCGATAATCTCGACGCCTGATCAAGACTTCGACACCGGAGGGACGCTCGTCCGCGAGAGGACGTCTGAGGGGGGCGCGGATCGCCGAGCCTTCTCAGGCAGGGGCCTTGCACAGAGGCGTGCGAATCTGCGGATTTCCCCAGAACGGACGCAGAGATGTGGTGAAGTTAAATGACCCAGTTCCTGCCCAGTTCACGAAGCGAGTTGATGGTTCTGCTGACTGCGGGAAGCCTCTCCCTGCTTTTGGGCGCCTCTGCTTGGGCTTGGGCATGGAGCCCATCCGATCGGCCGATCGACACGGGTCGTGCCCGAGTTCATTGCACAAGCGACATTGAAGCGGCATGTGGCGCTGGAGCCGGTGCCTGCTCCTCGAACCGAGCGGTGACCCTATCTCAGGGAAACTGCCAGACCTTGGGCCTCCATGAGGGCCAATTCGCGGGTATGAGCGCTCTGAGGCTCCCGAGCGACGGCGCTAGCTCCTATGCTTACTGCACCTTCATGCATGAGCTCAATCACGCCCGAGACATCGAC
>JAYVNB010000120.1:0-5796 GCA_043759365.1 Bacteriovoracaceae bacterium | reverse complement strand
AGGCAAATCCAGCGCATTCTGGAATAACATGAGCCTTGGAGTCTCATCACTTCCGTTTCCATTCGCTTCATCGATTATGCCGCGCCTTTTGAACCTGCATCAGTTGGGGCGGGATCATGACACCTTGGCGACACTTAAATCTGGCCTTGATTTGGCCTACACCGACGCATGCAATGCTTACGTCGCAAGCCACAATGCCGAATGACCTGACGACCACGAAAAAGCAGTTTAAGTGGCGCCCGGGAGCTGTCCTGGGCGCTACTTTGTTACTGCACTTCTGGTCGTCCAGCGGACCCGGCCCATTTTTGCTCGAGCCCCTCGCAATTGCGGCTGAGACGGGAACCTCCGATTATCCCAAAGAGCCTTTGATGCAAACGGATTCGTGGAGGAGTGAACGATTTCCTACGCTCCCACTCTTGCGGACTCCGAATGTCGAAGTCCGCATTTTTGCGGACGCAGCCCGAAGTTGCGCTCGTCACGTTGGCGGCGACGCCGATTCTCTCAGTAGGACTTTCCGGTCTGCTTTAGACTTACCATCCTCTGATGCGAGTCGAGCGCTGAACCACTTTTTTCCCAACTGGCGAGATGACGTTGGCGCTCGCCACGTCGTTGTTCTCGTCAATGACTTCCGTCAGGATTTACTCACTTACCGAAGCTACTACCAGGCTAGTCCTGATGACCCAAACGGCGGGTTGATCTGGATTGACTGTTCAGAAAGGACCACACGCGCGGCCCAATCGATTCTGGCACATGAACTCACGCATGCATTACTGGATCCCGCTGGTGTGCCGATTTGGTTCCAGGAAGGTGCGGCACAAGTAATTGAGGAAGCAGCCAAGGGTAAAGAGCCCGTTGAACGAAGGATTCCTGCATTGAGACGAGCGAGAGTGATGCCGCTACTGATTCAGGAACATGCTCTGGTTGATGAGGCTTCCTATGGGCTGACTTTCCTCTTCATGAAATACATGCTTCGTCATTTCAAACAGGATCTTTTTTTAAAGGCGGTGACGCTAGATCCTCTACCGCCTGGAGGTAGCTGTATAGACTCGCTAGGCGACCTAGCTAAGATCGCATGTCGCGGAAAGGCTTGGTTACAGCTTCAATCAGGAACTCCTCCGCTCCTGATTGATCAAATGAACGAAGAGTTTATCGCGCAGGATTTCTTTTCAAAACTTTTGGACCCCTCCCATGATGTTTCGGGCGATCTAGAAAGATGGCCCGGCTTTATCCCTGGAATCCGTATTCGTTGATTGGCCCGCAAATGACCAGTGATGGGCTTACTTTACGCGCGAGATCCATGACCTTGAGCCGGAGGCTGCCAATTGCTATGACCCCACATGTCGGTCATCATAGTAATCCTTGTCGGCCAAACCCGAAGACGAAGACGTCCGAGGCGGTCTAATCCTACCGACCGTCTATTCAGATCAGCTCAAGCCACAAGCTGCTCTGAGGCGGATTCTATCCAGTTTTCTCGGTTCGATCAGATTCCTCCGGAGAGTCATGGCTGAGCCAACTCCTCTGAAAGGCCGCCGGACACGCCGGCTGCGAGTGCCCCTAGACTCCGAAGGAGTAGGGGCAAGGATTAGCTTGCCCTTTGGAAGGTTTACCGGTTTTGGTCGAGCCTTTGGACGTGGTAAGACCCGGATCTCCCCCATGCAATATTCCTCCGCTGCACCTTCATCCAGTAATCTTGAGCGACTCGTTGGAGTCGTGGAGCGGATTACGTTTCACAATCCGGAGAATGGCTGGACGGTGCTGAAAGTCTCCCCCTTTAGGGAGCCTGGAAGGCTCGTCGCCGTCCTCGTTCACCAAATCAAGGTGTTCGCCGGCGCGACGATGGAGTTTCAGGGATCCTATTCCCATCATCTGAAGTTCGGGGAGCAATTCAAGGCAGTGGTCGCAATTGAGAAGAAGCCCGCGACCTCAGCTGCCATGGAAAAATACTTAGGCTCGGGCCTGATCCGGGGCGTGGGGCCGGCCATTGCAAGGCGGATTGTCGGTCACTTCAAGGACCGGACGCTGGAAGTCTTTGAAAGTCAGATTGAAGAACTGCTCGGTGTCCCAGGGATCGCAGACAAGAAGCTAGAAACCATTCGCGTGTCCTGGGATGAGCACAAAGCCATTCGGGACGTCATGATCTTCCTCCAGGGCTATGGAATCAGCACACTCTTTGCGACAAAAATATTTAAGACTTATGGCGCAAAAGCAATCCAGATTGTTTCGGAAAACCCCTATCGCTTGGCCCACGACATCTATGGGATCGGTTTTTTTTCTGCCGACAAAATTGCGCTCGCCATGGGATTTGAGCGAACTGGAGCACTCAGGATCGAGGCGGGTATCAAACACATACTCTCCGCTAGTCGCGACAACGGGCACTGTTTTCTGACCGAGAGCCAGATCGTGGCCCAAACGCCAGAGCTCCTCCGCGAGCCTCTCGATCAAGACTCCATCACCTCGATCCTCGGCCTGCTCTTGAAAACAGACCAAGTCAAAGCCCGCTCGCTCTCACGGGAAAGTGGCCCGGAGCCTTGCTATTACTCGAAAGGTTTGTATTTTGATGAACTCACGACGGGAAAGATTCTGTCCCATCTTGCCCAAGTCAAAATCAGCATCGACCCCGAGCGGGTCAGCCACTGGACCGCTCGCTACTGCGAAAAAAACGGGGTTCAACTCAGCAGCGAGCAAACGCAGGCCGTCTGCGGGATCGTCGGCCAGCCGTTTTCCATACTGACGGGAGGTCCGGGGTGCGGAAAAACCACGACGACCCAAGTTCTCTTCCAGCTCCTGGGGGCCATGAAAAAGAAGGTCTTACTCGCTGCCCCGACCGGACGGGCCGCCCAGCGAATGAGTGAGGTGATTGGGTCGGAAGCTAAAACCCTCCATAGACTTTTAGAGTGGGCCCCCGACAAAGGAGGGTTCAAGCGGGATGAATCCAACCCTCTCGAATGCGACTTTCTAATCGTTGACGAAACCTCGATGCTCGATATCAGTCTTGCGGCATCTCTTCTGAAAGCGCTGCCTTCTCACGCCCAGCTCCTTTTTATCGGAGACCCAGACCAGCTTCCCGCTGTAGGTGCCGGCGACGTGCTTTCGGATTGTCTGAAAGCCCCATCCCTCGCCCGATTCAGTCTGACGAAGGTTTTTAGGCAAGCCCAGGACTCGTCGATCATCCGGTTTGCCCATGAAATCAACCGAGGGCAGATTCCAAAAATCCTCTCCCCCTTGGCCTATCCCAAGGCGTTTTCTGAGGGGAATGACTGCCTTTTCGTGGATGCAGATGAGGCGACAAAAGATCAGATCCAGTTTATTCAAAGAGCCAAAGCCGCGATCGACTCCACCCAAGCGAGCGAGAGGGGTGTTGCGCTCCTCCGGAGGGGCGAGGAGTGGGTCGGCCGCATGCAAAATACAGAAGACGGTCGCCTCAAAGTGGACTCCCTCTACCGACCCGAGGGAGTGGACGAAGCCTCAGTCAAGGCGTCAGTGCTCCTGATCCCCGATAAATTCAAACATGTCGATTTAGAAAAATTAGCCCGGGCCCAGACCGGCATCGACGAGCTCTTTCACGTCCTAAAAAACGTCCATCCCTGGTCGTCGCTTCATTTCGGAATGACGGCTCTTCAGTCCGTCGTCAGGCTTTATACGAAATCCATCCCGGAGTGGCTTGGCCCAGGTGCTGAGATCCAGGTGCTGACCCCGCAGGTGCGGGGGACGCTGGGGACCTTGAGCCTAAACTCTTCCCTTCAGGCGATCCATAACCCCGAAGCTCCCGGGAAGCGGCAACTCCAGATCGGAGAGAAGACCCTCCGGACCGGCGACCGGGTCATTCAAACGCGCAACAATTATGATCTCGGGGTGTTTAACGGCGACATTGGCCGAGTAACTGAGGTCGATTGCGAGGAGATGACCTGCGAGGTCGTCTTTCCGGGGGGTGCAGTGCTTGAGGATCGGCGGGTTGTTTTCGAAAAGGATGACTTAACCGAGCTATCTCTTGCCTACGCCATCACGATCCACAAAAGCCAGGGCAGTGAGTTTCAGGCCGTGATCATTCCCGTCCTGGGCCAACACTTCAATATGCTGTTTAGAAACCTTCTCTATACGGGCCTGACCCGAGCTAAGAGGCTTGCGATCTTTGTCGGCACAAGGAGGGCCTTTGCGATGGCGGTCGGACAAATCGACAATCGAAAGCGGCAGACGGCTTTGGCCCAATTGATTCAAAGCGCTCTCGAGCCTTCCTGAGCCCCTACCTTTTTCTGCCTCGGTTTTGCTCGAGAAGGAGACTTCCAGCGCTCGATCTGGCGCTCGAAGGCCGCGACGTCCACTTCAAGCTCATGAGTGGCAACTTTCAGTTCCTGAGCCATTTGTCTTGAAAGCTCCCGGATCCGAATAGGGTCTCAAGGAACTCCAGGTTCTTTGCCTCGTAGGCAGTATACAGCGGGCGGTGCACTGGAGAGCGTGAGCTGATCGGGTAGGGGCTCGGACCGGCCTTTCAAACGATCCTGACGGATCGTGATAAAGAGAGGCCCAAGTGAGCAGCCCCTAGAAGTCCAAGAAACACTACGATCTCGACTTCAAGCGCCAGATCTACAAGTGGAAGATCCAGCTCGACAACCAGGCTCGCAAGATTCGCGAACTCGAAGAAGAGCTTGAGGCGACCCAAAAGAAACTTACTCAGTCGGTTGTCGAGAACGAGCTTTTAAAAAAAACTTCACCAGGACTACTCACCACTCGGGAAAAGGTCGAGTGGGTACATCGAAACCAAGCAGTTCTTGGCTCGGTCCAAAGGGCGTGCGAAGTGAGCTGACTTGCGGCATCGACATTTTACCGACGCCCCAAGGGAGCGCGTGAAGAACGGGAGCGCCAGGACGCCGACCTTCGGGACTGAGGCGAGCGGGTGCAGGTGGATCATCCGAGGAGCGGTTATCGGACGATGATGCACTTTCTTGATCGAAGCGGCGTTCGCGTTGGAGAGCGGAAATTGAGACTTATTATGAAGAAATACGATGTCGAGGCACGTATCAAGCGTGCGTTCGGACGACGGATTCAGATCACCCGCACCGGGTGTATCCGAATTTGCTGCCAGGCCGGACTGTGATTGGCTGGCATGTTTCCAAGCGCATCGACGGAGATCTCGCAGTGACCGCGCTCCAGATGGCGATCGACCCAAGAAAGCCCGGGCCCGGCTGCATCCATCACGCCGACCGCGGCGTTCAATATCAGTGCGACGATGATGTCGAGTTACTCAGGAAGCACGGGTTTTTGATTTCAAACTCCGCGAAGGCCAACCCGTATGACAACGCATGGACCGAGCGATGCATGCGGACGCTGAAGGAGGAGGAGGTCTATCTCGCCAACTACGAAACTTATCTCGACGTAGTTGACAATCTGCCGAGATTCATCGAGGAGGTTTACAACGAGAAGCAGGTTCACTCCGACATTGACTACCTAACGCCGAGCGAGCTTGAAGAGCGGGTCCGAAAGGATCCATCAAACCCAGCCTACCACCCGCACTACATTTCTCCGCCCTGTCGGGGGCGTTGTGTTGGGGGAGCCAACTGAGGTTACGTCGCTATGCTGCTTTCCTCTAATCCCTAACTTTCAGGAACTTCACCTCCTTCTCCGGGCAATTTAACAGGCTCCTGAAAAACTCGCCTTCGGCTCATTTTTCTGTCGCCAGAGTTGGAAGCTCGAATTGTCGTTGGGCGCATGCGTGGCCGGACGAATCAGCAGACGACAATGTTCAGTGTGATCCCGATCGATTCCTGGATCGAGGAAGAGCACCCGCTCCGGGCGATGGCA